>JAEWSZ010000187.1 GCA_023397905.1 Bacillota bacterium | reverse complement strand
ACCTTGTTATGCCGGGGCCGCCTTTTCTCGGAATTTTATCGCCCTCGGCCACGTCGATCACATATATGGTGGCGTCTGCAAGCTCGGGGCTGAAAGTTGCCGACAAATTGTCTCCGCCGCTCTCAATAAATACGATTTCTATGTCCTTGAATTTGTTTGTGAGTTCTTCCACCGCCTCAAGATTCATGGAGGCATCCTCACGTATTGCGGTGTGCGGGCAGCCTCCGGTCTCAACGCCCACAATCCGCTCTGCCGGCAGGGTGCTGTTTTTGATCAGAAATTCCGCGTCCTCTTTTGTATATATATCATTGGTCACCACTCCGATGCTGTACTCTCCCGACAGCTTTCTTGTGAGCCTCTCTATCAACGCCGTTTTTCCGGAGCCTACCGGCCCTCCGATGCCTATTTTAACATATCCCATAATAAAATATTCCTTTCCGGTTAATTGTCATAAAGTCAATTACGGTTTAAACCTCCGCCTTCAGCGAATGCTGCTTCAGCCGATGGCAATTGGCTTCAAAGACAGCTTCTGCGGTACAATGGCGTATACGGGGATTATACCTTTTGATCCGGTATACCCTTACCGTATAATCAGATACATGCCACAGTATACACAGGATGTACGTTGCAGTATACTCCGGATATATGTTGCTCAGTATAATCCGTATGTTATGTTATGATATATAAATCCTGGTGTAAAGCCTCTCGTGCTGCATGGACCTGATGTCAAAGCCTGTGCCGCTCACACCCAGTTCCTCCTTTCCAAGCGCGCAGGCAGTTTCAATTATCTCCTCTATTGTCCCATGTGCCTGGAAAAGTATTTTCTGCCCGTCCATCTGGCTTATTGGTATCAATTTGGCGCAATTGTTTATTATTGCGGAAGCCGTACTGTATGTGACGGCGCACATTGCTTCGTTCCTTGCCGCATTCATCAGAAACGCGGCAATTCCGAAAACCACGCTGTAATTGCTTTCACACTTTTCAGCCTTTACCGCCTCCATAAATTCACGGAAAAAATCATTTTCTTCCAATATTTTTTCAAGTATCTTAATAAGGCGCAATCCAAGCTTCGTACCGGCGTTTCTCAGCTCTTCCGGCAGTTTGGAGGCGCATAATATGTTGTTCAGTTCCACTATCCCGTCCATATTCCCCGCCTCGGTGAATTCCCAGGCCAGCCTCATGGCCAGCAGGTCATTGTACAGATAGTTATGCCTCAGATAGCATTCCAGATATTTTGCCGCCGCTTCACTGCTGTTTACCAGTTCCTTCTGGACATAGGTCTCCAGGCCGTAGGAATGCGTAAACCCTCCGATAGGGAGCATTGGATCGCTGATGTGCAGCAGGTACAGCCATGGCTGCAGCGGCGTATTCCCATTTTTTATGGGAGTGGGCGTGCTCATGCCCATGCTGGTGTTGGTGTGAGTGTCCATCTGTTTGTCCTCCCAGTGGAGAAATTAGTCGTGCGTTGTTTTTGCGGGCGTCAAACCCACACTTTTTCAAAGCCTGCAGCATTGGCTCGTCATATGGCAGAAGCAGCTCGTCATTCTGGTAAAATAACGGCGCGTGCCTGTTCCCGATTTCATAGCAGGCCTTTCCCATAGCAATCAGCGACTCCGGCTTTAATACTATGCATTGGCATTCCGGGATTTCCGCAACAAGGGCTTTATTCCCTTCGATCCAGAGAATATCCCCGTGCTTCAGGGCACGGTCCATATCCAATCTGATACCCACGTCCATGCCCTTCCTGCTGGTTTTATGCAGTATCTTTTTTGAAACCTCATACCACTCTATTTCCACATAATCAATGTCAAACCCTTGCAAGTCCACAGTTTCCGGCGTGTTGCAAACAATGCCTTCAATAATCATACAGGCCTCCTTTTTTATTTTTATAGACAATTAAATAATTACTTTCCATTTTATATAATAATTCCAATAGTTTTGACCGCTGGCCCAAATCGGAAAATATCTCTAATATAGAAAGTACATTAAAAGAGAAAATACCTCTGTGCAAGCGCCAGCTTTTCCATGGGCTTGCAGGTTATGTGCTCACCATCCACTCTCACCTCATAGGTTTCCGGATTTACTTCGATCCGGGGAGTTGCGTTGTTTAAGATCATATCCTTCTTTGAAACGGTCCTGCAGCCGCTTACCGGGACCAGTGTCTTCCGGAGCTTCAATGGCTCCAGCACTCCCGTTTCCAGCGACAGCTTTGATACAAAGGTCATACATGTGCTGTTTTTTGCCAGACCGTAAGCTCCGAACATATTTTTATAGATCACCGGCTGCGGCGTTGGGATTGAGGCGTTGGCATCCCCCATTTTGCTGGCTATGATAAACCCGCCCTTCAGTATCATCTCGGGCTTCACCCCGAACATTGCCGGCTTCCAGAGTACGATATCCGCCAGCTTTCCCTTTTGCAGAGAACCCACATAATTTGATATTCCATGGGTCAAGGCCGGATTTATGGTGTATTTTGCTATATATCTTTTAATACGCGTATTGTCGTTTCTGCCGCTGTCCTGGCTCAGGGCGCCCCTTTGCTTCTTCATTTTATCCGCCGCCTGCCAGGTCCTGATAATGACTTCCCCGACTCTTCCCATAGCCTGTGAATCAGAGCTCATCATACTGAACACTCCCATATCGTGAAGGATGTCTTCCGCCGCAATTGTTTCCGGGCGTATCCTGGAATCCGCAAAAGCCACATCTTCACGTATTTTGCTGTCCAGATGGTGGCAAACCATAAGCATATCCAGATGCTCATCTATGGTATTTACGGTAAAGGGCATTGTGGGATTTGTGGAGGAAGGCAGGATATTCTGCAATGCCGCTATTTTTATAATATCCGGGGCGTGGCCTCCTCCGGCGCCTTCGGTATGAAAGGTGTGTATGGTCCTGCCGTTTATGGCATTGATGGTATCCTCCACAAATCCGCCCTCGTTCAGAGTATCCGTGTGTATTGCCACCTGAACGTCATAGAGGTCCGCTACACTCAGGCAGGTGTCGATAGCTTTTGGAGTCGTGCCCCAGTCCTCATGCAGCTTGAGGCCCATTGCCCCGGCCCGGATCTGCTCTGCCAGAGGCTCCTCAAAGGAAGCGTTTCCCTTTCCCAGGAAGCCCAGGTTCATGGGAAAGCTCTCCGCCGCTTCAAGCATTCTGAACATGTTATATCTTCCCGGTGTGCAGGTGGTGGCATTTGTGCCGTCCGCAGGCCCTGTCCCTCCGCCTATCATGGTGGTTATGCCGCTGTAAAGGGCTGTTTCGATCTGCTGCGGGCATATGAAGTGAATATGGGTGTCTATCCCTCCGGCTGTGGCTATGAGCCCTTCTCCGGCAATGACCTCTGTGGAAGCGCCTATGACAAGTCCCGGCGTAACGCCTTCCATGATATCAGGGTTGCCCGACTTGCCCACTGCTACGATTTTGCCGTCCTTTATCCCTATGTCTCCCTTAACTATGCCCCAGGTATCTATTACCACTGCGTTTGTTATAAGCATATCCAGAGCGCCCTGGTCCCCTGAAACCGACGAAGACTGCCCCATACCGTCCCGTATGGATTTTCCTCCCCCGAACTTGCTTTCATCCCCGTAAACCGTGTAATCCTCTTCTATTTCCAGGATCAGATCCGTGTCCGCCAACCGTACCCGGTCTCCCCTGGTAGGTCCGTACATGCCGGCATATTCCTTGCCTCCCATACTGTAGCTCATCTGTTTTCCACTCCTTTAAAAGCCAGTTTTTCAGCCCTTTCAAATGCTTTTTCCTTTACATTGCCGTCGTCCAGGCTTCCGGAAGTGAGTCCATTCAATCCGAAAACCGCCCTGTTGCCGCTAAACTCGGTAAGTTCTATTTCCTTTTCCTCTCCGGGTTCAAACCTGACAGCAGTTCCCGAAGGTATATCCAGCCTCATGCCGAAGCTTTTTTTCCTGTCGAAGTCCAGGCATTTATTAACTTCGAAAAAATGGAAATGTGACCCGACCTGCACAGGCCTGTCACCGGTATTGGAAACCTTTATGGATACCTGTTTCCGTCCCTTATTCAACGTTATGCTTTCATTCTCAATAAAATATTCGCCGGGTATCATATAAACCTCCATAAGCCGCATACGCGGCAGATTTTTTAACAAATATGAATTTTACTGGCATTCCTCACCTTATGGGATTGTGCACCGTCACCAGTTTCGTTCCGTCTGGAAAGGTGGCCTCGATCTGTATTTCATGGATCATTGAGCCCACCCCTTCCATTACATCCTCGGCAGTCAGCAGCTGCGCCCCCAGACGCATGAGCTCCGTGACGGTTTTCCCGTCCCGGGCCGCCTCCATAAGCTCCGCGCTTATATAGGCTATCGCCTCGGGATAGTTGAGCTTCAGGCCCCTGTCCTTCCGCTTTTTCGCCAGCTCTCCCGCAAAATGCAGCATGAGCTTTTCAGTTTCCTTCGGTGTTAAATGCATACCATACCTCCCAATTGACCATTGTCTTGTTTTAAATTGCCATTTTTTCCTGGATTTTTTCCGCGTCCGCCGCCGCTGTCTCACCCTCCATTATTATTCTGCCCTTGTCTATAAGGAAAAAATAATCCGCCACCTCGAGAACGAACTCCAGATATTGTTCCACGATCAGCATTGTTATATCTCCGCGGTTTTTAAGCTTTTTAAGCACTTTTGCAATATCCTGGATAATAGAAGGCTGAATACCTTCCGTGGGCTCATCCAGAAGCAGCAGTTTAGGATTTGATACAAGCGCTCTGGCTATTGCCAGCTGTTGCTGCTGACCTCCGCTCAAGTCACCTCCTCTTCTGTGCAGCATGGACTTTACCACGGGAAAGAGCTCGTATACACTTTCATCTACGGCACTTTTTGTATTGCTCCTCTCAAGCCCGAGCAGCAGATTTTCATATACACTCAGCTGGGGAAATATATCCCTCCCCTGGGGGACATAGCCAATGCCTTTTTTTGCCCTGGTGTAGGTGGGCATTTTTTTAAGCTCCTCCCCGTCCAGGGCAATGCTGCCGCCCTGTGTTTTCACCAGTCCCATTATGCTTTTGAGAAGAGTGGTTTTTCCCACTCCGTTTCTGCCCAGCACGCAAACTACCTTGCCTTCATCTATTTTCATAGTGATATTTCTCAGAATAATACTCTCCCCGTAATATGCGTTCAGATTTTTTATATCAAGCATGTGATCCCTCCTCATATATGATCCGGTATATATTCCGGCTTATAACCAGGTTGAAGGCTTTTTACTCAAATAGAATAATTTTATTGCTAGCCACGTCCCAGGTATACTTCTATTACCCTGGGGTTTTTCTGTACCGTTTCCATTTTGCCCTCGTCCAGCAGCGCGCCTTCATGAAGCACCGTTACCGTATTGGCGCACTCCCTGACAAATTCCATGTCATGCTCTACCACCACTACGGAGCACTGCTTTGATATTTCCTTCAGAAGCTCCCCCGTCTTTTCAGTCTCTTTTCTTCCCATTCCCGCCACCGGCTCGTCAAGCAGCATGATCTCAGGCTGCTGCACCAGCAGCATACCGATCTCAAGCCATTGCTTCTGCCCATGGGACAATTTTGCCGGCGTTCTGTACCGGTCGTCGTACAGGCCAATTATGTTCAAAACGTATTTGATTCTCTCATTCTGTTCCTTTGTCAGTTTTGCAAACAGGGAGGAATAGAGCGACCTTGACTTAACCACCGCCAGCTCCATGTTTTCATAAATAGTTATTCCGTTGAATACCGAAGGCACCTGAAACTTCCTTCCAATGCCCAGTTCTACGATCTCATGCTCCGAAAGCCTGGTCACATCGCTTCCGTTATGAAAAATAATATTGCCGGACTCAGGCTTCACCCTTCCGCAAATTGCGTCCAGCAATGTGGTTTTTCCAGCCCCGTTGGGCCCGATAAAAAAGTGTATATCCCCCTGTTTTACAGATGTGCTTAAATTATTGACGGCTTTGAAACCGTCAAAGCTGATTGTCAGATCGTTTATTTCCAGTACCGGACTCATAAAATCACCCCCAATTTATTCACCAATAACACCCGCATCTTCAATTGCCGCCGGACTGCCGTTCCTTACACCGCCCAGCCTGTTTTTAAGCCTGTTGAACACGCCCACCATTCCAGAAGGCATGAATATTACCACCACCACAAAGGCAATTCCTATAAAATATGACCATATGGCTGGGAACTGTTCGCTGACCCCGCTTTTCAGCAGGTTGACGAGTATGGCGCCTATTATGGCGCCGCTCAGGCTGCCCCGGCCTCCGATGGCAACCCATATGACCATTTCGATGGACGGAACTATTCCCATTTCAGCAGGTGATATTATGCCCACCTGAGGGACATATATGGCGCCGGCAAGTCCTGCCAGGGCCGCCGATACACAATATACAAACACTTTATATGTGGTTGGGTTATAGCCTGAAAACCTGGCCCTGTTCTCCCCGTCCCTGATTGCTATCAAAACTCTTCCCACTCTTCTGTTGATTATAAATTTGCAGAATATAAAGGCCAGTAAAAGCAATACCACTGAAATATAGTATAGCCACAGTTTGGTGGCGCTGCCGGCCAGTGAAAAATGAAATATGGTCTTAAAATTTGTTATGCCGTTTGTGCCGCCGGTCAATTCCTGCTGGCCCACAAACAGCACCACAAATATAATTGACAGTGCCTGCGTCAAAATGGAAAAGTAAACGCCTCTGATCCTGTTCTTGAAAGTCAGATACCCTATTATCAGCGCAACCAAAGTGGGCAGTACAATGGCCGCCAGTATGGCCACAGGCGCTATGCCGAAGGGTTTCCAGAACCACGGCAGCGTTTCCCGCCCGCTCCAGGACATGAAGTCAGGCAGCTTACCTCCCTCCGCCTCAAGCTTCAGATACATTGCCATGCAATACGCCCCAAGGCCGAAATATACCCCGTGCCCAAGGCTGAGTATGCCGGTATATCCCCATATCAGGTCTATTCCCAGCGCCAGAATCGCATACGCCACAAATTTTCCCAGCAAATTGGTTCTGAAGTCCGACAGAAAAAACGGTGCGGCGCACAACAGCAGCATGATAATCACTATTGTTATATTTTTTCTTCCAAATCTATTTAAAATACCTATCGACAGCCGATTCATACAGTTTACCTCCATCTCCTTATTCGTCAAGAGCCCTGCTGTTAATGGTAAAGAACCCCTGGGGCTTCCATTGCAGGAATATGATGACCATCAGAAAAACAAGCACCTTCCCCAGGGACGCATTTGTAAAAAATTCAAAGGTCGTATTCCCTATTCCGATGGCCCCCGCGCCGGCAACGGTCCCCACTATCCTCCCGACACCGCCTAGAACCACCACCATAAATGTATCTACAATGTAGTTTGTTCCAAGGGTGGGGCCTATGGAGCCCAGAAGCGTCAATGCACAGCCTGCTATTCCGGCCAGTCCGGCCCCTATGGCAAAAGTCACGCTGTCCACCCTTCTTGTATTTATGCCCAGGCTCTGCGCCATGGGCCTGTTCTGCATGACCGCCCGTATCTTGCGCCCGTATGAGGACCGGTAAAGAAAGCAGTAAACTCCCACAATGCAGACAAAAACCAGACCGATTATGAACAATCTTTTGTATGGCAGCTGCAGATCTCCCAGGAGCACGACTCCGCCTTCCAGCCAGCCCGGGCTTTTTACATCCACATTGGGGGCTCCGAAGATGCTCCTGGCCAGCTGCTGAAGTATCAGGCTGACTCCCCAGGTTGCCAGCAGGCTGTCCAGCGGCCTTCCGTAAAGCCTTTTGATTATTGTTATTTCAAGCAGATATCCGAATAATGCCGCAAACAGAAAAGCACAGGGCAGTGCGAATATAAAATATAAACCGAAAACGCCCTTATCCAGATATCTGACAAATATATTCTGAACCAGATATGTCACATAGGCGCCTGTCATAATAAGCTCCCCATGGGCCATATTGATTATTTTCATTAAACCGAAGGTTATTGCAAGCCCCAATGCCGCAAGCAGCAGTATGGAGCTGACGCTTATACCGTTGAATATTTGCAGTATGTATGTATTCATAAGCATACCCCTTTCCGAAACCGCTATTGACTTTTTACAGTCATTCCCTCTGCCGGGATTAAATGGCCTTCACCCATGAAAGCTTATGCGCCTCCACAGGTGAAATATTGACCACATGTTTCTATTTAATTTCCCATTGATTTTACATTAATTGCTCAGGCCCTTTGCCCAGTCATAGGATTTAAGATATGGATCAGGCTTTACTGTTTCAGGCGTGCTCCATATTTCCTTTATCAGCCCGTCAGGCTGAACTTCGCCTATTCTGACAGGCTTCCAGATGTGCTGGTTTTCGCCCTCAATTTTCACTGTGCCTTCAGGCGCCTTGAATTCAAGGCCCTTAGCCGCTTCCTTGACCTTGTCTACCTCAACCGAGCCCGCCTTTTTAACAGCTTCCGCCCAGAGATACACATTTATGTACGCGGCCTCTATAGGGTCGTCGGTAACTCTGTCAGCGCCGTATTTGGCTTTGTATTTTTCAACAAAGGTCTTATTTTCAGGAGTGTCCGTGGTCTGGTAGTAGTTCCAGGAAACCAGGTGTCCTGCCATGTTTTCCGCGCCTATTCCCCTTACTTCCTCTTCGGCCACGCTGACCGAAAGGGTTGTGAGATCCTTTGTGGTTATTCCCGCATCCTTCAGCTGTTTAAAGAATGCCACATTGCTGTCTCCGTTGAGGGTATTGAATACCACATCCGGCTTGGCGGCCTTTATTTTGTTTACGATGGTGCTGTAATCCGTGTGTCCCAGAGGAGTGTACTCTTCCGCGATCAATTCCCCGCCTTTTGCCGCAAGCTGGGCTTTAATTATTTTGTTTGCGGTCTTCGGGAACACATAGTCCGAGCCCAGCAGGAAGAACTTTTTGCCCTTGTTTTCAAGCAGCCAGTCCACCGCGGGTACTATCTGCTGGTTTGGAGCGGCTCCCGAATAGAAGATATTGGGCGAGGACTCCATGCCTTCATATTGTACGGGATACCACAGCAGCCCGTTATTTTCTTCAAATACCGGAAGTACGGCTTTTCTGCTTGCTGAGGTCCAGCAGCCGAATACGGTTGCCACCTTGTCGTTCTGCAAAAGCTTCTTTGCCTTTTCGGCAAATTTGGGCCAGTCGGAGGCGCCGTCCTCAACAACGGGTTCGATCTGCTTGCCCAGTACTCCGCCTGCGGCGTTTATCTCTTCAATTGCCATCATCTCGGCATCTTTAACTGATACTTCGCTGATTGCCATGGTACCGCTCAGCGAGTGGAGGATGCCGACTTTTATGGTATCTCCCGACGGAGCCTGAGCGGCTGCCGATGATCCGGCCCCCGCCGATCCCCCTGCGGAAGACGTACCTGCTTCAGACGGAGTGCTGCCGCAGCCCGCCAATAGAACCGAAAGTGCCATGGATATACTTAAGCCTAATGCCAACCATTTCTTTTTCATAAACTTTGACCACCTTTCATTGTTTCTCTCATAATCAATTCAGATAAAAATACATACAATTTATGGCCATAAACGTATTGTCAAATTGTTTCGCAGCCTGTTGCCGCCGGCGGTGACAGCGTTTTTGACATCACTGCCGCAATCAACAAAAGGCACTACAAGTGCGGAGCCCGGGTGCAAATATCTCCGCACACCGGCCACATCTCGTAGCGCCTTAGCTACATCATAACTTATTGAATTGCTGTTTCTTACATATTCATAATACAATCTTATACGCAATTATAAAACACCATAAAAAAGTAATTTTACCCCTCAAATCTGCAATTTTATGAATTCCATAATTCATTATCCGGTCTGCATACTCGTTTATACAACAAAAACCGTCGATATTTTGCAGCTTCAAGGTTTAAATATTTCATTTATCCGATTTGCTCTTTTTGAATTCCATAGGCGTATAACCTGTATACGCTTTAAAAAGAGATGAAAAATAGTCGGCTTTTTTATAACCCAGCTTTTCGCTGATTTCATAATTTTTGAATTCGCCGCTGAGGATCAGGTATTTTGCATGCTCCATTTTTACCCTGGTCACATAATCGTTCAGATTGCACAGGACCTTCTGCTTGAACAGCTTGCCTACATAGTCCCTGCTGATGTGGACCTCATTGGATATCAGTTCAAGACTGATTTCCTTCTCAATATTGTCGATTACGCACTGGCATATTTTCCGGATAATTCCGTCCGCGTGGTTTAACTGGTATTTTTGTATTTTTTCCTGCATTGCCGTGAGCTGCGCCGTAAATTCATTTTGCATGTCCTCAGGGCTTCCGGCTGTCTCGATACACGGATAAGCGGCGCTTCCCTCTATTTTGTTGAGCCAGGGGAATGCTTCGTCGATGCCGCTTCTGACATTGTACAGCAAGGTGTTGGCCAATACTCGTATTTTAGCCGCCTCCAGGTCATTCACAGTGCATATTTCCCGGAAAGCTTCTTCCGCGGTATCTTCCAGTTGCTTCTCCCCATTGAGTACAGCTGAAAGAATGGCGCTTTCATGATTTTTAGGATAATACGCCCCGTTAATAATTCCGTCCTTTGATTTCTGCTCACTGAGCTTTGCTTTCTGTTCATTTATCACATCTATATGTATTTTCGCCCTCTGGAGTATTTCCAGCAGTATTTCCTCCTCCAGGGGTTTTGTCATATACTCGAATACTCCGAACCTGATGCCCTGCTTGGCATATTCAAAATCGCTGTGGGTGCTCAGGAATATTATACAGGTGTCAAGGTCCCTGTTTCTCAGCTCCTGGATAAATTCTATACCATCCATTCCGGGCATTTTGATATCCGTAATTATCAGGTCATAGGGTCTCTCCTCCAGCTTCTGCAGAGCCTCCTTGCCGTCACAGGCTTCGCCTGCCACCGAAAAGCCGCTTTGTTCCCATTTTCCGAATCTTTTCAGCATGTACAGAGTTGCTATATCATCATCTACTATAAGTGTGTTGTACATAAAAAGTATCATTAGCCTTTCTGGCTCACCAAAATTTAATGATATTAATCCCCCCACATACCGTGAGCCGATAATGTGAATGGTACTTGGTACTTTGCGCCTCGCCATTCCGCACGCTTTTTGCGGGGAAATCCCTGCGGCGCCTATATTCCGCCGGTACCCGTGGGCAGCCTGCCCGGTATTCCATCCATATAAAGCCCGGCCTGCTCAAAATCAAACTCCAGAATACTCTTTTTTAACCCTTCATAAAGCTTTATATCCACGTTTTTCTCAAACAGCTCCATGTTGTTTAAAAAGTACTCCTTAGCTTCGTAATCGGCCATGGACACAAAACTATACAGATTTGCAAAAACCGTCTCAAAATCCCTTCCGGTATTCTGAAAAACTTCTTTTTCATATGCCCGCCCGTTACTTTCTATAAATACCTTCGCCTCGTCGCACAATTCATCCAGGCAAAGCTTAATATCCTCTATTTTCATCCTGATCTGTTCCCGGGGCATTTTTCCCTTGACTAACTTTTCCAGTTCTCTGAACGATTCAAACAAATAATTTGCCCCGAGATTCCCTGTTATGCCCTTGAGCTTGTGTACAAGCTCCTCCAGCTCCCCATAACTGTCCGCCTCAAATAATCTGCCTATTTTCTGGCCGTCCTCCCGGTGGCCTTCCGAAAACTGTTCCAGTACCTGCACATATTTGGCCCTGTTGCCTCCCAATCTTTCAATGCCTCTTTCCCAAACCCTTTCCCAAGGTTCTGCGGCCTCAGACGCCGGACTGCCTTCCCAGCCGGCACTGTCATCATAAAAGGCCTCCGCCCCGTCAGCTGTACCGTCAGCATTCGAGATATATTTTTTTAAAATCCGGGACAATTTTACCGGGTACAGGGGTTTGGTCAGATATCCGTTCATACCTGCCCCGACCGCCTTTTCCGCCACACCGTCCACAGCGTCGGCGGTAAGGGCTATGATAGCAGTCCCTTTCCCGTTTTCCAGGCCTCTTATGTTTCTTGTGGCCTCGTAGCCGTCCATTCCCGGCATTCGTATGTCCATGAGTATTACGTCAAAACAGATCCGCTTCACAAGTTCAACCGCTTCAAGCCCTCCTGCCGCGGTATGTGCCTCAAATCCCATCACTTCAAGTATTTCCTTTGTCATCTGTAAATTGATACCGTTGTCTTCCACCAATAATATTTTTTTATTTATAAAAGCTCCGTCCGCAAGAGTTTCGCCCCGGTCTTCCGCATATGCGGCATTTTTATTTGAAATCAGCCCGAATTCCATGGTAAAACTAAAGCAGGAACCCTTTCCCTCCTGGCTTTCAACCCGGATCGAGCCCTTCATCATCTCCACGATCCTTTTGCTTATGGCAAGTCCCAGCCCTGTTCCCCCATATTTTCTGGATGTGGAAGCATCCCCCTGTGTAAAATGCTCAAATATGATTTCCATTTGCCCGGCGGATATACCAATGCCCGTATCTTTCACACTTATGCGGGCTTCAATGGCCTCCCCGCCTTTTTGCACACAGTCCGCACAAATATCTATGGAACCCCGCTCCGTAAATTTAATTGCGTTTGACAGTAAATTCAGCATTACCTGTTTAAGCCTTGTGACGTCCCCCACAACCATATCCGGCATGCTTTCCTTTATACTCAGCCTCAGTTCCAGCCCTTTCTGGTTTGCTTCCGTCTCCACCATTCCGGCCACATCCTTTATGGCTCCGGCCAGGTCAAACTTTACATTCTCCAGCGTCATTTTCCCGGCTTCTATTTTTGAAAAATCCAGGATCCCGTTTATGAGCCCCAGCAGGTTATCCGCCACCATGCCGATTTTATCGCAGTACTCCTTCTGCTTGATCTCCAGATATGTACCGCCCAGCAGGAACTGGTATCCTATAATTGTATTCAGCGGAGTCCTTATTTCATGGGACATGCTTGCCAGAAATTCGCTTTTGGCGTTGTTGGCCAGCTCCGCTTCCTCCTTGGCCGCCCTCATGGTGCGCTCGGCCTCCCTTCTCTTTTGAAGCTCCTCATGAAAGGAGAAATACAGTTCGTTGAAGGTATTGGCCAATTGCTGGAGTTCATAGGTCCCTTCTGGGGCAAGAGAAAACTTGTCGTCCTCAAAGGAAAACTTTCTAAGGAGCCTTGTATAGCCATTTATGGGATATGTTATGTATTTAAACAAAATTCTTATTAACAGTGCTATAGCACAAATGATTATCAAGGCCAAAACCATCTGGACGGCGGCAGCTGTGGAAGTGGCCTCCCTTGCAGTCTCAAGCTCGGATTCCAGGCGTGCGTTCATGACCTCCTGAAACTTTGCTATTGGGTTCATAATATCCTTTTTGTCCGCGTCGTATTTGGCGTCAAACATTATTTCTCTGGCTTTGGCAAGCTTCTCAGCGCTGCTTAATCCCCCGTCCTCGGCACTTAGTTGAAAGCTGGCAACTTCCGGAACCATATCCGACTCCGGAGCACCAACGGCCTCCAGGACCAGCCTCATTGACCTTCTTTCGGTGTCCACCAGCGCATCCGAATGCTGTTTTGCCCTGGCCAGCAGCTCCAATTCCGTTTCCGGCGACTCCAGCTCCTTCAGCTTGAGTATTACCTTGTCACGGGTCTGTGTGTCGTTTATTTCTTCCCAATACCTGTGCAAATGGGTAATATCAGTGGTTATGGAATATTTGCGGGCCTCGTCCGTCAGGTAGTCCGACGCATCGGCAAGGTCTATGCCCAGCTGCTTGAATTCGGTCCTTCTTTTCTCGGCCGCCTGTTCCGCTTTTATACTGGAACTCATATAAACAATACTTCCTATGAGTAAAATCACTATCAAAAAGAATATACCCAATATGAAACCGCTTATGGTCGATTGTCTGATGGTTATTTTAGATTTCATAACACAACGCCTCCATACATAGATTTCAATGCGGCCAAACCTCCTGTCAATCCGGTATACCTCCGCGGCGAGTATTCCATATATGCAATCAAATGCAGGTTTTTACGGCGCGGAAACAATAAAAAAAGGCGCAGCAGGTGATTTGTCATAACCTGGCGCCTTTGCCGTCTTTTCTCTTTATTATATTATAATGCAATTAAAAAAAGCAAAACTTTTTTTATCGACTAATTGTACATTTTATTATAAAATGGTAGTTGTTTTTATCCATATACAAAATTAAAGGTGAAAAAATGTATAGCGACAATTCAATTGACAAGTTTGAAATCCTCATAGTCGACGACACCCCTGAACAAATTGAAATGGCCATGTCCGTGTTAAAAAGCGGCAACTATAAAGTCAGAGTTGCCACCAGGGGAGCTTCGGCTTTAAAATTACTGGAAAAACAACTGCCCGACCTGATACTCCTGGACATTTTCATGCCGGAAATAGACGGCTTTGAGCTGTGCAGGATCATTAAAGCCGATGAAAGCTATAAAAACATTCCCATAATATTCCTGACCTCCAGCGATGATGAGCAAAGCATCAAAAAAGGCTTTGAGACCGGGGCGCAGGATTATGTCACCAAGCCCTTCAACCCTTCCGAGCTGCTGGCCAGGGTAAATACCCATATAAAGCTCAAGGAACAGACCCAGTCTCTCTTTATGGCCAATAAAGAGCTGGACAGCTTTTGCTATTCCATAGCCCACGACCTGAAGGCCCCTCTTCTGTCAATCGGAAAGCTTATAGATTACCTCTCCGCCGATTACTTTGATAAACTGGGTGAGGACGGAAACCAGCTGATATCCAATATAAAGAATAAATCTTCAGAGCTGACCGGCATAATCGATCACCTTCTGGAATTCTCACGCATGTGCGAGCTGGAAATGAAGCCGGAGCAAGTGGATCTGAACCGCATGGTCAGAAACGTGTTTGACGAGCTTATGCTGGCCCATCCGGAAAGAGCTGTGGAACTCAATATGCCTCAGCTGCCCCTTATAACCGGCGACAATATTATGATAAGGCTGCTGATAACCAACATCCTGTCCAACTCCATCAAATACACCGTGAACCGCCGGATCGCAAAAATAGATATTGAATACGCCGTTCATCAGGACGATTACGTTTTTTGTTTCAGAGACAACGGCGCCGGATTTGATATGAAATACTCTTCAAGGCTGTTCAAGGTGTTTCAAAGGCTCCACTCTTCGAAAGAGTTTGAAGGCTCCGGCGTAGGGCTCTCAATCTGCCAGAGGATCCTGAAAAGGCATAACGGCAGGGCGTGGATGACGGGGGAAGTTGATAAGGGCGCCTCCTTTTACTTCAGTTTTCCAAAGTCAGTGACTGTGGGCTGAAAGCAGATAGTAATTAACTTTATTAATTTTTGCAGAAAAAAGCCCCAGCCTACTTTCTCACACTAAGCTGGAGCTTTCCGAGCGCCGGGAGACCGGCGCTCATAACACGGTTAAATTGGCAACTATATATAAAATGCAGTTATGGGTCTGCATCTTATACC
>JAEWSZ010000180.1 GCA_023397905.1 Bacillota bacterium | reverse complement strand
AGCCATGGGAGTCCTGCGTCTATACCGCCGAGGAGGAAAAGGATTTTGTCAGGGATTATCTGGGGCCGGTTTTAAAGGAAAACGGGCTGGGAAATATAAAGATAATCATCTGGGATCACAATAAGGAGAGAATAGTCGAACGCTCCCAGGTTGCTTTCGGAGACCCGGAAGCGGCCGGATACATAGACGGCGTGGGCGTGCATTTTTACTCCGGAGATCATTTTGAGGCTTTGAGGATAACACATGAATTATTTCCGGACAAACACATATACGGAACGGAGTCATGTACGAGACTGAACCCTGAAAATCCATGGCTTTCCGGTGAGAGATACGCCCATGACATAATGGGAAATTTCAATAACTGGTCATGCGCCTGGACCGACTGGAACCTGCTGCTGGATGAAAATACCGGCCCCAGCCACTGGAGAGAAGAACAGATAGCCCTGGGCGACGAAGGGGTCTACTGGTTCGGGAACTCACCCATCATGGCCGACACCAGGACCGGAGAGGTCACATACGGAACAGCTTATTACTATATGGGACATTTCAGCAAATTTGTAAAAAGAGGAGCCAGAAGACTGGGCATCAGCACCTATACACCAGGGCTGGAAGCCATTGCCTTTGAAAATCCCGACGGGCAGCTGGTAGCGGTAGTAATGAACGGCACCGGAGCCGGCCAGGAATTCACACTGCGGATAAACGGGAAAATAGCGGATTTCAATATGCGGGCCCACTCGATTCTCACGCTGTTATTTTAGAATATGCGGGGGGATATATACAGGGTGAGCAGAAGCGGATTTTAAAAACAGGATTAAAAGTGAATAAGATTTCAGCAGATAACATTTAAGGCCCGGATCGGGCAACAGAGTGGTACTGCTTTTCTTATATATGTATACATGTATACAATCGTACAATAAAATTACTAAATTAAGGAGAACATTATGGCTTTATGTACATTAAAACAGGCGTTGGATTTTGCAAGACAAAAAAACTGCGGGATCGGGATGTTCAATGTGGTGACGGCAGAGTATGCCGCAGCCATAGTACAGGCCGCTGAGGAGGCAAATATGCCCGCCATCATCGGTATGCCCGAAAGATTTTTTCAATTTTATTCAATAGATATGATGTCAAATCTGTGTGTTGAATTGGCAAGGAATGCTTCGGTGCCCATCGTAGTTCACCTGGATCACGGCAAAAGCTTCGATATGGTCATGAAGGTTCTGAGAAGGGGTTTTACATCGGTAATGTTTGACGGTTCCGCGCTGGATTACGAGGAAAATGTAAAACAGACGGCGGAGATATCGAAGATAGCCCATGCAATGGGGGTATCGGTAGAAGGAGAGCTTGGATATGTTGGCAGCGCGGCTGTTGATAAGGTTGACAGCTCACTTATGACAAAGCCGGAACAGGCCGCGGATTTTGCGGAGCGTACAAAGGTGGATGCCCTTGCCGTGGCAATAGGAAATCTCCACGGGCATTACAAAGGGACTCCGAAGTTGGATTTTGACCGCCTGGAAAAATTGAGGGATGCGGTTCCCTGTGACCTGGTTCTGCACGGCGGCTCTGGAATTTCGGAGTCGGATTTTCTGAGGGCGGTGAAAACGGGCATCAAGAAGGTGAATATATACACGGCGCTCTCGGACTGCACGCTGGACTTTTTAAGGACAAAACAATCCGACTATACCGCGTGGCTGGATTTTACAAAAGATATGCGCATTGATCTGACAGGGCTTATAAAGGAGTACATTCTCCTGTTCGGCTGTCTTAGAGAACCAAAGTAAACCACTGCCGGCCGGAAGCCGGAAGTTTGGCCGCAATTGACTTTAAGATAAAAGCTTAGAAGGCGGGGATGAAAATGCGATTTGGATGCTGTGGAAACATGTTGGTTCAGAAGGGTGTGGGTGATTTTATCGCACCTGTAATAAAACAATTGGGTTACGACTATATAGAGCTTCCCCTTGCGCAGCTGGAAGAGCTGGACGAGGAGGAATTCAACAGTGTGGAGCAAAACCTGCGGGATTCCGGGATTCAATGCGAGGTGTGCAATATACTGTTTCCGCCTCAGATCAAGCTTTTTTCACCTGATACGGACAGCACGCAAATAAGAGTATACCTGAACCATGCATTTGCCCGTGCCAAAAGGCTGGGCGTACAGTATGCGGTTTTTGGCAGCGGGCCTTCCAGAACCGTTCCCGAGGGAATGAGCCAAGCCGAGGCATGGGACAGACTGGTACGGATAACTGGTGATATAGGCGGTATGGCAGGAGCATACGGAGTTACGGTTTTGATAGAACCTCTCAGACGGCAGGAGTGCAACATTGTAAATTCGGTGAAAGAAGGTCTGAAGCTTGCAAAATGTGTGAAGCACCCCAATGTAAAGCTGCTGGTGGACTTTTTTCATCTGAGGAATGAAGGAGAGGATCCCGAAATAATCTGTCAGGCCGGAGATTACATAAAACACGTCCACATAGCAAATACCTCGGGCCGGGTTTTTCCGAAACAACTGGAGGAAGACGCCTATGCGCCATTTATCCAAGCTCTTGAAAAAATAAACTATGACGCGAGGATAAGCGTTGAATCTTACACCGCTGATTTTACAAATGATGCTTCACATTCCTTGCAATTTTTAAAAAGTAATTTTATGTGGAAAGCAGGAAAGAATGAGGAAAGAAAATGAGTAGACAAACAACGGGTTACACACTGCAAAAGGGAAAAGAGCTGCTGCTGGAATACAAGGACTCTATTCTCAGGATGTCCGTGCTGCAGCAGGCGGCCGACGCGGTGGATAACGGAGTCCATATAGGCGGCGTCTTTTCCGCTATGGTTCCGCTTGCAACACTTTATTACGGCGGATTCATACAACTGGATATGGAGAATCCAACTTCAGGAGACCAGGATGTATTTGTGCTGAGCAAAGGGCACTCGGTTGCCGCAATAACGTCAATATACGCCGATAAAGGTTTTTTTTCAAAGGAGCTGCTGAAAAATACCAGATCCATTGAAAGTATCATAAACGGGCATCCGGGACCCTTGATGCCGGGAGTGCACATTTCTACAGGACCTTTGGGGCAGGGGCTCTCTGCTGCCGCCGGTTTCGCTCAGATGAGGCTGGAGGCTCCCAAAAGGGATGTGTACTGCATGGCCGGAGACGGGGAGCTGCAGGAGGGTTCCATATGGGAGGCCGTAATGTATGCGGGCGAAACCGGCCTGGAAAATCTGTGTCTCATAGTGGACAGAAATTACGGACAGCTTGACAGCACAAACCGGCTGATACTGGGTCTGGGCGATCTGAAAGCCAAATTTGAAGCTTTTGGCTGGAGAGTGCTGGATATTGACGGCAGAAGCTATTCACAGGCCCTCGAAGCCTTTGACACCTTCAAATACGGGAGCAGGAACGGAAAACCCACAGTAATCATATCAAACACCACTAAGGGCTTCGGAGGCTTTTCAAATCTCACCGGCAGCCACAAGACCAATTTCTCGGGAAAAGTGTTTGAGCTGGAGATGGAGTACCAGAATAAAAGGCTTAAAAACCGGGGGGAGGAATTGAGCAAATTCCGGTCGGGGCTTGACGGTCACCATGGTGTTGATTCAGCGTTGATACGGGAGCTGGACGGTTTTGCTGCCCAAATGGATCTGACCCTCACTCCGGGTAAGGGAAACGGTTCGTATCAGATAACTGCAGGGGAGCCAAAGCTCAAAATCCGCAGGGCGGCGCCCAGAGACAAAAAGCTGGCATATCCGGAAGAGGGGCTCCCTGTTTTGGACAAGTCAAAAGAATATGCCGCCAGCTCAATAGTCACCGAGGTTATAAAGGTTTTTGCCACAGATGAAAAAGTGGTTTCCATAGATTCAGACCTGTCCTCCACCAGCGGATTATTCGACGGAATAAGCGCAGTGGATAAAACCAGGGCCTTAAATGTGGGAATTGCGGAAGTAAATATGATGTGTATGGGCGAGGCCTATGCCGCCGCAGGCTATAACGCATGGGTGAGCACCTTCTGCCCCTTCTTTGAATGGAGGGCCCTGCGCAGGATAGCCATAGGCTACCAGGAACGCCTTGAAGCAATCGCGGCAGAAAATGGCTGGCTGGGTGAGGGACACGGCCTTGATCTGACTTTTCTGGCCACCGCCCCGAATCTGGAGACCCAGACCAACGGCGCCACGCACATGGGCAATGACGATATTACCGTATTCGGCGAGATTGCGCATCTCAAGATAATTGACACCTCATGTCCCCAGCAGTTGATGGGCATCATGAAATGGATCGCGGAGGGCAATAAAGGTCTGGTTTATCTAAGGATAATGCGGGCAAAATCTAAGGTACTCTATTCATCAGACTATAGATTCCAGTACGGAAAAGGCTGTTATCTCAGCAAATGCGAAGGCAGCAAAGCAGTGGTGGTATCAAGCGGAAGAGGCGTTCACGAAGCACTTGGTGCGGCGGAGCTTCTAAAGGGAGCCGGAATTGAAACCGACGTCGTTGATATGCCGTCGGTGGACGAAGGCCTGCTGGCCGATCTGGCCAGGTCGGGAAAGCCGCTGGTTTTCGCTGAACAGAACAACGGGTATCTGTATTCGGAATTCCGGAAAATAGTATTCAAAAATAAATTGCAGCCTGATATGGATAAGATATTCGCAATCAACGCCCTGGACAAGGACGGGAATGCGAGATTTATCCATTCGGGAACATATAAACAGCTGGCGGAGCACCTGGGACTGAGCGCAAGCCAGCTGGCGGACACGATAAAGAAAATAATAAAGGATTGATACGGGAGGTAGCGAAATGGAAGTAAAAAGATTGAAACTATTTATAAATAATGAGTGGGTTGAATCAAAATCCGAAAAGTATATGGATATTATGGATCCCAGCACAGGGACAGTTATCGCGCAGACGCCGTGCTGCACAAAGGAAGAGGTGGATAAGGCCATAAAGGCCGCAAAGGCCGCTTTCCCGGCGTGGTCCGATACACCTGCCGTTAAAAGGGTACAGATTTTGTACGATTTCAGAAATCTTGTTGTGGAGCATATGGATGAGCTCACATATATCTGCGCCCGTGAAAACGGAAAGGTATGGGAAGAGGCAAAGGGGGATATCCTCAAGGTCAAGGAAATAACCGAGCATGCCTGCGGGATACCTTCATTGATGATGGGCGAATCTCTTATGAACACCTCCACAGGGTATGATACAGTGCTTTACCGGGAACCTGTGGGTGTTTTTGCGGGAATCGCGCCTTTTAATTTCCCGGGAATGATACCTATGGGCTGGATGATGCCTTTATGCATAGCCACCGGCAATACTATGGTGCTAAAGCTCGCAAGCATGACGCCCATGACGTCAATACGCTGCCTGGAGCTTCTGCAGGAGGCCGGATTGCCGGCAGGGGTCATAAATGCCGTGACCTGCAGCAGAAATGAGGCTGAAATTTTACTGACCGACCCTGCCGTGAAAGGCGTGAGCTTTGTAGGCTCAACTTCCATCGGAGCCCACGTGTACAAAACCGCGGCTGCCAACGGGAAAAGGGTACAGGCTCTGACAGAGGCCAAAAACCATGCCCTTGTATTGGAGGATGCTCCGCTGGAGAGGACTGCAAGAGGAATCATCAATGCGTCCTTCGGCTGTGCCGGTGAAAGGTGTATGGCTCTTCCTGTGGTCGTAGCCCAGGAGAGCATTGCGGACAAACTGGTAAGCCTGCTGGTCCAGTACGCCAAAGAACTTAAGGTAGGCCCCGCCTATGACAAGACTTCCGCTCTGGGACCCGTCATTTCTTCCTCACATAAGCAATGGGTGCTCAACTGGATCGACAAGGGGATTTCAGAAGGCGCAAAGCTTGTTCTGGATGGCAGAAATGTAAAAGTGGAAGGCAGCGAGGGCGGATACTACATCGGAGCTACCATACTCGACCATGTAAAGCCCGGCATGACGGTAGGCGACGACGAAATCTTCGGGCCTGTCCTCTGTATCAAGCGTGTAAAAAACTTTGAAGAGGGCCTGGCTATAATGAATGCAAACCCGTTTGCAAACGGTTCCGTAATATTTACCCAGAACGGGTACTACAGCAGGGAATTTGCAAAGAGGACCGACGGCGGTATGGTGGGCATAAATGTGGGCATACCTGTTCCGGTGGGAATATTCCCATTTACAGGCCACAAGCAGTCCTTCTTTGGAGATCTTCACGCAATAGGAAAAGACGGGGTGAGATTTTTCACCGAGACCAAGGCTGTGACCACCAGGTGGTTTGACGAGGCTGAAAAGAGCAATAAAAACGTAAGCACCTGGGACGGCTCGCTGTAATTTACAGCTGCCGAAAAAACATATCCTCCGGGAAATGTACGTCGCAGGTACATTTCCCGGAGGATGTGGACACACTGTCTGACGACTGCCATACCGGCCGCTTCAGAGGAGAGGAGGAAAATAAATGGACCGCGAATACGATGTGCTGTGCATTGGACTCATAAATATGAATATGCCTGTGAGACCGGTTGACAAAAGCGTTTTCGACAAAGATGTGACAATGGTGGACGCCATTGATATAATGCCGGGCGGTGACGCCATGAATGAAGCCATTACTCTGAGCAGGCTGGGAAGCAGGGTAGGCCTTGCGGGCAAGATCGGAGAGGATATTTTCGGGCAGATGCTGCTTGAAATGACCTCACAGGCAGGAGTTGACACCAGGTATATATGTAAAGACAGGCATGCCAAAACAAGCGTATGCGTTATGCTTATAAACCGGGACGGAAAAAGGAATTTTGCGTCGCACAGGGGTGCAAACTGCGAATTCTGCATTGAGGATATCGACCTTTCCATCATAAAGAAAACCAGAATAGTAAATATAGGAAGTATCTTTGCACTGAAAAAGCTGGACGGTGAAGGCGTGGAGGCCATTCTGGCGGAAGCGCGCAAAAACGGCGTCATAACCTGTGCGGACATGATGTACGACACGTACGGCAAGGGCTTTGAGGGAATAAAAGGGGCATTGGGCCAGCTGGACTATTTCATTCCCAGCTATGATGAAGCGGCGGCGTTAACAGGAGAAACCGCAGTTGAAAAAATTGCCGGAAAGCTGCTGGAGGCGGGCGTTAAAAATGTGATCATCAAGCTGGGGGCGGAGGGCTGTTTTGTCTGTAATGACAAGCAGAGCTTCTACGAGGCTCCCTACGAGGCTGAGGTCATAGACACCACAGGCGCGGGCGATAATTTTGTGGCAGGCTTTCTGGCCGGGCTGAATATGGATTGGAACCTGAAAAAATGCATAGAGCTGGGCAACGCCACAGGCTCCATAACAGTGCAGAAGGTGGGCTCAAACGGAGCCATACACAGCCTGGAACAGGTGCTGGAGTTCATGGAGAACACTAAGAAAATCAATGTAAACAGAAGCAAAACATAAAAAATTAGAAGTAAAAATAAATATTAAGAAAGTGGCACGGACAATAAATTCAATATTATCCCATAAAAACTTTGGAAAGCTTTGATTCCCTTGTGGGGTAATTCATTTATCCTATGCCGGAAACGGAGGTAACTATGCTTGAAGAATATAAGAAAAAGCACCGTGTAAAGTTTGGCCTGGCTCCTACGAGAAGAAACCTGACCAGAAAAAATTTTTTTGACAAGGCCGATGCCATCCGGGAAAAAGACGCTATAGAGGAGACTCTTGCTCAGAACGGGATAGAATATGTAAATCTGGATTTCCTGAATGAAGAGGGGCTGCTGTACCAGGGTTCCGATTCGGACAAGGTGGCCAGAAAATTCATAGAGGCCGGAGTGGACGCCATATTTGCCCCGCATTGCAATTTCGGCACCGAGGACGCCATTGCAAAACTGGCGAAAAAAGTTAACAAGCCTTTGCTTTTGTGGGGTCCCAGGGATGAGGCTCCCAAGCAGGACGGAAGCCGTGAGAGAGA
>JAEWSZ010000111.1 GCA_023397905.1 Bacillota bacterium | reverse complement strand
GTATACAAGCCTTGCTCCCTCGGCACTGCTCATAAAGTCTATGAACTGCATTGCCTTTTCGGGATTCTTGCAATTTGCTGTAATGGCATTTGCGTAGTCCTGGCCGTTTCCGAGAGGATATTCCGGCGAGGTGATACCTGAAATGTACTGGTATCCGTCTGACGGAAGCTTTTCAAAACCCCAGTCCGGATGACCTGTTGAAACAAAATATTGATTTATATAGTCCGTCTGCCAGCTTGCATATCCCATCAGGACCTGACCGTTTTTCAGCTTATCCAGAAACTGGTCGTTTTTCATTGTGAAAGCCTCAGGATCTATAATACCCAGTTTGAAGGCTTTGTTGTAGAAAGAGATCGATTTCCAGAAATCATCATTTGTATATATAATAGAAATTTCCCCGGTAGTATTGTTAAACATTACATTGTTAGGCATATCGGTATAGCCCATTTCGCGGGTATTGCTGATCCACCACGGCCAAATGCCCCAGTCGCTCCAGCCTGAAATTGCATATACCTTTTTGTCTCCCGCCATACCCTGGGCGGAATCCTGCATCTGCTTCAGCACATTGAGAAAATCATCGGTGGTTTTTACTTCGGGATACCCTATTTTTGAATACAGATCCCATCTCACCATGATACCCACATCCGCAATAGTATTGCTTACGGTCGGGGCTTCAGGATTTCCCCGGTAGCACTGAACAGGGAGAAAATATACCTTGTCCTGTCCTGCGCTCAGGAATTTCTTTGAATATTCAATGTTTTTCGGAAAGTTTTTCTTTATGTTGGCTCCGTACTTCTCTATCAACTCATCCATAGGTATTACCTGTTTGCTGTTGATGAGATTTCCCGGATCTACCTGCTGTTGGGCTGGGTTTACGTAAATAATGTCGGGGAGGTCGTTTCCTGCCACCAGGATCTTGAATTTCTGCGCATCTCCCTGGATGATATCCATTGTCACGCCGGTTTTCTTTGCAATTTCATTTGCGACCTCATTGTTTTGAACTCCGGGAGTCGCCACCTCGGTGTTCCACATAGTCAGTGTGACCGGCTTGTTGTCTGCGCCTGAAGAATTTACTGCCGTCGAACCGGCTGTCGAATCCGCCGAACCCGTGCCGTCCGATTTGCCGCATGCGGCAAAAGAAACCGTCAAAGATACAGCCAATGCCGCAGCCATAATTTTTTTAACCTTCATAAATTTCAGCATACATATCCTCCTTAAACAAATTTTAACGCTTTAGAAAATTTCTAATATACTTTTGCTTTTATTAACAGCTCCTCTCGCGAAAAGGAACCGGTTAACCTTTTACAGCCCCCATCATTATACCTTTTACAAAATATCTCTGGAGATACGGGTATGCAAACAGTATGGGCAGAACAACAATGACGGTGACGCACATTTTTACTGATTGAGGAGTTATAGCCTGTATTGCTCCGGCGTTTATGGACTGGCTGGACATATTCTGAAGCCTGCTGGCCTGGTTCAGATAATTATAAAGTATCATCTGAAGGGTCTGGAGCTTTGAATCGCTCACAAGGAAGAAATTGTCGGTCCAGGAATTCCACTGCCCCACCAGTGAGTAAACAGCCACAGTGGCTATAATCGGCTTTGACAGCGGGAAAATGATTTTGAAAAATATGGTCAGGTAATCCGCTCCGTCGATTTTCGCCGATTCCTCTATCTCCGCAGGCAGCTGTTCCATATATGTCTTCAACAGTATCACATAAAATGCCACTACTGCCCCGGGTATCACATACAGAAGAAAATTATCCTTTAAGCCGTACATTTTCATAACCAGATACCAGGGAATCAAACCGGCATTCAGGTACATGGTGATGATTACAAACCTGTACACCGCCTTTTTAAAGTACATCTCATTCTTCGTGACAAGATATGCGAAAAATGATGAACAAACAATTGTTATTACCGTGGCAATCAATGTCCTGGCAAGAGAAACCAAAAAGGCGTGAGGTATGTCGTTTAAGTTGAACATGCTTTTATAGGTATCCAGGCTGAAGCCCACCGGCAGCAGGAATACGCTTTCGGTCAACGCGCGGTTGGCGTCGCTGACCGAGTAGATGATTACATAATAAAACGGATATATGCATATGAACGTTAGTACCGTAAATAAAATATAATTGCAGATATCAAATATTTTTGAAGACAATGACGTTGATTTTTTCATATTGACCAGGCTACTCCTTACTTATTTTTTTCGTAAACTTATTATGATTATACGATTGACTCTCCCCTCAGCCTTTTTGATATAAAGTTAGCCGTAAAGAGAAGCGTCACGCTTATAACTGTTTTGGCCATTCCAAGGGCGGTAGCCTGAGGATAGTCGTTGGTCAGCATACCTATTTTATAAACGTAGTAATCCAGGACCTCTATCTTATCTGCCACAAGCGGGTTGAAAAATACAAAAAACTGTTCAAATCCGTTGCTGAGCATGTTGCTTATACCCAGTAAAAGCAGCACGAGATATGTGGAATACAGCCCCGGGACGGTTACGTTCATAATGGTCTGAAACCTGTTTGCCCCGTCAACATTGGCCGCGTCATACAGTTCCGAATCTATTCCGGAAATAGTGGCTATATAAATTATCGCTCCCCAGCCAAGGCTCTTCCATGTGGATATGGCCCATTGAAACGCCCATACGATATCATTATTCCCCAAAACATTGGTACTTGGAGCTGGAAGTCCCAATTTATTCAGAAACATGTTATAGACGCCGTCTCCTGAAAATAATGCAAAGCTCAGTGAAAACACTACGATCCAGCTTATGAAGTTCGGAAGAGTGGTGGTGACCTGGACAAATTTTCTGAATTTCGATCTCCTGACCTCATTTAAAAGTATTGCAAATATGACAGGCAAAGGTGATGAAAGTATTCCCAGAAAGCTCAGTACCAGTGTGTTTCTCAAGACCCTGACAAGCTCTCCTCCGCTCTGATAAATGGTTATAAATGATTTAAAGCCGATAAACGGACTTTGCAGAAGAGGTATTCCGGGTATATAATCAAAGAACGCGTATATCCATCCAAATAGCGGGACATAACTGAAAGCGAAAACAAATATGATGAACGGTACCGCCATCAGAAATAATTTTAATCCGTCCGGCATGCTTCTGCCGACGGATAAATCATTGCTCCGGCGCGTTTGTAGCTGCATCTTTTTTCCCCCTTTAATATTAGCTGTTGCTGCTTTTGATTTATAAATTTATTATATAGGCGGGGGGCCTGCCATACCATGAACTTTATACCTATTTCTTTACCTGTTTTCAACATTTACGGCGTTTCAATAAAATCCGGTGCAAAATTAGCACAAAATTACGATTTTTGGACTCCCGGGAATTTCAGGACCACTCTGGTTCCCGTGCCCTCGGCGCTGAAAATATCAATACCGTAATTTTCACCAAAATGGAGTTTTATTCTGGAGTGCACGTTTACAAGCCCGATGCCACCGTCAGACCTGCCGGCGGTATCCGGATTTTCCATGGACTCTATGACTTTCCCGAGTCTTTCTCCGCTCATACCGTCACCGTTATCTTCCACGGAGAGCAATATATCGCCGTCCTTTTCAAGGGCTGATATGTCTATATCTATTTTATACCTCTGATTCTTTATGCCGTGTGTTAGGGAATTCTCGATTACGGGCTGGAGGATAAACCTGAGAATATTACATTTCAGGAGGCCGTCAGGTATGCTCACATTGACCTTTATACCTTCTCCGAACCTGTAATTCATAATGCGGATATAGTTTCTGACATATTCTATTTCCTCTTCCAGAGAACACAGGATACCGGCGTTTTTGTATATGGGCCGCAATATATTTCCAAGTGTGGTGATGCAATCCACAATATTGTTTGCCTTGACTATTGCCGCCATATACTTTATGGTATTCAGCGTGTTATAAAGAAAATGGGGATTTATTTGAGACTGGAGGGTCTCGATCTCCAATTCTCTTTTTTCATTTTCGATCTTTTTTACCTGGTTTATCAGCTCCAATATGCTCTGCGACATCTTGTTGAACTGCCGCCCCAGAAGCCCCAGTTCATTGCGCGACGTCTCCGGAAGCATATGCCCCAGCTTTCCTTTTTCCATCTCGCGCATGGCGGAGGTCAGTGTGTTAAGCGGCTTGGTTATGCGGTATATCCAGTAGACGGATATGCCGAAAGCCGCGGCGGTGCTGATGAAAAACATCAACAAAAGCGTTCTGCGCAGCTTGTTGATATCGCTGTACAGTATGCTGAGCGGTATCTCATCCATCATAGTCCAGTCCACGTCCTGAAGCCTGTAATAAATTACTTGTACCTGCCTGCTTGTGCGCTCCGAAATTAAATTTCCAAAGGGCTCCCTGTTATTTATCTGGCTGTACAAAACACTTTTCTGATTGATTTTTGACTGGTCCGTATGGGATATTATCCGGCCCCCGCCGTCTATGATGTACCTGCTGTTCTCCGTATCTATGACGGCATTAGCGTATATGGACGTAAAGAATTTCTCATTAATGTTTATTACTACGGTGGCAGTCTGGGAACCGATGTAATTCACCCCCCTGGCCGCAGTTATATAATGGGTGTTTGCCAGCTCGGCGGAGTTCACATCGCTGAGGGATATTTCGAAGTCTGAGGCCGTATACCCGCCGAACCAGAGTATGCCGAGGTTGTTTTTCTCTACATTTTTATAAATATCGGAGTTATAAAAAAAGTTCTTTTTTCCGCTGTCCAGAAGATATTTGTTTGTTCTGGGCGTAACGCCTATTATCATTCCGTTTTCACCGTAATAATAAATCGACTCTATATACTCGTAATTACTCAGCATCTGCGAAAGATTTCTGAAAATATTGCCCGCAAGCTCTATGGAATCGGGTTCCTCGGTAATACCTGTCCCCAGATAGGCCTGAAGGTCCATGGATATTATCAGCAGTCTGGATATCTTGTCCACATCCCGTTTAAAGGAATCAATATTGTATTCCAGCTGCTGCAATTGCTTAAGATTGGTTTTATAGGACTGCTTCTGGATAATTGTCACCATGCTCGTATATGCAAATATGGTGCTTAAAAGCAGAATAATAAAGCTCATGGCCATAAAGGATGCCGTCAGCTGCGTTTTGAATCTGGGACTGAAGCTTTTTCCGGCCAGCTTTTGAAAAAATTTGAATCGGAACATATTTACCTCCCGGAAGCATCATATGTGAACCCATTTTTTCTTGAAATCGTTGGGCCTCATACCTGTGATTTTTTTAAAGCTGCGGCTGAAATAGCTCTCGTCGCCGTATCCTACCTTGATAGCCACCTCGTAAGCCTTCATATTGGTATTTTTAAGAAGGTACTTGGCCTTCTCGATCCTGTATCTCATTAAATATTCGCTGAGCCCTATGCCCATCTCCTTTTTGAAAAGGCTGCACAGGTAATTCGGGCTCAGTTCCACCATTCCTGCAATGGCTCCCAGGGAGAACTCGTTGTCATAGTTCTCCTGGACATACTTTATGACCTTGATGACTTCCTTGCTGTAGCTCTTCATTGCGGTTTTTATTTCATAAACCGAATTCAGGTATTTGATAAAGGTATTGATGGACTGATCCAGTGTTTCACACAGCTCAACCTGCTGTGTATAGTCCATAACCAGGTCCGACATGCTTTCGCTGTTCAGCCTGTGGGTCATAAGCAGCCAGTGTCCCAGGCGTATAAACAGCTTTTTCATATGAGCCCTTGAGGCGCTGAAGTTTTCCATATAGGCGTCAAATTCCATTTTGAGCTCGCTGCAGCTCTCTTCCCCTATAACGCGTATGCTTTCAAGCATGTCCGCAAGTTTACCGGTCACCTTGACCTTTATGCTTTCAGGATTTGCCCTGCCTGTTATTATAGTCTCTCCCAGCCCGAAGAAATATTTGCAGTTGATTGCGCTTATGCTCTCGCCGTATAACTTTCTGAGGGAAGGATACCCGTTTTGTACGCTGCTCACCCCGAAAGACACCGAGCAGTTCAGATATGATTTCATTACCCGCTTGATATGCTCCAGTATCTCGTCCAGCATATCCATTATTTTTGCTCTCTGCTCCACGTCAAAAAAGCTGAAAAATATAACGTACCTGTTGTCGCTTTCATACAGCGAAATACCTCTTGCGTACATGTTCAGCAGTTCGTTTATAATATTCAGGAATGTAAATCTTATAAGCCGGCCCTGCTCATCGTCAAATTTTTTCTGGACCTCGTTGTAATTGTCGATCTCCATTATGCAGGAAACCAGGTTCACAGGCGCCAGTTCGATTTTGGACCTGGAAATCTGCTGTTCAAACTGTTTATCCGTATATGTGCCATAGAGCAGATAGTTGAAAAAAAGATTTTCCTTTGAGATTTCGGAGCTTCCCCCGTCGGCGCCGTCGGTTTTGGGAGATACCTCATCGGCCAGCTCGTTGCGCACTTTATTGAGGACCGACTCCATTTCCGCCTGTGACATGGTCAGCTTGAGAATGTAGTCTGACACTCCCAGCGCCAGAGCTTTCCGCACCAGCTCAAATTCCTCAAGGCATGAAAGTATGACTATTTTTACTCTGGAATCCCGCTCTCTTATTTTTTCTATAAGCGCAATTCCGTCCATAACCGGCATTTTTATATCGGTCAGAATAAGATGGGGTTTATGCTCCTGATATGCCGCCCAGGCCGCCTGTCCGTCTTCGGCGTCGGCCACCACTTCCATACCAAGTTTCTCCCAGTTTATGGATGCTCTTATCCCCAAGCGCACAAACATCTCATCCTCAACTATTAAAACCTTGAACATAAAAAAATCTCCTATAAGCAGAATTTAACGCCTCAATATATTTACATAATATTAATATCAATATTATTATATCTTTTTTATGGCACATCAATATAAAATTTTCTGGCTGTGAAAAAATTTTCTGTTGATGTGCGTTCCAACAAGGCCGGGAATGTGCCTTCTTACCGTTTTCACAACAAAAAATATATTGGCATTTGACTTCTATGGACATTTCTCACAGTTTATACTATCATAAAGTCAACTACTATGGGTTTTCACAGATAATAATTGACTTTAAATATTTAACAATCCTTTTCTGTCTCCGGGCAGAACCGTAAACAAGGAGCAACGATATATGTCAAATGATATAACTGTTTCTCTTCTGGGCATTGATACGTCCCACCAGCCGGACTTTGTCATAGACTGGCCCAACGGCAGCAATTCCCATATCCTCATGTGCTTTTCCACGCCGTTCTTCATACGTACAGTATCGGGGCTTGAGCAGGGAAAGCCCGGAGATTGCATACTTCACACTCCCCATTTTGCCCAGTATCACGGGACCCCTCAAAATCAAAGCCACGGTTTCCGCAACGACTGGCTGCACATGAGCGGCGGCAGTATAACTGAGCTTGCGGCCAAATACAACCTGCCTCTCAACACATTGATCCACACGGGGCAGCCCCACCTGCTGACCCCAGACCTGCGGAAAATCGAGGATGAGCTCTCATACCGGAGGCCTTATAAAAATGAAGGAATACGCCTCTGCGTTGAAGAGATGCTCATGCTTATGGGCAGGCACAGCCAGCTGAACCTGGAATTTGAGAACCTCCGGCCCATAGAACGGGACTATAAACAGAGGTTTATTGAGGCTAGGTCATACATGCACCAGCGGTTCCGTGAAGACTGGCCGGTCAGCCGCATGTCAGGCATGCTGAACCTCAGTACCAGCCGTTTCTCGGTTTTATACCAGACCTTCTTTAAAACCAGTCCAAATGAGGACCTGATAGTCAAGCGCATTGATGAGGCCAAAATACTGCTGCTCAGCACACGGGCCAGCATTGAGCAGATCGCGGCGGACTGCGGTTTTAAAAGCATATATTATTTTTCAAGGATCTTTAAAAAGCGCACAGGGGTTTCACCTGAAGCCTTCAGAAAAAACTGATCCTGCGCGCTTTTGCATATTTACCGCGGGTATACCACTACTTTTATAACTTCATTCATGTTGTCCACACAGAGCTTAAGCGCTTCCGGCAGGCCTTCAAAATCCACTTCGTGAGTTACGAAAGCATCAAAATTGATTTTTCCCTCGGCAACCAGGTCTACCCCCTCCTGGAATACCCTCCGGATATCCTCCGGCGTCTTGCAGACGTCGCTCAGCGTATGGGCAAAGGTGGCTTCCTTCCGTATAAATTGATGAGGGTCCAGCCTGTGATTCTTCTTGATTTCTTTTGCATCCACACAGAGTCCGGTCATCCTTCCTCCCATTTTAAGGGCGTCCACCGCCATGTCAAAGGCGTCCAGCCCTGAGCTTCTGTCCTCCGATATGCACATGACTACCACATCAACGCCTTCTCCTCCGGTTTCTTTTTTGACAGCCTCAACGATCTGATCCGAAGACATTCCTGAACGGTTATAGGCAAAATCCGCACCTATTTCAAGGGACTTTTTCACTCTTAATTCATTCAGATCCACGGTAAAAACCTTGCCAGCTGTGAGTCTTGCCGTTGCGGTGGCCGTAAGCCCCATGGGCCCCTGCCCCACTATGAGCACCGATTCGTGAGTCTTGATCTGTGCGGGATAAACGGCCGATACATAAGAGCCGTGAAGCATTTCAGACAGCGATCTTATCTTCAAAGGAGTTTTCTCCGGCACCTTTGCCATAAAGGGCCAATTGCTGTCCACCGCCACATATTCGCAGAAGGCTCCTGTCGAGGAGTACAATACCACTATATCCCCCAGCTTGAGATTTTTCACCTCGGACCCCGCTTCCACTATTTCCCCCGACACCTCATGACCCAGTATCTGAGGATAAAAGTCGTGATACCCGTCAAAGACTCCGTGAAATATGTGATTGTCGGTGGCATTGCATATGGATGACACCTGTACCTTTATAAGGACTTGATTATTATTAATTTTAGGCGTTTCTACCTCTTTTATTACCAGTACGCCCGGTTTTTCAACTACCGCTGCTTTCATAAAAAGTACCCTTAACCTTTCTGGCTCACAAAAATTTAATTATATTGATCCCCGCACATACCGTGAGCCGGATAAGGCGTGAATGCCGCTTTGCACTTTTGAATTATTTTATAAATCCCCTGTTTTTTAAATATGCGGTCTCCTCCCGGAAGTAGCTCTCGGCATTTTCGGCTACGGTATGGGGCTCCAGCACACAGTATCCGTCATATCCGTCCCTTTCCAGCCTCAGCAGCAGTCCGTCAATATTTACCTCACCTTCCGCTATATAAGGATAATATATGGTATTTGACTCCAGGACTCCCGTCATGGGGCCTCCCTTGTTTTTTTCGGAGTGGCCCGCCCCGGGATCATAAATACATCCGTTCTTTATGTGCACATAGCCGATATGCCCCTTCAACACCTCATAGGCGTGAGGAAAAGCCTCCACACCGGCATGATAGTAATTTGTGGCGTCAAAGTTGGTTTTGAAATTCTTTGAATTTACCGCCTTCACCATACTCAGCATGCCTTCCGGCGTTCTCGTGGAATCATGGGCTTCATTCTCAAGGCACAGAACTATGCCTTCACTCTCGGCAAGCCTCACCGCCGGCTCCACATATTTTACAAATTTGTCCGTATCCGGCGTCTCCCCGAGAGAGATGTTGTAGCAATAATTATTGACTATGCCCGCACCCAGCTCCTTAGCCACTTCAACGGCATACGTCAAGGCTTCGGAGTACTTTTTTGCGTCTGAGGATATCTCATAGTCAAATCCGGCCCCCATTGTCACACAGACAACCTTCATCCCGTTGTCTTCCAATATCTTTTTGGCCTTTTTGATATCCCTTCCCTCGTAAACGCTCCAGTTTACTTCCTTTCCTTCGCACGCCGGAATATTTTCAGGCCATACCTCCATATTTTCAATGCCGTATTTTTTCATCAGGAGCACGGTTTCCTCCAAAGATTTGGCTCCGCCCAGCACCTGCCCCGAAATTCCGTATTTCATACATCAGCCTCCATATCTCAGGGACCCCATATTCCCCGGTTTTATCATATTTCTACCAGAACCTTTATATTGCTTCCGGGCTGTTCCGTCACAAGTCTTATGCCCTCTTCCAACCCGGCCAGAGGAACTCTTCCCGTAATCAGGGACTTCAGGTTCAGTCTGCTTTCTTCATGGTATTTTAAAGCCTTTTCGTAATATCCCCTGATTTTTACAATATCCCTTACAGGCCCGCATAGGGTAATACCCTTTGACTGCAGCCCGTAATTGTCCAGCAGCCTGCCATTTCCGGGATGCCCGTAGCTTATGATTTTTCCTTCCTGGCGCAGCACGCTTATCCCATGGTTCAGGGTTGGCATTCCCGGCAGCACATCGTCCGGGTAGGCATCTATGACAACGTCGGCTTCGCCGGCCTTTAAAAGCGTATTTTCCACAATATCCCCCATACTGTTGTCAAATACGCAGGAACACCCCAGTTCCAGACCCAGCTTTCTTCTCATCTCATGCAGGTCCCACCCTATAACAGTTTCAGCCCCAAGGTTTCTCGCCCACTGGGACATTATTAGCCCGCTGGGCCCCAGGCCGATAATCAGCACCTTGCTGCCCTTATGAATTCCTGCAGCTTCCACGGCGCGGGCCGCTGCTCCCACAAGCTCAAACACAGGGCCCTCATCATCGCCGATATATGCGGGAAGCTTTACCATGGCCACACTGGCGGGGCATACACTGACATATTCCGCGAAGGCGCCCATTGTAAACCACCAGGAAACCCTGTCTCCGGGTTTAAAATCCCCGGCATTTTTTCCGCACTCAACTATTTCGCCGCAGGCCTCATGCCCGAAAACCACCGGGAACGTGTTCCAGTGCGCTCCATGAAGAATTGCGGGATCCGAACCGTTGCATATACACGCCTTTTTGATTTTAATCAACACCTCGTCGTCCTTGCATTGAGGCACGGGTATATCTGCAAATTCCAGCATACCCTGTTTAACCAATATTTGTGCTTTCAACCTATCCGCCCCCTTTTATGTGAAAAGAGCAATTCCGGAATACCCCTTTCAATACACTCATCTTACAAAATCCAGGCTTATAAATAAATGAATTTTTCATTTATGCTTTTGCACTTTTCGTTTGCAATTGTATTGTTTTGTTCATATAGCAGTACACTGCCTGCACTGCTGTTCAGGCCTGCAAAGATTTGCTTCACAATAAAATAAATCCATTTCATATGAATATGGAATTTGTTATTTTTGAGATAATTCCTTTGAAAAGGCGCCGTGGACAAAAATGCAGCAGAGCAACAAAATGGCTCCCGACAGACCGAAGACCACCTGTATGTTGCTGGTTTCAAAGCCCAGAAGCCTGAAGCCTTTTCCTTCAAGAGAATTTACTATGAAGGAACCCGCAAGGGTTGCCATAAACCCTATTATACCGCCCAGCGCCGCATTGAAGCCAAGATATACCGTTCTCCCTTCAGCAGGTGAAAACTGGAATTGAATATTGAACAGAGAGATGTTAATGCCGGCCCATGCTATTCCCCCCATGACATGCAGCAGCGGGACCAGCAGAAAAGCATTACCTCCATTTACAAAAAACCATGCGCCTTCTGTAAGCGCCAGGATTCCGATTGAAAACTTGGTTGTGAAAATCCAGGATTTCCTGTCGGCCGTCTTTCCCCATAGCCTCACAGTCAGCACGCTCATCACATTGGAGATGGTTGACAGGAGCATTATATAACTGTACTTAAGCTTAAGTCCGGCCACCAGATAAACTCCGAAAAAGGTTCCGCCCACCTGCTGCCCTATATTCCACAATATGAACAGGATTATTACCTTGCGGAAGGTCCTGTCCTTAAACGGTACCGTTACCAGGCTTATCAGGTCCAATGGTACGTTGTTTTCCACCAGTGCGGGCTCCTTTATTCTCAGCAGTAAAATAAAATCTCCGGCCGTAAACAGTATAACAACACAGAAAAGTACGACAAACCCTGTATACGTCTTTCCTTCCAGCTTGAAGCAGTCCAGAACCCTGCCCATTAATAAGTTTACAATCGTGACAAAAGCCAGGGTGTAGGAATCCCTTCTTCCGAAGAACTTTCCGCGTATACTGCCTGGAACCAGGCTTATAAGCCAGTTATTGGCCGCGGGCGTAACAAAGGATGACAGCAGAAACGCTGCCAGATACATGGAAAACAGCAGTGCAAGCCTTGCCTGCTTTTCCTGCACCAGCAGCGGGATAAACAGCATCATTCCAAGGATGAGCTTGTATATGAGGGTAATGGCAACTATCAGCGGTTTTCTCCTGATTTTTCTTTCAAAAGCCAGGGGAGACAGTATCTGGACCACTCCCGCCAGTGCGGGTACGCCCGCAATAATCCCGTTGAACTGGTCGTTTGCGCCGATATATGCCGCATATCCAACCAGAAATGCTCCGCTTGTGAGATTGTAGGTACTGCTGGAAACGGTGTTCTCCAGCATGAAAAGCTTCCTGCTGCCGGCATGTTCATCCCTATGATGAGCCGAAGAATTCCTGGAGCCTGAAAGATTTAATAATTTCAAGATATTCATAATTATCCTGCTTTCCCATAACGTCGATTCATTACGAACATCTTCCGCTGTACACATGTTCAATATGTTTTACCACGTTTACATTATTTTTTATTTAATTTTGTCCCATGGATTTATAATTTCCTGATTTTATAACCATGATTGTAGCACGTCTGATACGCATATTAACATTCAAAATTATATTTATTCTTTCGATATCTTGCGGCGACATATTATAATGGTCCGGGAGAAATGGCTGCTTCCGGACCCGGACTTCCTGTCATACCACTATTACCGTCTGCGGTGTATTTTTACCTCCGGCCGGAAAGCAAAGTTCCTTATTGCTTGCCCCCGCACGGATATAGTATTCATAATCGTCCCATATGATTTTTTCATCCTCCGGAGAAATGCTCAATGTAAAAACACTTCTGTTAATATGCCGAAAAGCATACTCCTTGAATTCACCTTCACCCATTTTTCTCAGGAACAGAACCGGACCGTCTGATACCTCCCCTGTTACAAGAGCTTTCAAACTAAATATTTCTCCCTTTTCCAGCCGCCCACGGGCAGTTGGAATAATTAAACGCGGAGCAACCGTTTCAGGAACATTTTTTGACGGCATTATAACCTCAGTATCTCCAAGGAATTCCCGTATTTTTCCCAGGCAAAGCTCAATGATTATTTTTATGGAACGGCTTTGCAGGTTGCACATTGTACCCAACTCAGCTTTTGTGGAAACAGCGCACATCAGTCTTCCTACCGCCGCCTCCATACTTCCTGCCAGTTCATTCCAGACCGGCAGCAACTCTCTCCGAGCCTTGAGCTTTCTTTCATCAGGATTTGTACTTTTATCTATTTCCTTTGAAATTTCATCAAAACGGTTTTTATCACAGCCTATCCTGGCCAATGCCTTTGAAAACTCAAAAATATTCATCCAGTAGATAAAACGCTCTCTGCACAGGCTATCTGTGATTTGCTCCAAATAACCATACAGTCCGTCCATAAAGGCATACTTCTCCTGAACCTGCTCCCAGGCCATGCCTTCCTGGCTGCCGATGAAGCCTGGCCCTTCCGACCATACACACGGCATGTGCATCCGGCAGTCCAGCCCGGCAAAAATATCGCTGATGCCTTGATCCATCCCGAATTCTTTTGTACACCACTCTTTATAAAAATCCAGGCTGTCCGCATATCTCCCGGTATTTTCCGCATTGCTTTTATTAAATGCCTTTTCATCTTTCCCCTTGCTAAAAGCCTTCTGGTCCCAGGCCGCTTTTGCCAATGCTGAAATATTGGGCGACATGACACGCGTACGCCAATGTATCCCCAGCAGCCCGTTACATCCATACTCCTGTGCATCCATGGCATCCTTTCTGATTCTTCCGGCCCAGAGCTGAAAGGAAAGCAGGTTGTGATCATCCTCCAGCCATGGGATAGCCCATTTGTCGCGTCCTTTAATCTTTGAAAACCCCAAATCCACCGGATCTTTTCCCAGATTTCTGTTAATGCAGCTGAATATTACATCTTTGGGCAGATACCGGTCAAACATGGTATTGTCGCCCATGGGTCCCAAAGTCCAGCCGCAGGTAACTATTTCCAATCCCGGTGCAGCCTCCGAAGCCGCTTCCAGGGCCAGCTGCATATGTTTTTTAACATTTGCGGCCTCTTCCTGTGAATTTCCATACCAGGTCCAGTTTTCAGGCGTCCATAACCAGAAATAATCCAGCGGATGCGACCTGGTGATTCTTGTAAAAATCCCTTTATAGAGTTCTGACAGGACAGCCTCCCCGGAAATATTTTTATCTTCCTGCTCCAGTCTTTTTTTTAATATGTCGGGAATTGAAAGCGGAACTTCTATCCCTATACAGCTTTTTATACCCGTATGATCCGCATATGAAAATACCTCCTTCAACACCTGTGCGAATTCATTAAAGACGGGATTAAAGGCTTCGGCATTGGCATTCCCATTAAAATACTTCTCATAGGGAAGCCGATATTGTTTCATATAGCCTGCTCCATAAAAATCATCTTCAAAAAGATTACCTGCTCCGGCGATATATCCGGAAGTGTCAAGAGGTGAATAGCCCCAGCTTCCCGCGGCGGTAGTAAAGTGCATGGCAGGATAGGAATGCTTTACCCGCCCGTTTCCGAGTATATCCTGAGATTGGCCTATCCAGACCATCGGCTCTGTAATATACTGTTCTCCGGTGGTTTCCGGATAGGTATGAAAACCTATAAAATTCATTTTCATTTTTGTCATTTGTTCCATAACTGCCTTATAATCATCCGGTTCCCACCAATCCGGGCCCTCCGGAAAGTCATGGAAAGGATGAAGCCCTCTCACACTAAACAAAGGCGTTTTTTTGCAATCTATTTCCGGAAGGCTTTCCAGCTTCTTTTCCGGATAGATATCTCCGTGGATACTGAAGCCCACACCCATTTGTTCCGCATATTCATAAACTGCATAAAGCGTGGAAACCTGCGTCCTTCCGGAAAGAACCGTTATTTTTCTATTTTCCTTTATAATCGTCTTTATTAAAAACCCATCTTCCCCAAGACCGCTAAAATCAAGATGGCCTGGAATGGTTCTGTTTATGTACTGAATAAGCTCAGACTTTTCATGAGCTGTCACAAAGCAGTCCTCTCCATACTTAAGTTCGCTATTTTGTTCGACCTCATATAGTTTTCCTTCCCTTAGATAAAGATATCTCCTCAGCTCCTTGGCCGCCATGATTTCATTTCCGCAAAATGTAATTTTGCCTGTATTCATAATATTTTCCTCATTTCATATATTGACTTGCGCTCAGTTGTATTTGTATAATATTATACAGTTAAAAGTATTATTTACAATTATTTAACCCGCTTGATTAGTTCTGTTTTTTGCTCATTTTGGAGGAATGCCATGGGACCGGTAACCAATGAATATGAATTATTTAATCCATATATCATAAATAATAACTTCTTTCAGATTCAGTATAATGACAGCTTTAAAAATAAAAGCTTCGGGCAGCGCGTTGTCCGCTGGTATGAGCTGGAACTGATTTATGCCTGTGACGGGGGGAAAATACGGACCGATGGAAATGATATTCCCCTGTATAAAGGAGCTATGCTTTTCCGCCGCCCAGGTATGGTAGTTGAGGGTTTCGCCTGTTACGGCAGCAGAATGCTTGTCTTTGATTCCGTGTATACTCCTTCACTTGCGGCTGAGTATTCCAGATATTTCTTAGAGAATCCTTCCGCAAAGCTGCTGAAAAGCTTTGAAAGCAGGAATAAATTTGATCTTTTGGAGAAAATGCCTCAAATTATTAAGATCAATAATTATGAATATGTAGAGTCCCTGTTTGAAAAAAGCCTGGCATTGTTTTTGTCAAATGTAAGCGAGTACCAATTCCATGCTAAAAGCATACTTTACGAAATACTCAGTTATATTTTAAAGGAGTCGGCCATGAAGGCTCTGGATGTCTCATATATAAAGCATTATTCAATTATTGCCGATATTAAAAACCACATTGACCGGTTTTATGCGTGCAGATTGGATATGTCGGAACTGGCGGCAAAGGCCTATATGAGCACTTCCTTTTTCAGCAGGACCTTTAAAAGGATTGCAGGCGTGACCCCAATAGAATACATTATCAATACCAGGATTTATAACGCCAAACGGCTTTTGCTGACCTCACAGGATTCTATCGACAAGATCGCTTATCTGTCGGGTTTTACCAGCAAGGCTTACTTTTATACAACCTTTAAACGCCATGTGAACATGACGCCTGAAAACTATAGAAAATATAATTCGTATCTCATAAAATCATAATACAGCGGGGATTTGTAATGAAAAAGAATATTGATACCATTGAAGCAAAAAATCAAAGTGTTTCCAGGGATGAACATACTCCATCCGTGCATGAAAAACTTAATATTTCGGTATACAATCTGGCGAGTGTTTCTTACAGCCGGCTTCAACTGGTTGATGTCAGCTATCCGTTCTGGATTATAAGCTATGTAAGTTCGGGCTGTGTTGAATTCAAAACACCCAAAAGCAGCTGCTCCGTATCTCCCGGCCACGTTATGATACATCCTCCCTTTATCCCCTTTACCGAGACCAACGTCTCAGGGGGGCATCACCTGTGGATCTTTCTGGACGCCTCTTCCTCTTATGCTATTCCGCTGCTGTACCAGTACAATCTTTCCCCTGTAGTTGCACCTAATAATGCCACGGAATACGAGGATAATTTTTCAAAATTGCTGGATTACTGGCAGCAGTCGCCGGAATCCCCGCTCCGCAGTCTTGAAATCACAAGGTATGTGCTCAATCTCCTGGGTCTTCTGATGGAAAGTTCCGCCACTGCAGATATAAATTCAACGCTTCCCGTTCATGATAATTTCGGCAGGTTCGGCCCGGCCCTGAATTATATGAGACAGAATATGCAGCGCAAAATATACAGAGAAGAGCTGGCCTCTTCTGTAAATCTCCATCCCGTATACTTTGACAGGGTCTTCAGAAAAATATTCAGCACCTCTCCAATGGATATGCTTATGCAGATAAGAATCGAACATGCCGTCTATTTGCTTCAAACCACCGATAAACCTATTGGCAGCATTGTCGAGGAATGCGGTTTTTCAAACGCAGCCTATTTCAGCAAATTGTTTTCAAAGAGAATGGGACAGTCCCCCATGCATTACCGCAAAAGTTTCAAAAGTGCAATAAAGAGTTACATTTAAATATATCTTAAATCCCCGGCTTCGCTTAAGATAAGTTTGTAAGTTAAAACATATTTTTGAGGTGACTGAATATGAAAACTCAAACTTTTTATCTTGTGGGTGCCGGGGAAATTGCCAAAGAGCATGCGAAGGCCTTGTGTATGCTTTCCGGCCATATTAAAGCAGAGCTCTATGTAACCGATATCAATCAGCGGACTCTTGAAAAGTTCTGTGAGCAGTTTGCAGCTGCAGTTCCATTCTCCAGTCTGGATGCAATGTTGGAGAACAGAACAAATAAAGATGATGTAGTTATTGTCTGCACCCCGCCTGCCGCACATTATCCCGTAGTTATGGCCGCTCTCGGTTCAGGAAGACATGTTCTGTGCGAAAAACCTCTGGCAATGAATTCCGCACAGTCCAATGAAATGCTTTTGGCGGCGAAAGAGGCAGGTTTGCATTTAGGCTGCTGCAGCAGCCGCTTCCTGGGACTGGAAACCACAGAGGAAGTCAAAAGAATCGTTGCCTCCGGCAGCATAGGCGAACCCTATCATTTCCGCTTTATCAACCGCCAGGCAAGAGGGCGCTCCGGTGTGGAATACCAGCCAAATTCCAGATGGTTTTTGAATTCCTCCGTCAGCGGCGGCGGAGTTCTGATGGATTGGGGACCTTACGATTTTGCCGTCCTCAGTGATATCCTCAAGCCGGAAAAAGTCCATATTCTCAGTGCGGTTGTGTCCAAACCCGAAACATGGCTGGATATGCCGGAAGAAACCGTTAATGATGTAGAACAGCATGTGATCGCACAGATGAGATTTGAAGACAAGTACGGCAAATCCGTTCTCGTAAATTACGAAAGGTCCGCCTGTACGCATGGGGAACCCCTGTCTGCAGTTGAAATAGAGGGCATGAAGGGAGCTGTATCCTGGGATTGGCTTTGTTTTGACGGAAATGGCCAGGTATCTGTTTCCGGTGATGACCAGGGCAAACCTGTAAAAAATATTACGAACTACCAGTGCCGTTATAATTTTCATCACCGCCCCATTCTGCATTTTCTTGACGCTCTGCATTCCCATGCCCCTGCTTTTGAAATGGATGAACAGGCGGTTTTCAATTTCAATATTCTGCAGGCCATCTATGAATGTGCCCGTACAAATCATTCCCTGACAGTAATAAAGGAGGTTTTGTGATGCCTTATAAATTATATGGTATGGATACTTATTTTTACAACAGTTTGGGCGGCTATAGCTTTGAAACCAGATGTGAGCTGCTTAAAGAATCGGGTTACGATGCGACCTACCTGACACTGTGGAACGACGAGGCCTGGAAAGATGTGTACAAGCTTGAGCAGGTGCAGGAGAAATACGGCCTTGACGTTGCGGCGGTCTATTGCACGGTGGATATTTCTGAAGGTATTGCCAGTGCTGCCAACTCAAAAGTTATTAATCTGATAGAAAATCTGAAAGGCTGTAGCACTGTTGAAATTATGATGATTTGCGGAGACGGAACTCTGGCACCGTCGGATGAAGCCGGCGACAGCAAAGCGATTTCTTTGATGGCTTCTCTTCTGAAAGCTGCAGACAAGAACGGAATCCGCCTGCTGCTCTATCCCCATATTGACAGCTGGTTGGAACGCATTGAGGATGCAATAAGGCTTTGCAGGGCAATCGGGCATCCACGGCTTGGTTTGATTTTTACAAGCTACCACTGGTATGCCGTTGATGGCACCTCCCTGTCCGAAAAACTTGATATGGCTGCTCCCTACCTTTGGGCCGCCAACCTTTGCGGAAGCAAAAAAAGCAGTCCGAAGCAGGCCACAATTGAGCCTTTGGATTCAGGCAGCCTTGACAACCTGATCATTTTATCGGAACTTGACCGGCTGGGCTTTGACGGTTGGATCGGTTTTCAGGGATATGGCATTGGAGGGGATGTATACGGCAATTTAAAACGTTCCATAACATACTTTAAGGAAATGGAGCAGAGACTAAAAGGGCATCCTTCCTGGACAAAGCTTTACCCCAAGCTTTCATGGATGTAACATACTGCTGACTGAGGAGGTATACTATGAACTCAAATATGAAATCTTATAACGCCGGTGAGTTTTTATTGGGAGTGTGCTACTATCCCGAGCACTGGAGGCCGGAACTATGGGAAGAAGATTTTTGCAGAATCTCACAATTGGGATTTAATACGGTCCGCATGGGGGAATCTGCCTGGAGCGTATGGGAGCCTGATGACGGAGTCTTTTCCTTCGAACTTTTTGACGCTGCAATTGAGCTCTGCCGGAAATACAATTTGAAGGTAATCCTTGGCACTCCCACTTATGCACCTCCAGCCTGGCTCACTTCAAAATATCCCGAGGTTTTAAGAAAAAATTTTACCGGGACCGTGATGCAGCATGGTTCCCGCAGGCACCATAATTACACTTCCCATATATACCTGAAACTGTGCCGGAGAATCGTTACCGCCCTGGCAGAGCATTACAGGGACAATACTTCTGTGATAGGATGGCAGATCGATAATGAGCTGAACTGCCATATGGATGTCAGCTATGCCGATTGTGATCACACGGCCTTCCGGGAATGGTGCAGGACAAAATACGGAACTCTGGATACCCTTAATTTGTCATGGGGCACATCCTTCTGGTCTCAAACTTATAATGACTGGAATCAGATTTTCCTGCCGCAGCCCACCGTTACCTATCACAATCCAGGTCAGCTTCTGGATTTTTATCTGTTTACATCCGATATAACGATAGCATATGCTGAAAATCAAAGCACTATTTTAAAAAAAATTGCTTCCAACCAGTTTATAACCCATAACGGCATGTTTCAAAATATAGATTATTATACGCTTAACCATAAGGCATTGGATTTTTTATCCTTCGATTCCTATCCGGCCTTTCAGCTTTTCAATTCCGGCCTTCCACCGCATTTTAAAGACAGGCTCCATGGCAGGAATCTGAGCAGAGTAAGAGGAATTTCAGAAAAGTTTATTATTCTTGAGCAGCAGGCAGGTCCCGGAGGCCAGTCGGGAAATGTTCTGAACGGGTTCAGCTTCGGCGATTACCTGCAGCCCACACCTAAACCTGGACAAATGCGCTTATGGGCCTGGCAGTCCATTGCCCACGGCGCCGATTCCCTTCTGTTTTTCAGATGGAGAACATCTCCGGTGGGCGCAGAATCCTTATGGCATGGCCTCAACCATTACGGAAACCAACCTAACAGGCGGCTGGATGAAGCACGGGAATTGGCCTGTGATGTCAAGGCCCTCGGAAATATCTTTTTGGATACCTGCTGCAAGCGTGAAACGGCCATCCTTTATGATTATGCAAACGACAGTAATGCCAAAATTGAAGGTTATATCGGCAGTGAAGCATGGAAAAGTGAAGACAGTATCTATATGGCACTGAACGAAAGACATTTTATGACGGATCTGCTCCCTGCCCAACGGCTTGAGGAAACCTCTTTTATAAATCAATACAGGCTTGTATTTTATCCTAATGCGCAACTGCTGGAAACAGAAACTGTACAGCTCCTTCAGAATTATGTGGAAAACGGAGGTACTCTTGTGCTGGGTCCGCGGAGCGGGTACAAGGATGGCAGAAATCAATGCTATATGCTGCCCTTTCCTGGCGTACTGAAGGATTTGTGCGGAATCGAGATCTCTGATTTCACCATGGTTATGAAAGATACCTGTTCCCGCATGAAATTCTGTGACACCGGGCATATTTCTCCTGCTCCGGCATTTAATGAAATTATATGGGCTTCACATAAGGATACCTCAGTTCTGGCACGGTATATGGATGATTATTACGCGGAGGAACCCGCCATAGTGATGAGGCGGCTGGGCAGCGGAAGCATTATTTATTCCGGAACCTTTTTTACAGTTGAAAATACCTCCGCTCTTTTGGATTCCCTTGGCTGCCTTGACCCAATATCAAGTTATATGGCTGTGCCAAAGGAAGTGGAAGTTGTCACCAGAAACGGCAGCGGCGGTAATTTCCATATCCTGCTGAACTACACGGACACCAACCGGGAACTGACCCTCCATCAGCCCTTTTCAAACCTGATAACAGGAGAAGTTATGGAGGGAAAAGTCAATATAAATCCATTTGATATTATGGTAATCAAATAACAGGACAGAACTCAGGGGCTGAGAATTCCCAGTCCCTGAGTTTTATTCTACCGGTTTTCTGCACTCCCATTTTTTCAATTATCCTGCATATATTTTACAGGGCTCTTCCCAGTGACCTTTTTAAAAACCCTGTTGAAATTGCGGATGCTTCCAAAGCCGCAGCTGAATGCTATTTCAGATACAGATTGTGTTCCGCCTGACAGCATATCCACGGCTTTTTCAATTCTGAGGCAGTTGAGATAATCCTTGAAAGTTTTGCCGGAAAGCTTTTTAAAAAGCTTCGAAAAATAGGAACTGCTGACAAAAAATACTGCCGCAGTACTTTCAAGGGATATATCATTGACATGGTTTTCATCGAGATAGTCCAGTATCTCCTGAAAAAGCAGTATATTTTTTCCAGCCGCGGAATCAGGCTTCTCTTTGCCGGTCCTGGGAAGGTACCTGAGCATAAGTCCCAGTATTTTATTCAGCGCACCCTTGTAAAAGTACTCCAGATATGGACTTGAATTCTGAGCTTCCTCCAGCAATTCCAGAAATAATTCTTTAAGCTCTAAAGATATGCCCTGCTCCGCATTTGAATTTTTAAAATACGCCTCACTTATAAAAGGAGATTCAAAGGTGCTGCTTCCCGGCCAGGTGAGGGGCTGGTGTATAAATTGGGGATCAAAAATGACCAGAATGGTCTCGGAGCTGTATGCGGAACTGTCGTAAAAGTGTATATTTCCGCTTGAGACCACAGCCATATCCCCTGCTTCCAGAATTTTTACGCTGTCGTTTACACCCATCCGGATGCTGCCGCCGAGGACATATATGAGTTCAATATCATTATGCCAGTGGGCTATCCAATCCAGGTTTTCAACCTTCAGCACAAAAACCGGAATACCGTTATCATATTTGAATTTCTCATAGCTTGGCCTCATCTGCTTTATCCTCGTAAGTTCAAAAATCAATTACTACCGGCTGAAATGCGAAGGCTTTCACCGTAATTGATTTTGGTAATAATCCTGACGGTACAAACCAATTTTATTAAAATTGCCGGAAAATGTCCATAGGAGGACAGATTTGTGCCAGAACAACCAAAATTAAAAGTTTAAAATGATATCAATATCCATGGGTCAATATTATCTTAAAAATTTGTGAGGAGGAATTGCATTGGCACTTAAAAATCTGAACCTGTCAGGTGTTCCGCTGGGCGGCATAGGCGCTGGCAAGGTCGAGTTCTGCCCCGACGGCGCCTTCAGAAACCTGACCTGGCACAACAACCTGGACAATATCATAGCAAATAAAAACGGCGGCCTGGATTTTGCAGAGGAAGGTATAGAGGGAAGCTTTCTGGCCGCATTTGTGGAAGGCTTTGGCGCAGTGGCCCTGAAAGAAAATGAGGCAAAGGGTATCACAACTCTGGCCAAGGGCGACATTGAATTTGAGGGTTTGTTTCCCCTGGCAAATGCAAAATATCCGGCTATGGACGGGGTGGAAATATCCCTTGAGGCATTTTCAGCCCTGTCGTTAAATGATAACGGCGTTGACAGTTACAGGGACAACTGTATCCCCGCCGCCGTATTCAAACTCAAAGCGGTAAATAATTCCGGCAGAAAGAGATATGTTTCCTTTGCCTTTTCCTGGAGGAATATCATAGGTATGGGAGGCTACCCAGGCGCAGTGATAAAGGATCTGCGAAATAACACCGTGGCCTTCGAGCAGGATGGGGACGGAGCTTTTCTGCGCTTCTCCCATTCCAAACCCAAAGTGGACAAGAGGCTGGACGGGGAGTGTACCATAGCACTTATAGAACAAAGCGGACTCTCATCCTCATATTTCGTATGGGAGTCAAACGCCTTCAACCTCAGTGATAAAAGGCTTATGTGGGATTTCTTTTCAGAGGACGGCAAACTTCCCGGCAGGTCTATTTCCAAAACCGCCACTTCACCTGAAATACTGGGAGCCCTTTGCGCAGGCAAGGATCTCGGTCCTGGAGAAGAAACGGAAGTGTCTTTTGTGCTGTCCTGGTTCTTTCCCGATATGGTCGCCAACGACTATCCGGATATTATTTATAAAAATCAATATGCCGGATGGTTTGACAATTCCCGCGAAGCCGCCGAATATATCTATTCAAACAGGGACAGGCTGTATGGGAATATAAAGGAGTGGCACGGCAGGTTTTTCGATTCAAACCTTCCTCAATGGCTCAAAGTCAAGTTGATCAATGACATTTTCCCGCTCTATTCAAACAGCCTGTATACCTCCGGCGGAAAATTCAGCTCCGGCGAGGCCCCTTCGGACATGGGAGGCTGTATGGGGACCATTGACCAGCGCGCCGCCTCCAGCGCCATCTATGCCATGTGCTTTCCGGAGCTGTCGGAATCCGAACTCAAGCTGTTCAGCGATCAGCAAATCGCGGAAGAGACTCCCGTGCGCATGGGCTTCCACTGGGATACCGTTTCAGGTAAATTCGGCCTGGAACTGGACCGTTTGGGCGCCATAATGCATGATGTGGGCTGGGACCACCTGGAGGGCGGGAGGCCCGGGTACCAGTACTGGCAGACGTTGCACTGGCCCGACCTGGCAATGGTCTATATCCTCCAGGTTTACCAGCAGTGCACCTGGACAGGGGATATGCAATTTCTGGATTTCGTCTATCCCAAGGTCAAAAAAGCCATGGGATTTTTAAAAAGGCTTGACCGCAACGGAGACGGAGTACCCGAACTGTGGGGTCCGGGTTCAAACACCTATGACAATGAAAACTTCCCATACTACGGCCTTTCATCCTTTATAAACTCTTTATACCTCGCTGTAATCAAGGCCTGCCAACGCTTGGCGGCTTTAAAATCCGACACAGAATTTTCCGGCGAGCTGGAAAAGCTTTGCAGGCTTGTGTCAGGCACCATGGAGAGCAAACTCTGGGATGAAAAGGCAGGCTATTACATCTCATACCTGGACGAAAATGCGGACAACTGGCAGCAGGGGGAAAGACCTCATGAAGGTATTTCAAAAAACAGTATGATCGGGCAAATAGCAGGACAGTGGTTTGCAAGCATGCACAATCTCGGGTTTATCCTGGATGAAGAGAGAATAAAAAAAGCCATAAAAAGCATGACCCAGAAAAATGTGGATCTGGTTGAATATTGCACGGCTAACGAGGTCAGTGAAGACAACACCTTCGTATCCGCCTCCTGGCCTTTTTACACAGAGACCTACTACGCCGCCAACGCAGTATACAACGGTGAAATCGAAGGCGGTTTGAGAAGCCTGGAGAAATTTTACAAGGCAGTTTACGAGGTGGACGGAAGTCCCTGGGACGTGCCTCTTGACTGGAAGGGTAACGGTAACTGTGAAAGGGGCTGGGGCAGATGGTACATGACAAATCCCGCCTCCTGGTATATTTTGCCGGCGCTTGGCGGCTTCAACTACAACGCGTTGGAATTTGAGCTGATGCTGAAGCCCAATATACCTGCCTCCCTTGGAAAGCTCACGAACCTTCCCATATTTTCACCGGTTTTCCACGCTGTGATGGATGCGGATAGCAGCAGCACTGTTCTGACCGTAAAGAGCATTATTAAAGGCGGCGCCGTCCAGGTAAGGACACTGGCAGCGAATCCCGCAAGGGAAATACTGATCAACGGAAAGCCTGTTGAATTCACCGGACTCGGATCCAGTATCCGGACGGACATCCTTCTTAAGTGCGGCGATGTCCTGGAATTGAAGCATTGATAAAAAGAGCTTTTTAATGGGAAGCGCGGATAAAAGTATAGCGCACATCAATAGCTCAGCGCATTGCAGTATCTGATTTTGGCTGTTGGCAGAGAAGATGAGCCATTACAGATAATTCAAATACTGCACTAAGGCGAAACTATTGATGTACGCTGTACGATTTAGCCAAAGCCTTTTTACAACGGATATCCTTTGGACATCTCCTCCAGCATGGCTTCTATGTTTTCCAGCGGAGTGTCCTTCAGAATGCCGTTGCCCGCCGCCAGAAGCAAACCGCCCTGCGGCCTGTACATGGTGCGGATCAGCTCTCTTATGCCCGTCCTCACTTCCTCCACGCTTCCGTTTGGTATCAGGTGCTGTACGTCAACTCCTGCCAGGAAGCTGATCCTGTCTCCGTATTCAGCCACGGTCTCAGCCTCATCCATGCAGCCCTTCTGTATTGGATGCAGGACGTCCAGCCCGGCTTCTATCAGGTAGTTCATAAGCTTGGAATTATCCCCGCAGGAATGCAGAAACATGTGCATGCCCTTCTGGTGTACATACTCTATAAATTCCTTATACAGAGGAAAATAAAACTCTTTGAAAATGTCCGGCGACATCATGGGCCCTGTCTGATGCCCCAGATCATCCGAGGTGAATATTCCGTCAAAGCCCAGAGCGGCATATTTATCTACTATTACCTTGTGGTAGTCTATCAATCTTCTCCCCAGCACTTTCAGTTTGTCCATGTCGTCATAGTAGTCGATCATGAGGTTTTCCATCCCTCTTATGCTCCACAGCCGTTCGTGCAGAAAATACCACCAGCCTCCCAGTTTATACCTGCCTCCGGCATTTTCCAGCTCTCTCTCCACTATATGGAAATTTCCCGGTTCATTTGGATCCGGAAAATCCTCCAGCATCATGTCCAGCTCATCCCAATCCTGAAGAAGCTCCTTGTGCTCGCCGATGCTGTGCGCAGCCGTACTGCTGTAATCAGCCTTGTATCCCCACCTGTAGGAGGGATTGCCCGTATAGCTTTTATCCTCTCCCGGCGGCGTATAAAAAGAGACGAATATGTCGTCGGGGAAATTCGATTCCACTTGCTGCAGCTTTGCCCCATACCTTTCCTGGAGCCCATTGCCCCACCACTTATGAAAAACCAGCGGAATTTTATCCCCGCCCTTTCTTTCTATAGCTTTAATAACATCCTCCCTGCTCAGAGGTTCACGTATCATATCCCTTACTCCTTTCGATTTCTTGCTGTTATGATACGATTGTAGCACGTGCAATACAGATATTTACATCCAAAATTCTGTTTATTATTTCAATATCTTGTGATAATATATCATCAAGGTTTCCGCAGTTACCTGCTGCGTCAAAACAAAATTCCAACCCTGTCCGGCCACAGCCAAAGGAGGTTCCCATGCCGTCATTAAAGAAAACAAGCATAACCGGCAGCCAGTTCAATCCGCAGATACTGATGTGCTCCATATTTTCCCAGGGCAGAGAGTATCCCCCGGGATACCGCCTTGACGCAAGGTATGTATATGATTACGAGATAGAATATATCATTTACAGCGAAGGCTCGGTGATTATTGACGGAACCGACCACCCTCTGCACAGGGGAGACATAGTATTCAGAAGGCCCGGACAGCACGCCTGTGGCATAATGCCCTATACCTGCTATATAATCTGTTTCGATCTGCTGGGAAATACTGAAAAAGACCCCGTTTCCTATGACTTTACCAAAGAACAGGCTTTTCAGGCTGATTATGAAAATGCGCTTCTGGACTCACTTCCCCCTGTTTTTCACAGCACCTATCCGGAAAAGTATTATAAGATTTTTGAATATATGTTCAACCAGTATCTTTCAATGAATGAAGGTTCCGAACTGATTATGAAATCCTATCTTCTCCAGTTGCTGTACCAGCTGTTTATGGATGTGAGAAATCCTCTGGAAAGCCATACGGTGCCCTCAAATCCCTATTATATCCCCATAAAAACCGCGCTGGAGTATATGCAGGAAAACTACCGGTACAAAATTAATCTCAACTCCATAGCAAATAGCGTCAAACTCAGCCCCAGCCACTTCCACAAGGTATTTTCCAGGATAATGAAGATGACTCCAAATGAGTATGTCACAAAACTCCGCCTGGAAAAGGCAAAGGAACTGCTGGTCAGAACACGGTTAAACATATTTGAAATTGCGCTGCAATGCGGTTTCGAGAACACTCCGTATTTCAATTTTATTTTTAAGAAGCATTTGAAAATGTCTCCCGGTGAATTCAGAAGAAGAATGAGTTATGTGTAGTCGGGTTACATGTAAAAGTTAACCATAAAAATTAATGACAATATTTCGTAATCCATCACAATATTTTATAAGATGATTTTAACTGCTATGTATTAAAATAAATTTAATACCTGCATTTAAAATTCTTTCCCCATAAAATATGTGTTAATGTTTTGGAGGTTCTTATGGAACTGATTCCTGTCATGATTGTCGATGATGAAATATTGGCCGTAAATAACCTGAAAAGCTTGGTCCCATGGGAAGAACACGGATTCCGGATAGTGGCTGAAGCCACCACGGTAAATAGAGCCGTTGAGTATTTCAATAGATTCAACCCCCAGATAATATTTATGGATATCCGGATGCCGGTTAAGAGCGGGCTTGAGCTGAGCCGGGATTTTTTAAACGCGGACGGAAATGTAAAAATCGTACTGCTGACCTCATACGAAGATTTTGATTATGCAAAGTCAGCCGTTGGAATAGGCGTTTTTGACTATTTGCTGAAACATGAAACCGAAAGCGATTTACTGGTCAAAGAGCTGGTCAAGTTGAAAAATGAGCTGGAGTTTGAAAAACGGAAAAACATGTCCGAAACAAGACAGTTTCTCCGAGATCTGCTTGAAAACCGTTATCCGGCTGACCATGCCGTTGTGAAGCACCCGTCATTTTTGCGCGGCGGAGGCTACAATGTATTTCTTTACCTTAAAACCGATACGCCCTATCCGGTCATAGGCGTTGGAAGCCTGCAAACCCATACGCCTCCGTCACTTGATCTGGATCAGCTGTCATGCTACAGTTTCCCCGACGGCTTTACCTATGTGGGCACCGTCCCTCTTGGTATAAACAGCTGGGGTGTGGTTTTTACAGTTTTGAAAAACCACAGTCAAAGGCAGGTGTGGGAAAATGTCTATATGGCATCGTGCTTTATACAGAGGGAATTCAGGCAGCAATGCACCGAAACCGTCTCAATAATAACATCCATGGTTTTCAAAAATCCTGAAGAATTGCCTCAGATTTACCATAAAATCAAACTGGCGGAGAACTTTTTGCCCCTGATGGGCAAGGAAAAAATAATCCGCTTTCAGGACTTGAATTTTTATTCCGCATCGTCCGCCGCCCCCGAGAGCAGAAATATATTTCCTGAAATTGTCCGCAGTCTTTCCAGGCTTGACTCCGCCGAAACCATAAAACTCATAGATTCGGCATTCAGCGCCTCCATTTCATCCCGCTACAATTTTAAAGATTTCAGAGGCGTCTGCAATAAACTGTCGGATATTCTTGAAAATTTCAGGGAAATCCACAATCTTCCCTCCCTTACAGGGCTTGCCGAAAACGGACAGCTGGACATGAGCCAGTGGTACGGGATATCCAGCATACACAAATGGTTTATAAATGAATTCGAAGGAAGTATTTTATCCGTGAAAAACAACATTGACAGGTGCTATTCAAAAAAAGTACAGGAGGCCATTTCATTTATTGACCGGAACTATGCAAAAAACCTCACAATCGATACCATTTCAAACGCTCTTTTTATCAGCGGGGCTCATTTGCGGAGCATATTCAAGGAAGAGACCGGCCAGACATTGATCGACTATCTTACAAAATGCCGTATAGAAAAGGCCAAGGAACTGATTTCATGCAATAAATACAAAATCTATGAGATTTCCGAAATGATCGGATACCAGACAGGCCAGTATTTCAGCCAGGTATTCAGGAGATTCACAGGGCTCAGCCCCCAGGAATATCAAGAATATATCGAAAGAAGCGTAGATAGCCTATGAGATTCAGCATAAAATCAAAAATACTTCTGAGTACCGCCCTGGTGGTCTCAATAGCACTTTTCGCCAATGGGGTCTTTGCTTACCATTATTTCCGCTCGGTCTTGAAATCCCAGGTAATAAGGGATAACACCGCCAAAATGGACCAGACCGGCAATCAGCTGCTCTATTTTCAGGAGGACATCTCCAAATTCTGCAAATTTATCATTATAGACAACGAAATACAGAGTCTCATCCAGAAGTCATACAAGCAGAACATATTCGACAGCTTTTCAAGCCGGGACAAGATTTCCAGAAAGCTGGCAAACTACATATGCTTAAGGGAATATATCAGCAGTGCTTTTTTTGTAACGGCGTCAGGCGATGTTTTCTCAAACAGCACCAATTATGACGGCAATTACAGGGATACGCTGAACCAATCCTGGTATTTAAATTTCAAATCCAGGAAAATCAACAGCGGTTTTTCGGATCCTCATACCGAAACCGTCTCACAGAGGCCGGGTCCCGTTATCAGCTATATAGTGCAGGTAAACAATATCGAAGATACCGGTAAAGTATTCGGAAAATTGATAGTTAATATAGACCTGAACTACATTGCCCAGTTTCTGGAGACCGCCTGCACCCAATACGACGATTTTGTCCTTCTGAACGGGAGCAATGCCCTCTTGTTCGGCAAAGGCAGCTATCCGGACTACCGGGAGATTTCCGGCATCACGGAGGAGGGCATATTTGAGAATGAAAACAGCATCGGTATATTTGAAAACTCCCTGGATGACGGCTGGAAGCTTATATCAGCCACATCCAAAAGCAGGATATTCTCACAGATAAGGTTTATCTACTATTTCTTTATCCTGTCTGCCGCGGCAAGCCTTGCCCTTATAATTCTCATTCTGCTGCCGGTGGTAAAAAGTATTACAAAGCCCGTGGTAAAGCTGACCAACGCGGTCAGAGCCGTGTCCGGCGGCAACCTGGACACTTTTGTATCCATAAAGAGCGGCGATGAAATTGAAATCCTGAGCGCAGGGTTCAATAACATGCTTCAGGATTTAAAAAAGCACATACATCAATCTCTGGAAAACGAAAAAATTAAAAGAAGGCTGGAAACCGATCTTCTGATTTCCCAGATAAACCCGCACTTCATATGCAACACGCTGAATATGATCAGCTATATGGCCAGAAATGCAGGAAACACTGATATTGTCACAATGGTAAAATCGTTTATATATATCCTTCAGGACACCATACGTGTCAAAAAGGACGAAAGCTTTACATCTGTCAGGAAGGAAATCGATATAGTCAACCACTATGTCATAATCCAGAAGTATAGGTATCCGGGGAAATTTGAATTGACATGGGATATTGGGAGCGAGGATATACCGGATTATCTTATACCTAAAACACTGCTTCAGCCTCTGGTTGAAAATGCCCTGTTTCATGGCATATGCCCCGGAGACGGCCCGGGAACAATAAATATCTCCATTTATACCCAATCGGAACAACTGGTCATTATTGTGGAAGACAACGGGGTCGGAATGACAGACCTCATGATAGAATGCCTGATGAATGGGCAGGAACCGGAGAACTCGGCCTCCAGAATGAGATCCATCGGCTTCGGAAATGTGAGGGACAGGATCTCTTATCTCTTCGGCCAGAAATACGGAGTAGAAATCGAAAGCCATATCAATTCAGGTACAAAAGTCATTCTGAGGATACCTATTATACAGTCCAATTCACTAAATAAATATATTTAAAAAAAACTTTTAAAAAAGTTCCTCAGATATTATACAAAATCCTCACATTGTCATGTTCTTAGGTACAGGCACCGGTGCTAAGATCTTATATATAATAACTATTCCAAAGGAGGAATTTCCATGTTAAAGAAATACTGGCGGAAACGGGTATGCTTTCTTCCGGCTTTGATCCTGATGATCGGCACTTTTGCGGCCTGCGGGCAGGAGCAGGCGGAAACGGCAAATAATTCAGAGGATACGTCGGCGGTATCGGCCACAGACTCCGCAGCTCCGGGGGACCAATCCAAAAATCCCGGCGATTACAGCGGCACACTCGCCATGTGGGCCTGGGATCAGAATTATGTGGACCAAATGGGTGAGGAATTCAAAAAAATATACACCAATGTAAAAATCGACGTCACACCCGTTCAATCTCTGGATTATCTGCAAAAATTGCAGACTACCACCGCGGCCGGCGGAATACTGCCCGATGTACTTTTCGCTGAAATGAGCTGGCGGGGCAAGGCCTTCGCAGTCGATGTGTGGGAAAATCTTGAAAACGCTCCCTACAACTTTGACAGATCATTGATTTACGACTATCTGCCTGCGCTGACCAGCAATGAAAAAGGTGAAATAATCGGTATCGAGCAGACTTTGAGCCCCGCAGCCATGGTGTACAGAAGAGATCTGGCCCGTGAGTATTTAGGCACCGATGACCCAAAGCAGCTGTCAGAAATGTTCAAGGACTGGGATTCCTTCATCAGCAAAGGTCTGGAAGTAAAACAGAAAAGCAACGGTAAAGTCTACATGCTCTCCAGCCTGGGAGACCTCATAACCATAATCTGCAATCAGGACACCACAACTGTCTATGACGGAAACTCCCTGAATATCACAGGTTCCATGAAAAACTCTCTTGAGCTTATGGTCAAATTCCGGGATTCCGGAGTTGTAGACAAGCTGGACCAGTGGTCTCCCCCATGGAATGCATCTTACGCGCTGGGCAAAACCATTTTTTATCCGGCGGCAAACTGGTCTGCGCAATTCGTAATAAAACCCAATGACAAGGACGGCAGCGGAAAGTGGGGCTTTATGGTTCCTCCCGGAGGACCTTTCAGCTGGGGCGGAACGGCTATGGGCATATCAAAACAAAGCAAAAACAAAGAAGCCGCCTGGGAATTTATAAAATGGTGTACTCTGACCAGAGAAGGAGCTCAGGTGAGCAAGGAAAAGCTGGATTTCTATGTACCGTTAAAAGAGGTATACGACGATCCTTCCTTTGCCACAAGCAAGGACGATTACTTTGCCGGTCAGGATCTGGGACAGTTCTGGTTCACCGATATTGTGCCCAACATGCAGGCAAAGCCAATCAGTAAATACGATAACGTCATTTCCGACGCCAATATGCTGATCGCAAAAGCAATAAACGCGGATAAAAAAATGACTGCCGATAAGGCTCTGGAAAATCTTATAAAAGAAATTAAAAACAAGCTTCCCGACGTGGATGTAAAATAACCGCCGCCCGGTAAATATTTTAAAATAAAAGAGCAGCCGCATTCAACATGGAATGGATATATGGCACTTTAAACGGCTGCTTTTTTATTGGCTTTTTACAGCGGTTCCAGCGGGTTTTCACAATAGGTGCAAGCAGAAAGAAGGGCTGACTATGACGGCTGCAACGGAAAATATCAAATATAAAAAAAGGAAAATGCGCGTGGACAAACTATGGCCGTATATTTTTGTGCTTCCTTTTATATTGCTTTATGCTCTGTTTAATCTATATCCCATTATTTACTCATTTTTTATAAGCCTGACAAATTGGGACGGAATAAGTGAAAAGACTTTTATCGGTTTCAAAAATTATTTTTCTATATTCACCAGTGATCCGTATTTCTTTAAATCCATATGGAATACAGTCCTCATCATGCTGCAATCGACTCCTTTTGTTATAATATTCGGCCTGATCCTGGCCGCTTTCATGTTTAACCTTTCCGTCGGCAGGCAGGCGTTTCAGACCATCACCTTTTTGCCCTATATTACGACCCCGGTGGCCATAGGCTTTATTTTCGCCTTTTTATTTGACTGGCAGACCGGGATCATAAATAATATCCTCATCCATACCGGACTTCTGAAGGAAGGGGTAAACTGGCTGGGAGATGCCCGCTATGCGCGGCTGGTGGTGGCAATAATGATAATCTGGAAATACACTGGCTATCACATGGTGGTTTATTTATCCGGCCTCAGTTCTATCTCTCCGGAATTATATGAAGCCGCAAAGGTGGACGGCTCTTCCCAGCTCAATACCTTTTTCAGGATCACTGTGCCGCTTCTTCAGCCCATCACAGTATTTCTGGTAATAACCGATATCATAGGCGGACTTCAGATGTTTGACGAACCGTCATTGATGTTCAGCGGCTGGATAGGAGGCGGAGCCGCCGGAGGCCCGGAACGCTCATGTCTTACCGCCATTTGGAATTTCTATGACGTGACCTTTAAAAGTACTTCCAGATTTGGTTACGGCGCAGCCATTGCCTACTCTCTCTTCATGATAATCATAATATTTTCTTTCGCAGGCTTTAAACTCACCAACAGGAGGGAAAAATCATGCTGAAAAAACTATATATATTCATTTTAATCGTCATATCCCTTATTTCGCTGGCCCCGTTTTATATGATGCTGATGATGTCAACCCAGTATAACGAGGACATATTCAAGGGCATGGTGCTGCTTCCGGGGAATTATTTCATACAGAACTTCGCCACGGTCATGAAAAGCAAATTCTACCTCTACTATCTGAACAGTATTTACGTATCTTTGTTTTCAACAGTTCTGTGCCTGTTTATCAGCTCGCTTACCGGCTATGCGCTTTCAAAATATGAGTTTAAGCTCAAAAAACCCATTTACTATTTTATAATTATGACAATGATGGTCCCGTCTCAGATCGGTTTGATCGGATATGTGGTTGAAATGAGGGCAATGCACATAAACAATACGCTGCTCCCGCTGATAATCATATGGACCACAAATGCCTTCGGGGTATTCTGGATGACCCAATACATAAGTCAAGCCGTACACAGCGAGCTCATAGAAAGCGCCCGCATGGACGGCTGTAACGATTTCGGAATATTTATAAAAATAGTCCTTCCCTGCATAAAACCTGCAATTGCAACACTGTCAATGGTCATATTCCTGTGGTCCTGGAACAATTACCTGCTTCCCCTGGTAATTGTGAGCAATTCCGGCCTGTTTACCATCCCGCTGGGCATATCCTCGCTGGGCGGTTACTATCGTACCGATTACGCCGCACGTATGACCGGGCTTGCATTTTCCACCATACCGCTGATAATAATTTTTATTTCGGGCTCCAAATATTTCGTCCGCGGCTTGACCGCAGGAGCGGTAAAAGGCTGATCCCTCCGCTCACTTTACTCTCCTGTTGGCCAGCATCGCCAAGCCTCCAATAACGGAAACCGGTATTGCAAAAAAGAAGGCTGAGTTCCAGCCCAGGCTCTGGGTTATGGCTCCAAAAACCACCGGGCCTGCCGCCAGGCCCATATTCTGCCCCATGCTGATCAAACCCATTGCAATGCCGCCCTCGGACGGATTATCTATGACTTCGCTGGCGGCGGCAAACACGCATACCGGAAGTATGGGCGGAACCAGCCCCAGAATCACTATCAGCACCATATACGACGCTGTGGGAAAGAAAGGCAGCAGGGCAAACAGGCCTCCGCTGACAATCAGGCTCAGTCCTCCCAGAATACGCCTGGAACCAAGCCTGTCGGATACCTCTCCCGCTATCAGCGAGCAGACCGTTCCCGCAAGGCACATGACACTTACCATGCTTGAAGCCTTAGCCATGTCTATTCCGCGGTCTTCGGAAAGATAGGAGGGCAAAAACATCTGTATGCTCACATAGCTTATTATATAAAGGCACATTGCAAGAGCCAGATACCACAGGCTTCTGTTTTTAAAAACAGACCCGCTGCGGCCGCCGGACTGAATCCTGCTTCCCGCCTTGTCCGCTCCGGATGCCTCCGCCTTCCCAGGCTGTACGGAAGCTGCACCGGGCTTTGCTGCAAATGTTTTGGTCCTTGTCATCAATATCATCCAGATAACAGTAAATAATATTATGTATCCGGTAGAAAACCACCATACGCCCCGCCAGCCGTTCAGATCCACTATTCTCGGAGCGAGATTGTAGGTGATGACCTGTCCGATACCCATGTATGCGGAAAACAGGCCCATTGCAATTCCTCTTCTGGCTGGGTTCACACTTGCGCCGATAATCGCGGGACCTGCCATAGCCACCAGCGTCATGCCTATGCCTTCAACAACGCGGCTTACCAGCAGCAATTGGAAGGAACCAGAGTACGTCCCCATGACCGAACCGGCCAGCAAGGCCAGTAAAGCCGCCAGCACACACTTCCACGGACCGAACCTGCGTATCAGCAGTCCTCCCGGAAGAGCCAGAATTATACCTGTAAAAGAGAATACTGATATGAGCATTCCCAGCTGTGTTTCTCCGATTTTAAAATAATCCATTAAAGCAGGCGCGATAGGAGATACCTTGTTAAGGCTCAGAGGGGCCGCCACCGCCGCCAGCACAAGAATTATTATCATTGCCCAGGGGGTGTTCTTTCCTTTGTTTTCAAATGTCGTATCCATATTTTTTCCTTTTCGTAGTCAATTATTTCGTATAAAGCTCAATAAAGTAATCCGGAATTTGGGGCATATTGTGTGGCAGATTATATGAACCGCATTTATATCCTTGTATAACCTTTTATAAAATTGATGTATTATTTTCACATTTGAAGGGGGAATGTTTCAGATGCGGGTATATTATAATACATCAATTTGCAAAATTCAAATTATAAAAATTATAAAATATTTTGATATTTTTACGGTTTTTTTGTTACATTTTGTGTGATTGTCATTTTATCCGGTAATAAAGGTATTTTGTTGCATACCTTTGTGGATAATCATGCATAATGCCGGAGAATAAAATAAAGCCCCGGCAAGATCCATAATACGGTTCTGCCCTGGGCTTCTATTTCGGTTGTTTTATATTTGGTTGTTTATATATCCAGTTGCCATATATTCAATTGTTTTTTATTTTAAACCTTCTGCCAATATCTCCGGGATTCTTTTTATGCCCTCATCCGTAAAAATATCAAATTCATCCCGGCTTTTTGTGGAAAACTCCGAGACAACAGCGCCTTCAGGTCCTGCCTGGAACCAGTGCTTTGTATTTGGGGGCAGCGTATACTGCTGGCCCGGTTTAAGTATTACTTCATGCGCTGCGGTATACGTATTTCCCTTTCCCTTTGGAGGCCTTGCCTTAGGTGACTTCACCGGCTCTCCCTCCACATAAAGATACACTTCTCCCCATCTGCAGCGGAAAGTTTCTTCCTTTCCCGGTTCCCCGGCCACCGGCGGGTGAATATGCTCGGGACAGGTCTGTCCCGGGAACAAAACCAGTTCCTTTGCGCAGCACCGGTCAGTATTTACATATGTAACCAGCTCCAGCCCGGTTTGCTCAAGTTCGCTCAGGCCGAAATCGGCGATCTCTATTTTCTCCATCTCTTCCGCAGTCAGAACTATACCGGCATTTTTGAAAAACCTGAGCGTTCTGTTTTTTGCCTTATTATATTGAATATCAGTTAACATGATATGCTCCTTTCCTTTCAGTTTCAACATGCACTATGCCGCATATGAGCCTCCGGTTAAAGGTGCATCCCAACCCGCTGCCTCCTGTCACAGTTTATACTCGGACAGAATCTTTTCGGGCTTGTCCGCACTGTTGGCTATGATCTTTTCCTCATTTGTGACAAAGTGCAATAACGTATCTATTACAACTATTTCATTCAACCTGGAATAGCCTTTATAATAATCGAATCCCTGCACCTCCGCATTGGTCAGCAAGAAGTAATCCGACAACTTTGATACCGGCGAATACTCGGAGCCTGTAATGGATATGACTTTCAACCCTTTTTCCTTTGCCAGCTCCAGGGCCTGGACCACCTGCTTTGATTCACCCGACCTGGATATGGCGATGACTATGTCATCATGGTCCGCCAGGTTTACATAGTTCATCCAGTATTCAGGAATCATACTTGAAGTGCATTTGACTCCAAGCCGTCCGAGTCTGAAATCCATGTACATCGCCAGCGGGCTTGTATTTCCTACCGCTACCAGATGAACCCTTTTGCTGGTCTTGATCAGATTGGCGCATTCAAGCAGGATAGCCTGGTCGAGTTTTTTTCCTATAGCCAGCAATCTTGATGAAAAAGCCTGAAACAGGCCGCTGACGGTGTCCATCTTTATATTGTCCATATCCACGTCCCACACCTGTTTGCGGCCCAGATCCCTGGACAAATCGATCCTGAGCTGATAGTATCCCTGATAGCCGATGTGCTTGCACATCCTGATGACCGTAGCATCGCTTACGCCGCTGTAATTGGCCAGTTCGGAGACATTGGCGTTAACCGCCTTCTCCGGATTTTCCAGAATAAAATCCGCCACTTTCTTCTCCGCCAAAAAAATATTATTATAATTTTCCTTGATAGTTTCAATAACCGTCATACCTTGATTAGTCTCCATATCCGCATCCCCCTGCAAACTTAATTTAAAAATATTTATAAAAATCAGAATCTCCGGTGATCAATAAAGCGTTTTTCATCATGCTGTCTCAGGTACACATTAACAAATTCCTATAAAAATAATATCATATAATTCAATACAAAAAATACCTTATATTAGTAAATATCCCGGAGTATGGGGAAATAAATCTGAAGCTATCTCACAAGCGCAGGCAGAAAGCCACCCACAAATGCGTCTCCCAGGCCGATTGTCGTCACTTTTTGTTCCCGGACCACCACCGAAGGAATGCAGCATACTTCATCCTTCAGCAGCAGCTCCAGCTCATGTGCAAATTCAGTGCCTTCCTCTTCCTGGGGAAGCCCTTCTGTCCCGGCATAATCCTCCGGTGAAAAGCCGTCCCCGAAGCGGAAGCGGGTGGTAGCCATGGTAATGCCTCCTTTTAAAGCCTTTGAAACACTTTTCGCATTCTCTCCGTATGCAAGTGCCCAATACTTTGAATGTACGACGATCAAAGGTACACGGAGCAGCCGCTTCACGTCTTCAAGAGCCTCCTTGATCTCACCCGCATTCAGAAGATTCAGCTTTCTTCCCAGATAATGCTGCAATTCATCTTCGTTTAAGCCGTAAATATCAATATGTTCCGCCAGCGTGTCCTGCACAAGCCTGCTGAAGCTCGCATCATAAAAGCATGCATCCTCATAATACACCAGAGCCTCTTCGGGAAGCTTATCCATTATTCTTAAGAGCGAACTCAGTCTTGAAGAGAGGAGTTCCCTGCTCTGCATTGCATTGAAGCCTGAAATCAGGAATACCTTTGCCTCCGGCAGAAGATCCGAAAATCCCTCGTCAAGCTCCATCACTATATTGTCGTAATCATTGTTATAGATAATGCGGTTTGCCCTTTTTGTACAGATATCGATACCGTTGGCCTTCACCCTGGTATCCTTGCAGAACTGCACTATCAAGTGAGGATATGAGCTGTCCTTTGTATTGCTGCACACATACGGGCAGTCCCGGGGGATAAGTTTTCTGACATGATCATTTATGGTAACCAAATGAAGTGCAGAGGTATAGCCAAGTTTCCGCATTGCAATAGCCGCTCTCACCGATGTTCCGCCAAGAGTGATCTTATTCTCAAAATTCCGGGCAAAGCTCTCAATGATTTCCGGCGATGATACAAACCTTTCACCCCCGGCTCCTGACTTCAGAAAGCCCAGGATGGAGACCACCAGATCGCGTTCGCAGGTTATCTCAATATCCGCTGACAATTCCTCGTCATGTATGCCGTACCCGGCCGCCAATTTCTCAAGAACTCCGGAATCCCAGACTATTTCATAATCTATGTTATCTCCAAGACCTAAAGCAATTTTTTCCTTCATTATATCAGTTCTCCCATATAAATGTTCCGAAAATACCTTTTTTCTCCGGCTCAATCCAAAAGCCTCAATACAGTTTGGCCTTGCCCTCCGCATTGAACAGGCCGATCTTATGGTATGCCACCTGTTTCATTGCCTCGATGCACGGGGGATAGATGGAATTGGGCTCTCTTATGACAGGGTCGGCCAGCACCTCGCGGCATTTTTTGTAGAAGGCATCCTTTATATCACTTGAAATATTGATCTTGTTGATCCCCAGCTTAACCGATTCTGCAATCTCAGAATCCTTATTTGCGGAGCCTCCGTGGAGAACCAGGGGAATATTTACTCTGGATTTTATCTCTTTAAGCAAATTCAGCTCCAGCTCCGGTTTTTTATCCTTTGGATAGATTCCGTGGGAAGTGCCGATGGCAATTGCCAGGCAGTCCACCCCAGTGGCTTTCACAAAGGTGACCGCATCTTCCGGATTTGTATAGATGATCTTGTCGGCCCCTGCTTCGGCTTCGGGGCCGGTAGTACCGATAGTTCCCAGCTCACCCTCTACAGACACGCCCACGGCATGGGCAAGTTCCACAACTTTTTTGCAGATCGCCATATTATCCGCCAGAGAATATGTAGACGCGTCTATCATAACAGAGGTAAAACCGCTCTGAATGGCTTCCATAACCTGGTCTATGGTGGCGCCGTGATCCAGATGTATGCACACCGGGACAGCCGCCCTGTGGGCCTCTTCAATTACCGATTTTACAAAAGAGGGCCGCACAAAGCTCAACTCATCCGGATGGATTGCGATGATGACCGGAGCCTGTTTCTCTTCCGAGGCTTCCATAATTCCCTTCAATATCATGTTGCTGCTGGTGTTAAACGCCGGAACCGCAAAATAATTGGCATTGGCCACAGCCAGTATTTCCTTCATATTCATTAACATATAAACTACCTCCATAAATTGTAATATTTATTATAATGGGATGTTTTATAACAGCTTCCGGCTCCCAAAGGGTCATTCTTTTAAACCGGATGCCGTTATTTATCTATCCCTTTTATAAATAACCCGTTTAACTTTTTACCGCACCGGCCGTCATGCCCGCTATAAAGTAACGCTGCAGGAACAGGAATAAAATCAGCACCGGCAGGCATCCCAGTATGCTCATGGCCATCATCTGGTTCCACTCATAGGAATGCTGCCCCATCAGCAGCTGTATGCCTATTGGCACCGTCCTCATCTCATTTGTTTTTGTAAGGGTCAGCGCAAACAGATATTCATTCCAGGCTTGCATAAACGTATATATCCCTGTTGACACAATACCCGGAAGGGATATTGGCACAAGGACTCTCCACAGGGAAATAAATGAATTTCCCCCATTTACCAGCACGGATTCATCCAGCTCTCTGGGCAGTGTATTGAAATAGCCCGTCATCATTATAATCGCGTAGGGAAGCGTAAAAACCATGTATGTAAATATCAGGGCAAAATAGGTATTGTACAGTTTCAGCGCCACTATGAGGCTGAAATAAGGTATCAGCAGCGTGATGGGCGGAACAGCCTGAACATTTATGATTAACATATTCAAGGGTTTTTTCAGTTTAAATTCATACCTGCTGATGCCGTATGCAGCCAGTATTCCCACAATCAATGTCAAAACGGTAACCAATGATGAAACAAGGTAGCTGTTTATAAAAAATCTGATCTTTGACGAATCAGCAAAAATCGCTTTGTACGCGTCCAGCGAAAATGATTTTGATATAAAGCTGGGCGGATAGGCAAATATTTCCGGATTGGGCTTAAATGAACAGACCAGCATCCAGAGCACGGGAAATCCGGCATAAACCGCACCGATCAGAAGAGCTATTACGATTAAGACTTTTGCAATTACCTGCTTGATAGGTTTCGATCTCATATCAATCCCCCGCTTTCTGATTTTTCACATAGAATAAGGCCATGCACATTGACAATAAAAGAACGATAACCGCACTTGCCGAGGCATGGGAAAATTCATATGAGCTGAATGCCAGCTTGTAAGTATATGTGCTCAGCATTTCAGTTGCATGGATAGGTCCGCCGCCCGTGGTCATCCAGACCAGAGGGAACTGCTGCACCGTCCATATAAAATCAAGCATCGCCATGCTCACGATGATTGGCTTAAGCTTTGGAACGGTCACATATCTGAACCCCTGGACAGTATTGGCGCCGTCAATGGTAGCAGCCTCGTAAAGCTCGGCGGGGATACCCTGCAGCCCTGCAAGCAGGCTTATCATAAAGAAAGGGTAACCGGACCATATATTGATATATGTCAAAGCGTGCAGCGCAAACTGTGATGAGCTCAGCCACTCAATTTTGCCGCTGGCTATATTGGACGCAGTAATTATATAATTTACAATGCCGTTGGGATTCAGCATAAGCCTCCATAATATTGCGATTATGGTTGCCGTGAATACCCAGGGCAAAACATAAATCACCCTGAACAGGGACTTTGTCACCGGCTTCAGGACTTTAGTATTTAAAAGCATTGCAAAGGACAGCCCCAACGCAAAATGAAAAATAACGCTCATCACTGTAAAATAAAAAGTATTAAATATAGCCTGGTGAAAAGTACCGTCCCTGATAATATCAACATAATGCCTGATTCCCACAAAGACAGGATTTTTGTTCATAATCACATTATCTCTGAAGGAATATAATATAACCATTACTATGGGGATCAGCATCAACACCGTCATCAGAATAATGGTAGGTGACAAATAGGCATAGGGAGAAAGTTTTTTCTTTACCGATTGCAATGTACTTTTCTTTGACTTGTTGGCAATATTGCTATTCGTTACCATATGAAGCCTTCTCCTTTTCAATTAATCACAAGTCCGGAAGTTGCATGACCTGTTTGCCCTGCAACTTCCACAACTCATATACGGTATTGTCAGAAATTTTTCTCCCATTCGGCCTGGGCCTTTTTGAGGGTGTCGTCCACGTTCTGCTTATTGTCAAGCAACAGCTGGAACTGTTCGTCAAAGGATCTCATAAGCTGCTCGGCAACAGGAAGTCCTACAAATTCATTTGCAGGATATCCCGCCTTGTATATGTCAAAGGCAGTAGCAAACAATGCATCTGTTCCTGAAAAATCAGGCTTTGAGTTCACATTACCAGGGAAGGCGTTTGCAATGGTTGAAAGCTTTGAATTGACCTCTTCGCTCATGAGGAAGGAAACAAGCTTCCAGGCTTCGTCCTTGTGACTGCTGTTCTCTGCTATACCTATGCCCCATGACGCATACGGCATGCCTCTTTTACCCGTATAATCATCCTTTGCGGGAAGGGCCGCAACTTCAAATTTCAGATCGGGATTGCTCTTGCGGATAGTTTTAATATGAGCCAGAGAGTCGACCATCATGCCGACGCGCCCGTTGGTAAACTCCTCGACCTTGTCCTGCTCGGCCATGGTAAATGATCCCGGAGCGATGGAGCCGTCGTCATATATGGCTTTTATAAATTCAACGGCACTTTTCACTTCCGTATTGGTCAGATCAGGTTTTCCGTCCTTTAACATACTTGAACCGGAAGCCCATGCCCAGGACATGACATCATTCTGGATGCCGTTGGGCGCTTCCAGGGAAAGAGGGAGTATCCAGCCGTAAACGTTGTTCTTGGCATTTGTGAGTTTCTTTGCGGCTTCGCGGAATTCCGTCCTGGTGGCAGGCGTCTTTGTAATACCCGCCTTTTCCATGAGGTCCATGTTGATGAAAACCGGATAAACATAATTCACCACCGGAATCATGTATGTAGTATTGTTCAGCTTGACCTGCGACGCCAGCTGGCTGTCGTCATAATTATTTTTCTTCATAATATCCGTGAGATCGGCTATGGCCCCCTGCTTTACAAAGTCGCTGACCCAAGCCCCGTCCAGACCGACTACATCGGACATGGTTCCCGCTGCTGCGCCTGCCACCACTTGCTGCTTTGTGGAAGCATATGGTCCGCTTATGAGTTTTACCTTGATGCCCGCATTTTCAGTTTCGAACTCATCCATCAATCCTCTCAATGCATTTTCAGCCAGCTCCGGTTCCCACCACTGTGTAAACTCAAGAGTAACAGCTTCTCCGGAACCGGAACCCTGTGAGGACGCTCCGGCGCCTGTTGAAGAACCAGTTCCGGCCGTGCCGCCGCCATTCCCGCAACCGGCTGCCATTGTCAGAATCACCGCCGCAGATAATAAAAGACCTAAAATTTTTCTTTTCATTACTTCATTCCCTCCTTAAATCAAGTATGTTTATACAGGTACTCCGTCAACTTAAGAGCACTATATCCTAAAAAACATAATACGCCCTGCAAATTGCTTTGTCAAGAAATAAAATTTTATTTTATTAATTCTTTTAGCAATTATGTTACTAAATGCATTAAAAACATATAAGTATTTTGTAAATTTTAACTATATTCTTATAATTGTAGCACAAATTCTATAAAATAATATTTCTTTATAAAATAATATGTTTTTATTTCTGGATTTTTTTGTAATATATGAATTAATATTTCACAGCATGAAATATTAATTCATCGACGGTTATCCCGCATGGACGACATGCTATTTAGTTCCTTCGCCATATTTATTCAAAATTATGACGGACGGAATAAGATTCATTTTTTTGGTCATGTTAATAATAATTATCCTGTGAAACTACAAATCAGATACGGTTACCCGTGAAACAAAAGAAAGGTGCAGTTATATGAGCAATGACAGGCTTTTGATATGCCCCGCCTGCAACGGGCATAATTTTCTGATAAAATACGAAGCTACCTATGTCTATTCCTACAATATAGACTCCGATGCTCCGGGTCTGAAAAACACTGTGGAATTCCTTCCCTTTTTATTTGACAGCCGCGAGCAAAAGCAGTCCAGCCAATACCTGGAGTGTAAAACCTGCGGAACCCAGTACCCCTGCTATTTTAATGAGTGGGATAAAGAGATCCGTACCGAAGACCTGCAAAATGCCATAAAAAATCCGGCCGTCAATTAAACGAACCGGCCGCACACAAAAAGAGACCCGGCTTGCCGCCAGGTCTCTTTTGTTGTGCCGCTTTTCCATGGAAATATTTAATTTTCCATCTCAATATTATAAATCTTTATTCAACAGTGAACCTGGCCTCAAGAGGTTTTTTCCCCGTCAGATCCACACTAGCCTTATCCGGCTGGGAGCCTCCCGCAAATAAAGTGAATTCGCCGTTTTCTACTTTTCTCCGGCCTTGCATGTCAACCACAGACATCGCTGCCTGATCTATATCAAAGGTGACTGTCTTCTGCTCGCCGCCTTTCAGATGTACGCGTTTAAAACCGCACAGGCTGTGGCGCGGCACTCTTACGGTTGCTTCCATATCCCGTATATACACCTGGACCACCTCTTCGGCTTCCATGGTCCCGGCGTTTTTAACCTTCACGCTTACCGATATGCTGCCGCCGTTTTTTATCTTTCCGGCCGAGCATGTAATATCCGAGTATTCAAAGCTTGTATATGACAGTCCGAATCCGAAAGGATACAGCGCATCGCCCTTCATAAATTTATAAGTGCGGTTTTCCATTGAATAGTCGGCAAAGGCCGGCAATTCTTCAGTGGATTTGTAGAAAGTGACCGGCAATCTTCCCGCGGGCGAGTAATCCCCGAATATCATTTCCGCAAAGGCCTGTCCGCCTTGTGAGCCCGGATACCAGCACTGGACAATGGCCGAGGCCTTTTCCGCGGCCTCTCCTATGCTGAGCGCACTTCCCGAAAGCAGGGCGACAACAGTGGGTTTACCTGTGGCTAAAATCGCATTCAGCAGATTTCTCTGTGCTTCCGGAAGATTCAGGTCCGACTTGTCTCCGCCCGCATCCAGAATAACGGTTCCCTGGTCATTCTGCTCCCCTTCGATGGACGCATCAAGTCCCAGGCACAGGATAACCACATCGCTGCGTTCAGCAGCCGAAACCGCTTCCTTCAGCCTGTCATCCGGCAAGGCCAGATCCTCCACCCGGTTCATATGGAGATGGCTTCCGGGGGCATACCAGACTCTTGTATCCGGCGAAACTCTGTTTCGTATGTCGTCAAGTATATTAATATTATGTGAAGCGGTTCCGCTGTAATTCGCTCTCAGAGCGATATCGCTGTCCGCATTGGGACCGATTACGGCTATATTCCTTATTTTATTTGAATCCAGCGGCAGCAGCCCCGCATTTTTGAGCAGTACCATGGATTTTCTCGCCGCCTCCAGGGAAAGTTCATTGTGCTCTTTACAATCGTTCATTTCGTATGGGATACTGTCAAATTCACAGTCATCATCGAACATCCCCAGCCTCATCCTGGTGGTCATCAAGCGGATACAGGCGCGGTCTATGTCTTCCTCGGTTATCAGCCCCTCTTTCAGGGATAAAAGCAGCAGCAGGTATATATTCCCGCAGTTCAGGTCGCAGCCGCTTTTTATAGCCAGCGCCGCCGATTCTGTGGGAGTTTTTGTGACGCCATGTCCCTCGTGAAAATCCTTGATTGCCCAGCAGTCGGAAACCACATGGCCGTCAAAGCCCCAGGCCTCTCTCAGGATATCCTTCAAAAGAGTTCTGCTCCCGTTGCAGGGCTCCCCGTTTGTTCTGTTGTAGGCGCCCATTACAGCCTCAACCTTTGCTTCCTTTACCAGAGCTTCAAAAGCGGGCAGATAAGTTTCAAACATATCCTGCTGTGATACCACCGCATTAAAATGGTGCCTGTCGTCCTCGGGCCCGCTGTGCACTGCGAAATGCTTGGCGCAGGCGGCTGCCTTCAGATGTTTCCCATTCCCCTGGAGCCCTTTTACAAATGCGACCCCGAGCCTTGAAGTCAGATACGGGTCCTCACCGTAGGTTTCATGCCCCCGGCCCCACCTGGGGTCTCTGAATATATTCACATTTGGCGACCAGAAGGTAATACCCTTGTAAATATCGCGGTCACCCTTTTTTGAGCTTTCGTTATACTTTGCCCTGCCCTCGGTGGCAATCACATCTGCGATTTTTTCCAGAAATTCATCGTCAAAAATGGCCGCCAGGCCGATCGCCTGCGGAAATACCGTGGCCACACCTGCCCGCGCCACTCCGTGCAAGGCCTCGTTCCACCAGTTATATCCGTGCACATCCAGCCTTTCAACCGGCTGTGCATCGTATCTGAGCTGTGATGCTTTTTCCTCCAGGGTCATCCTTGACACCAGGTCAACGGCTCTTTCTTTAAAAGAAAGGCTCTTATCCAAATATTTGGGCTTATCCTGCATGCTTACCTCCATTTTTCCTGTAAAATTTGCTTAGAATTTTCACTGTAAATATGTCTTTAGAATGATTCCAATATGTACTAATTATACCCAAATACTTTTATAAAAGCAATTGCATTAACCAGGCCTATTGACATTGCTTTTACTTATTTCTTTATCGCTTACCGGCCCGCCGCTGCAATTAAAACAAGCCGCCCGCACAAGCTTCTCAAAAGAAGTCTGTGCAGACGGCTTAAATACACCGTTAAGATACTATTCCGTACATCCTGACATTCTATATTATTTCATTCTTTTCCATTTCTGCTTCTATCTGCTTCAATATCATTTGCTTTCATTTTTTAATACTGAAATAATTCTATATCCGTTGCTTTCAAGGGATTGGACCATTGCATCTGTATTGACGGTATTTACCCTTATCACGACGCTGCTCCTGCTGCTTTCACTTCTATAAACCGCGAGATGTGTGATATTGACGCCATAGCCCTTGATGACGGTTGCGATATCCGCAAGTATACCCGGAGCATCCTCAACCTCAATGGCTATCCTGCTGCCTACGTCCCTGGAGCCCATCAGCTCTATGAAGGCGTCAAAAATGTCTGTCTCGGTTATTATCCCAACTACCTTTCCCTTGTCCAGCACCGGGATACCTCCGACATCGTTTACACGCATTTTCACAGCCGCTTCCTCAACCAGGTTGTCGGGAGAAACAGTTATTACATCCTTTGTCATGATCTCGCTTATCTTTGTCTTTGACAACAGATAGCTTGTTTCATAGACGCTCAGAGAAGTTGCAGGCGACGGTGAAAACTCCAGCAGCGCCCTTTCCGTGACAATGCCCACAAGCTTGTCGTTCTTTACAACAGGAATTCTTCTGATGCTTTTATTGTGCATAAGGTTCAGAGCATCCTCTAAGGTAGCGTCGGGAGACAATGTGTAAGGATTTGCTGTCATACGGCTTTTAACGTACATACCAAGACCTCCTATTTTAGAAGTTAGAAATTAGAGGTATGATGTTAGAATAGAGGTTGGAATCAGATTGCAATAACCTTTAAATTCTACCATTCACCTACTATTATTATACCACCGGACAATCCATCGCCAACTAATAAAATTCACTGTTCAGCTACTTTTTTCACTGCCGGGGACCATTCTCCCCCTTTGACAGAACATTTCAGTTTTACGCTGCCACCAGTCAACCTCCAAGGTAAGCTTTTCTTACCTCTTCGCTTGCCGCCAGCTTTTTGGCGTCTCCAGACAGCACGATCCTCCCCGTCTCCAGCACATACGCCCTGTTTGCGATGGAAAGAGCCATGCTTGCGTTTTGTTCCACCAGAAGTACTGTGGTCCCTGATTTATTTATATCCACAATAATTGAAAATATCTCTTTTACAAACAGCGGAGCCAATCCCATGGAAGGCTCATCCAGGAGCAGCAGCTTGGGCTTTGACATGAGCGCCCTGCCCATGGCCAGCATCTGCTGTTCTCCGCCGCTCAGCGTTCCGGCTACCTGCCTCAGCCTTTCCTTGAGTCTGGGGAACCTCGTAAATACCATTTCATAATCATCCTTAAGGTTCTTCTTATCTTTTCTGATATAGGCGCCCATTTCAAGGTTTTCAAGCACGGACAGGTTGGCAAATATCCTTCTCCCCTCCGGTACCTGGCTGATATTCCTTTCAACGATCTTGTTGGCGGAAACGCCGTTTAAAGACTTGCCCAGAAATTCAATCTTTCCTGTTTTGGGCTGTATCAATCCCGATACGGAATGCAGCGTAGTCGTTTTGCCGGCACCGTTAGCGCCTATCAAGGTGACGATCTCACCTTCGTTTACTTCGAAATTTATATCATGCAGCGCATGAATAGTTCCGTAATATACATTCATATCCGATATTTTAAGCACCCACATCAACCTCCCCGCCCAGATAAGCCTTGATAACCTTGGGATCCTTGCTGATTTCCTCAGGTGTTCCCACGGCTATAGTCTGTCCATAATCCAGAACTGTAATCCGTTCGCAGATACCCATTACCAGGCTCATATCATGTTCAATCAGGAGTATGGTCAGCTTGAATTTATCCCTGATAAAGCTTATCAGCTCCATGAGATCATGTGTTTCCTGGGGGTTCATGCCTGCCGCGGGCTCATCCAGCAGCAGCACTTTCGGGTTGGTGGCAAGAGCCCTTACGATCTCCAGCTTTCTCTGCTCTCCGTAAGGCAGGTTCTTTGCCAGTTCATTTTCCTTGTCGTGGATGTTGAAAATTTTAAGCAGCTCTCTGGCTCTTTCCTTCATGTCATCCTCTTCACGGAAAAATGGAGGTATTCTGAAAATGGCCTTCAGCGCATTGTATTTAACATTGAAGTGATATGCGATCCTCACGTTGTCCATTACCGTCAGATCCTTAAAAAGACGGATATTCTGAAAGGTTCTTGCAATTCCCATCTGCGTTATCTTATAGGGTTTTAAACCCACAATACTTTTTTCTCCTGCCGAACCGTTCAAAAGTATATTGCCGCTGGTGGGGTTATAAACGCCTGTAAGCATGTTGAATATGGTGGTTTTGCCGGCGCCGTTGGGGCCTATCAGTCCCGCCAGCTGGCCTTCCTCCAGCTTGAGGCTGAAATTGTTGACCGCTTTTAAACCACCGAAAATTATTGAAATACTTTGAGCATCCAATGCGTACATTTATTGCACCCCCTTGCGGCTTTTTGATATTTTCTCGGAATAAAACTTTTTCAGTGAACCGGCAATATTCTTGCCTAGCTTTATAATTGCCTTTTTTATATTTGCGGGCTTATACTCCCCTGCAAATAATTTTCTCACAAAAGTCACCACGGAAAATTCTTTGGTTCCCATAATGCCACGCTGCCAGAACAGCATGATAAGTATCAGTGCCAGGCCGAATATTACAAGCCTCAAATCTCCGAATACTCTCAGCCATTCCTGGATATATGTGAATGCCACACTGGCAATCAGTGTACCGGTTATGCTGCCAAGGCCCCCAAGCACAATGATGACAACAAAGTTTACGGAGCTGAGCCACTTAAACATATCGGGATTCAGGTAACCGAAATAAGAGGCGTACAGTCCTCCGCCTATTCCTGCGAAAAATGCGGAAACCATAAATGCGAATACCTTATAATAGGATACGTTTATACCCATGGAATTGGAAGCTATTTCATCCTCCCTGATGGAAATGATGGCACGTCCATGGGAGGATTTAATCAGATTGCTCATCACAACAAGGGCAATTATCGCAAATCCGTATACCCACGCAAACCGTATCAGGTTATCAAGCATGATGTCGCCGGTATCCGAGAAAGGAGGGATCCCTTTCAGTCCTGCGGCTCCGCCTGTCAGACTGCCCAGGTTTATCATAATAACTCTTATTATTTCACCAAATCCTAAAGTAACAATTGCCAAATAATCTCCTCTGAGCCTCAGGGTAGGAGCCCCGATAAGGAATCCGAATATGGCTGTCACAAGCCCTCCGATCAGAATGGCCACAAACAGCGGCAAATGCAGGTTGATGACCATTATGGCGGAAGTATAGGCGCCCACGCACATAAAGCCCGCTTGTCCCAGGGCGAACTGCCCGATGAAACCGGTTATCAGATTGAGGCTTAAAGAAATTATAAAATAAATTCCTGCCAGCGTAAGCAAAAGACCGTTGTATTCATCAATAATGCCTGTGTACATCAAGGCTATCAAAATTACGAAAACAATTACCGATACTACAAGCAAAGTTAAAAAATTAGACAGTTTACTTTTTCTCATATTCGGCACCTACACTTTCTCACGGGTATTCTTACCGAGAATACCTGAAGGTTTTATAATTAATATGATGATCAATATGCCGAAAGAAACTGCATCTGCCAGCTGAGATGAAATAAAGCCTTTTGTGAGCGTTTCCGCGACGCCCAGAATCAAACCGCCTATCATAGCGCCGGGTATGCTTCCGATTCCGCCAAGCACTGCAGCTACGAAGGCTTTCAGGCCAGGCATCATACCCATATACGGCTCGATCTGAGGATAGGAGCCGGCAAACAATATACCCGCCGCTGCCGCAAGGGCCGCGCCAATTGCAAATGTAAACGAAATTACGCGGTTTACATTTATCCCCATAAGCAACGCTGTTTTCATATCGAAGGAAACCGCCCTCATGGCCTTTCCCATTTTAGTAAAGTTGACAATGTATGTTAAAAGAAGCATAAGAACCAGCGTAACACCGAAAACCATCAACTGCACCTTGCTGACCCTTACCCCGAGAAAGGAAACAAATCCGCTTGCCACAATGGGAAACTGCCTGGGATTCGGCCCCATGAACGGAATCACCCTGGCGCCGTTTTCCAGCACGAACGAAACTCCGATAGCTGTAATAAGTGCCGTAATCTTAGGAGAATTTCTCAAAGGTTTATAACATGTTATTTCAATTATTACTCCAAGCAGCGCACAAACTGCCATTGATACCACAAAAGCCAGAAGCAGGCTCAGCGGGGTCACGCCCATATATGATAATACATAGTACCCCGAAAAAGCACCTACCATCAAAATATCGCCATGTGCAAAGTTTATCAGCTTAACGATGCCGTAAACCATGGTATATCCCAGTGCAATCAGAGCATATACGCTCCCCAAAGCCAGGCCGTTCACCATCTGCTGCACAAATTCCATTACATTCACCCCTCAAAATCGTATCAAAACATCAATAATGGGAGAATATATTCTCCCATTATTGACACTGGTTGTAAAAATATTATATGTGAAAAATCCAATATTTAAAATACTAATATATGGTACGCGGCTTAACTTTAAGGGTTGACCACTCCTGCGAACTCAAGTGCAGGCTTTCCGTCGCTGCCCTTTACAAGCTTAACCATTGTAATGGATTTTACAGGGTTGTTCTGTGCATCAAACTGGATCTGACCGGTAACAAACTTTCTGTTGGTTGCCTTCATAGCTTCCTTTACTTTTTCAGGATCTGTGGAACCTGCCTTGTCAATAGCTTCAGCCAGGATGTAGGTTGCATCGTAAGCCAGAGCTGCCAGAGCGTTTGGCGTCTTGTCCTCGCCATATGCAGCCTTGAAGTTGCTTACAAAAGTTTTTACATCAGCGTCGTCTGCGTCTGCGGCATAGTGGTTGCTGTAGTATGAACCGACAACCTCTTCGCCTGCGTTATTAGCTATCTCATCCCAACCGTCGGCACCAAGCATAGGCACATCCAGGCCGTTTTGCTTTACCTGCTTTGCAATCAATGAAACAGTGCTGTAGTAATCAGGTATAAAAAGTACATCCGGTGCTTCGGCTTTCAGCTTGGTGATCTGAGCGTTGAAGTCTTTATCTCCGCCTGCATAGGATTCCTCTACAGTAGCCCCTCCGAGCTCAGTGAACTTTTTCTTGAAATTTTCTTTCATACCAACTGAATAGTCGTTTTTATTATCGAAAAGGATAGCCGCTTTTTTGGCGCCGAGTTTCTCTATGGCGTACTGTGCGACAACAGGACCCTGGAATGAATCCTTGTAGCACGCTCTGAAAATATAATCTCCGGCATCTGTTACAGTATCGTTAGTAGATGAAGGGGAGATCATAACGATCTTTCTCTGCTGAGCTTCTTTGGTTATGGCCAGTGAACAGCTGCTGGTCAGCGCTCCTATAATACCTACGACCTTATCCTTTGTAACAAGCTTTGTAAAAGCATTCTTTGTTTTTTCAGGATTTGCTTCGTCATCTTCTACTATTACTTCCAATTTCTTTCCGCCAAGTATGCCGCCATTGTCGTTAATCTCTTTAACCGCCATGTTTATAGCGTCTCTTGACTGAGTGCCGTAAACGGATATCTGTCCGCTTATAGGCTGGATTGCACCAATCTTAATAGTGTTTCCGGATCCGGCGGAACTTCCGCAGCCGGCAAATAATGAAACCATCATTACGATCGCAATTGTTAATGCCAAAATTCTCTTACTCATAAAAACCTCCCTATTAAAATAAATTAATATAAATGATATTATATGTAATAAAGCAAATGATTATAAAAAAAGACGAAAAAAGAGTATTAGGAAAAAAGAGTGATAAAAGCGCCATTGCTCTCATTCGTTAAATATTCTTATCGCCATTTGGTTTATTACAATTTACTTGATGAATATTATAATAGAAAAATGCAAGTTTTACAATAAAAACTTGCATTTTTTATTTAACAATTTACTACAATTATTATAAGTATAATAATGATTCCTCTCATCAGCCTGCCAGCACTATTATAACCGGAAGCGCCACAGATGCAGCAAGCATAATGATCAGGCCTGCAGCCGCCTTCCGGTTTTTATTCTTCCAATTATAGCCAACATAGGATAGAGTATATAATGTAGTTGGCAAAAGCAAAAACAATACTGCATAATGCATAATTTTATTTCTCACCTTCATTCGTTACTATGGGATAGGTTTTTACAAAGGTTCCCGAGCGCTTGATGGTCACCTGGACCTCCGTATTTATCCTGGATTTTTCAAAATGCCTGAACCAATCATATTTTTCCCAAGCGCCCACTGTGGCAAACTGCCGTGCGGCGACTCCGCCAAAGCCGAATATGTCCTCCCTGTTCCTTTTGCATTTATTCAATAATTTATCGCAGTCATTCTTCAGCTGTGAGGATATTGAGCGTTCAAGAAGAGGTTTCAGCTTTTCCCCTTCATAATTAAGTTCGCCCTGCATTCCAAGTATTTCTCCGTTCAGCCGCAGTTTGATATAAAGCTTTGGGGCATCCTCCCTTAAATCCACCTTCATGACCGGTTTTCTCTCCGTTTCAAGCTTCACCGATATAAGTGAATCTTTATTTTTGGGATCCGGGACGGTAAAGTTCCCGTTGACAAACTCATCCGTTATCATAAGCAGCAGCCGGGTCTCATACCCGCCGAGCGCATCCACCATTTTATCGCCGTCAAAAAGCGCACACCCGAAAAGCTCGGCATCATTTCCGCCCTTCACGGGCAGCTGGCCCGCTTCGTATTCCGATTTCACATTGACCGAAGCATCGGGCTTGGGTCCCTCTTCCACGAAGTTCTCTCCTTCATTTATGGCCGCCAGTATGGCTGTGGGCTGCTGATAGGGAGATTTCATCTTATTGTAGAAATCCTTTAATGTGGTGTCGGTATAAAAACCCGTATGTTCCATCTGAATGATCCAGTCATCCATATTTTTTGTGAGGGAGGACCCCAGCGTCGGCTTATTCTTTTCAAGAAATTCCTTTGCCGAGCCCTTGCACACCAGCACAAAAGCAGTTCTCCGTATTTCGCGGAAACGCACTATGGGGGCGAGATAATTCTTCATCATGCCGCTTCTGGCAACTTCCTCGGATATTACAATAAATTTAATATGCTGGAAGTTGAGATGTCTTGAAACATTGGAATCAATCATATCCACCCCCGTATAAAAGGACGGGGCATCCATGGTCACAACACCGTATTCTCCGTCCTCCCCTTTTTTTGCCCCGGACGTCTGCCCATCTTCGCCGCTGCTGCGCATTACAGGATACTTTACAGACAGTCTCCAGTAGTCCGAAACTCCTCTGTCTATGCCTATGGAAGCCACATACACGAGCTCGTCCACCTCTATTGCGTCCCTGCACGAGGTCAGAAAAAGAGTTGAAAGGGCAAGAGTTAAAAAAGCAGCTGTAAATCTACGCACTTCCGGCCGCCCCCTTTTTTTTGCGCATGACTGCAGTTATAAGGGCTGCAAGGGGCATCACATAAAAAATTATCCAGCCGTAACTGCGGATGTTCTGTATATAGCTTGACCTTACCGTCTCTATATCCCTGGGCATGAAAGTCAGGCAGAAAACGATGGTAAAGAACGGCAGAATGCAGGGTCTCAAATCATTTATGTCAAATACCTTCGAGTAAATGCTAAGAGCCCCGTACAGCAGGACCGAAACAGTGATGAAGGAGCTTATGATCCACACGAACAGAAATATTGGATCCAGTCTTTGTACAAACCTTCCGTAGCCTATCTGCATGGTCAGCTCGTACATGGAGGAGGTGATTTCCGAGCCCACCGTATACGGAAAGGTCAGAGTAAATGCCAGCAGCGATACTGATATGAGCAAGCCTGAAATGGCAAGGCTTATAAACCCCGCCTTTTTAATATATTTGGCGCCCTGGAGCGAGGAGGCTATGACAGCCAGAATGATGACCTCCCCATAGGAGGAAGACCGCATCAGCCCGTGAAGCACCGTTATGCCAAGGCCCCGTCCCCAGAAGGGAAAGAGGTACTTAAGCCTGTAGTTCTGATATGAAAGTATCAAAACAATTCCGAGACCGGCCAGAAGTATATACGCGCACAGCCTCGAAAATCTCGCTATTGACTCAAGACCGTAAAAACAAAACACCGCGGCAACCGCAATAAATATTAATATAAGATAGCTTACGGAGCTTCTCGGCATCACGTATACCTTAAAAACATCGATAAACTCCCTGAGAGTCGCAAAGGATATTAAAAGCAGAAACAGGGCGAGTACCAGGGAAAAAACCGGTCCGGCAAGGCGGCCGAAGGTTATTTTGTAAATCTCCGTAATGTCCTTATCCGGAAAGCGCTTCAGCAGCAGATATATAAAGGTAAAACCCAGCATTGCCGTGGCAGAAGATATCAACGTGGAATACCAGGCGGACGTGGCCAGCAGGTCTGCAAGCATGGCCGGGCTGGTATAAAATACTTTTGTGGTGATTGTAATGGCCGTCAGGCACACCGCTTCGCTGACGCCGAATTTTCCTTCTCTGATCATTCTTATTTTTCCCGGCCTTTCCTCCATCCTCGCGCATTGTCAGGCTGCCTTTTACTGTCGGCCGTATTGAGATAGTCCGGCCGTTCCTTTTGCTGCCATATGGGTTTCCTTACAAACAGGTCGGAGCTCTTTCCGGTCTGGGGAGCCACAGGAGACAGAAAAGGCACTCCGAAGGATTTCAGATTGCACATATTGGCCATTATTATGGAAAGGCATGCAGCTATCCCATAAAAACCCGCAATACAGCCGATAAAAATAAACAAAAAACGCAAAACACGTATGCTTGTGGCAAATGAATAATTGGGTACGGCAAAATTTCCCAGTCCGGTCACGGCCACAATGATAATGAGCACCGGGCTCACCAGATTTGCGGCCACAGCCGCCTGTCCCAGCACCAGAGCGCCTATAATGCCCAGGGTCGGCCCTATTACCCCCGGCACTCTTATTCCGGCTTCACGGATCACCTCAAAAGAGACCTCCATAATAACCACCTCCACCAGCCCGGGAAACGGAATACTTTCCTTTGCCCTTGCTATGCTTACCAGAAGCTCGGTGGGTATCATTTCCCTGTGATACAGCGTAAGGGCGATATACAGCCCCGGAAGCAGGGCCGACGACAGTATCCCCAATATCCGTATAAGTCTCAGTGCGGTGGCGAACTGCCACTTCAGATTTGCATCTTCGGAAGTGTGATACAGGTGGAATACTGTTACGGGAGCCGCCATCACAAAAGGGCTCCCCTCCGATACAATGACCACCTGCCCGTCCAGCAAAAAAGAGGCCGCCCTGTCCGGACGTTCCGTGCTCAGCATCTGGGGGAAAAGCGTAAACGGCCTGTCCTCTATCAGCTGTTCCAGCATTCCGTCGCTTGAAATGATATCAGTATTTATACTGTTTATCCTGCGTTTCATTTCATTTATCAGCTCAGGATTTGTAATTCCGTCAATAAACAGTACCGCGCATGAAAAATTGTTGGTGCTGCGGACCGGAATAATTTCTGTTATGAGGTCCTTGTTTTTTACTATCCTGCGTATAAGCGTGATATTGGTTCTGAGATTCTCGGTGAAAGCCTCCTGGGCGCCTTTGATAACATTTTCCGTAGTGGGCTTGCCGACACTTCTTTTTTCATATCCCCTGCTCTCTATCAGGATACATTCCCCACAGCCGTCCACAAACAATACGGTGAACCCGTTCAACATATTTGTCACTACATCATTTATAAAATTGGAGGTTTTTCTCACATTGTTTACGGTGAGCACATAATTGCATATCACATCAACGGCGAAACCTTCCTTCACATCCTCAAGGCGGCCGGATTCCATGACCGGGCGCAGTATGAAGTCGTTGACCACCGTTCTGTCCGCCATGCCTTCAATGTATGCCGCGGCAGCCCTGATACCTCCGGATATCCGGAATTCTCTTATATATATGTCGTCATTTGCCGGGAGTTTGAATTCGTTTTTCAGCATCTGGAGATTTTCGTCCAGTGATATGCTGACTTCGTCTGTTCCGCCGTTTTCCCCATGGCGGTCGCTTCTTCTGACATTCCATTTATTCACACTGAACGGCTTTTTCAAGCCTTTTTGCCCTTCCGGGACTCCTTCGTTTCCGGTGCTGTTCTTCTGTCCGGCTTGTCGGGCCTGATCTGTCTGCGCGGATTGTACGGGTTGTCTGACTTGTCCGGCCTGATCTGCAT
>JAEWSZ010000088.1 GCA_023397905.1 Bacillota bacterium | reverse complement strand
AATTCACATTTTCCGGCACAGGAATAGACTTTGATTCGGAGAATCACCCGGAGATGGCGCTGATCGACGTATATATTGACGGGGGCAAGGACGCCACGGTAAACTGCGCCGCATCAAAACTGAGCTTTTACCAGACGGTTTATTACAAAAGAGGTCTGGCTCCGGGGACACACACCGTCAAGGTTGTGTTGAAGTCCGGTACAAAGCTAACTGTAGACGGGTTCCAGGTGACCAATTATCCGGCCGCACCAGGTAATGCCTCTATTATAAATAATAACAACAGCTCCGTAAAATACACCGGAAACTGGTCGTACAGCGGCTCGAGAAATATGGGCGATTACATGGACGACGTTACGTTTACTTCAAGCAAAGGCAGCTATTGCGAGTATACCTTCACCGGCACGGGGATCTATTTCTTCACGGAGCTGGACAACAACCTGAGCGACGCCGATGTGTATATTGACGGGGTAAAGGACAGCGTTATACATATGGCGGCTCCCTCGCGTTCTTCCTTTTATCAGGTATACGGGAGAGGCGGTCTGCCCTTTGGAACGCATACCGTCAAGATCGTAAATGCATTAAGCGATAGATATCTCATTATAGACGCTTTCAAGGTTTCCACCAACACCACGGGCTCATTGGCGGGGGCGGTAAACAATCCTCAGGGCGTTCCGCTGGCGGGAGTCAATGTAACTCTGGCCGCCGGCGGCCAGAACCACACGGTGACCACAGACGGAACGGGGATGTACACTTTCACAGGCATAGCCGCCGGAACGGGCTATGTGCTCACGTCCCACAAGGACGGCTATCAGAATGCGGTGATAAATGGTATCAGCATCATATCCGACGGAACGCTGGTCAATGACGCCGTCATACTCGATCCGCTTGCACCGGCCAATGCCGCTGTTGTTAACGACGACGACGCTTCAATGGTATACAGCGGCAGCTGGGGCTACAGCGGCTCCAGAAGCAACGGAGATCATATGGCAGACGTCCATTATACTACTCAGATAGGAGCCAGCTGTACTTATACCTTTACCGGAACAGGCATATATTTCCATACCGAATTGGATAATGGTTTGAGCGACGCAGATATCTATATAGACGATGTTAAAGTCAGGACCGTACACCTGGCCGCCGGCTCATCCTCGGCCTTCAACCAGGTATTCGGCCAGAATGGCCTGCCCTACGGGCAGCATACCATAAAGGTCGTAAATGCAATAGACGGCAGATATCTTATTGTAGACGCATTTAAAGTATCGGCCAATACCACCGGAACGGTTTCAGGCGTGGTCAGGAGCCTGCAGGGCAATCCGCTGGAAGGCGCAAGCGTAAAAGTCACCATGGGCGGTGCAGAGTATACGGCGGTTACGGATGTTTCCGGAAAATATACCGCGGAAAATATCCCCGCCGGAACGGGATACACCGTTACTGTGAGCAAAGCCGGATACCAGGAGGCGACGGTGAGCGGAATCAACGTGATTTCAGACAGTACCGCCGAAACAGGCGAGATACTGCTGGAGGAAATACCTTTACCGGATGCCGGAAAGCTCACGGGCAGAATAGTGGATATATCCGGCAGCGGGATACCGGACGTCATGGTGTCTCTGAATGCCGGCGGAACGGAATATACGTCACTGACCAATGCTTCGGGATACTATACTGTGGTAAATATCCCGGCCGGAAGCGGGTATACGCTGACAGCGGCTAAAGCCGGCTACAAGACCGAGTCTGTCTCGGCAGCAGATGTAACGGCCGGCAATACAACCGTAATAAATAATGTGACACTGCTTGAAATCGCTCATATAGGAACAATTACGGGAAGGGTCATAGACAGCTCAGGCAGGGCCGTAAAAGGGGCTGCGGTGAATATTGAAAATACAGCCTATACGGCGCTGACGGATTCGGCGGGAAATTATTCCTTTATAGATATTCCCTCCGGAAACAATTATACCTTAACAGCTGCAAAACAAGGGTTCCAACCTTGGGCTCTCAGCCAGATTGAAGTGACCGCAGGAAATACCACTGCGGCGCCGGATATAACAATTGATCCCCTGGCCCCTGCCAATGCATCCATTGTCAACAACGACAGCGCTTCCGTGACATATGACAGCGGCTGGAATTACAGCGGCTCCAGAGGCAATGGGGATTATATGGCCGACATACAATTTACCACTCAGGCTGGAGCCAGCTGCACTTACACCTTTACAGGAACAGGCATATATTTCTATACGGAACTGGATCATGGCCTGAGCGACGCGGACATCTATGTGGACGATGTGAAAGTGAGGACCGTACACCTGGCCGCCGATACATCCTCGGCCTTCAACCAGGTATTCGGCCAGAGCGGCCTGCCATACGGGCAGCATACCATCAAGGTGGTAAATGCCATAAACGGAAGATATCTCATTGTGGATGCGTTTAAGGTATCGGCCAACACGACGGGAGCTGTTTCAGGCATAGTAAAAAGCGACTCGAACCAACCTGTCCAGGGAGCGGTTGTAAATGTGACCGCCGGAGGCATATCTTTTACAGCGGCCACCGATGCCTCGGGATCATATACCATCGATTCGGTTCCCGCGGGTACGGATTATACCATGAATGTAAGCAAAGAAGGCTATATGGACGGGACTGCGGCGGGGATTGACGTAATATCGGATCTGATCACCTCCGTGGATACGGTGGTATTAAGTGCAATTTCCCAGCCGGGAACTGGAACCATCTCAGGAAGAGTGCTGGATTCCTCTGGAAATGCTGTGGAAGGGGCGGCGGTAACTGTTGTAAATACCACGGGCTCTGCCATAACCGGACCGTCAGGCGATTTCCTGCTGACCAATATAGGAGTGGGAACGGGATATACCATAACGGTAAATAAAGAGGGCTATAACACCGTATCTGTTCCAGGGATAGACGTAACGGAAGGCACAATGACCCTGGTCAACAATATAATCCTGACCAGGAATACAACTCCGGGTACAGAGACCGGAATAATCACAGGAAGAGTGGTTGACGGTGCGGGAAATGCCATTTCCGGCGCAAATGTCACCATGGTGATCAATAACGTTTCATATACCGCCCTGACGGATATAGCGGGCAATTATGTGCTGGCCGGAATACCCGCGGGTACGGGATATACGGCAATCGCATACAGGCCGGGGTATTACACGGGAAGCGTGACGGGAATAAATATCGCTCCGGACAGTACGGTAACGGCTCCTGACATTGTGCTGAACCGTGTTGCCAGTTCATCTACGTCCCAGGATAATACGGTACAAACTCCTGATGTTGTTGTAAATGCGGACGGAAGCGTCACAATAACCGGCAAGCCGGTACTGGACAAGTCAACAGGGACCGCCTCCGTAGTCTTGAACAGTGAAGTGATGGAAAAGGCTTCAGGACTTGGCGCCGCCGGGCAGGACGGGATAAAGACGGTAAAAATAGATATGACCCCGGCAAACGGAGCCGAGACCTATGAAGTAACAGTGCCGGTAAAATACCTTACAGGGCTGGTGCGGAACCAGAGACTGGAGATAAGGACAAGTGCGGCGACGCTGACGGTTCCCGGAGACATGCTTCAATCAACGGATGTGGGCGGCGCGGAAAACGCAGTATTGACAATAGCCTATGCAGACAGGAGTAAGCTGGGCGAAGAGCTGGGAAGCCTGATCGGAGACAGGCCGGCAATTGAACTGGGCATCAGGATAAACGGAAATGTCCTGGCCTGGAGCAACCACAATGCGCCGGTTTCAGTTTCAATACCCTATACTCCCGGCAGCGGTGAATTGAGAGACAGCGAACATATTACGGTACTGTATGCCGACGGCCTGGGGAACCCGGTGCCAGTGACCAGCGGAAGATATGATGCCGGTACCGGAACGGTCAGATTCAATACGGTCCATTTCAGCACTTATGCCGTGGCTTATATTGTAAAAACCTTTGACGATCTGGCCGGATACGGCTGGGCGGAAAAACAGATCGGCGTTCTGGCATCAAAGGGAATCATAGGCGGCACCACAGCCACCACCTTCTCCCCGGAAAGGCAGATAACCAGAGCCGACTATCTGACACTTCTGATGAGTACACTGGGCCTTACTGAAAAGTGCGGCACCAATTTTGATGATGTAGAGGCCGGAGCCTATTACTACGACGCGGTGGGGACGGCAAAGAAGCTGGGGATCATCAGCGGCGCCGGCAACAATCAATTTAATCCCAAGGCATATATTTCAAGGCAGGATATGATGGTGCTTACGGAAAAAGCCCTGAATCTTGTCAAAAAGCTTGAAGCCGCCGGGGCGGCCGCCGATCTGGACCAGTTTGCGGATCAATCGCAGATTTCGGGATACGCCGCCTCAAGCGTTGCAAACTTTGTAAAGGCGGGGCTGATACACGGGGCAAACGGCAGGATAAATCCAAGGGCCGGCACCACAAGAGCTGAAGCGGCCGCATTGCTGTACAACATATACAACAGGGTATATACGGAATAGAAGGGATAAACGCATAAAATGGGAGGCAATACCGGAGTGTGCTCCGGTATTGCTTTTCTCAAAAAAAGCATGGCTATCCTTTAAAAGGGGCAAAATCATGATATCAAAAATAAAAAAGCGATATATTTTCATACCGGCTGCGGTTATTGCGGCAGTCTGCCTGGCAGCCGCATTTTTTATATTTATAAAACCCGCCTTGAGTACGGTGGAATTCGAATATACTTTGAAACCGGAATCCGGGGCAAACAAGGCCATAGGGGTCAATATCAGGATCGGACGCAAATCTCTCATATCCCCCAGGACCTTCACCCTTGGAAAGGGGAATTTTGCACCGGACGGGACAAGATGTACGGACAGCGCCGGAAAATCAGTCCTTTTTTCCGAAAAGGAAGGCAAGCTGGTGATCGGCCCGGTGGGAGGAAACACAAAATATGTGGACCTGTCATACCAGGTGGGCATAGGGGATTTTGACGGAAACGTGAATCAGGGAGCCTATTACAGCGACCTCATAGCATTCAGCGGAGACAATACTCTTTACTTTCCGTATTTCAGCTATGAAGACGGCAGTTATGGCCGCATTGGGCGCAGCATCAGTGAGATAACCCTTAAGTCCGGCTCAGGAAAAGCAATGAACCCGGTTTTCCCATATCAGGACAAATACGGTACCGGACAGGCAGGAACGGTAAAAATCAAAAATCCCGACTGGAAGGTGTTCTATAACCTGGGAAAGTCCTGTTATGCCTTTGGCAGCTTCGATAAAACAAGTGTTGAAGGCGAAAAGGGAGACCTGGATATCCTGCTGGACCCACAATTCAAATCAAAGCTTCCGGAAGAGACCGCGGAGCTGATACGCAGCCTGTACGATTATTATGCGGGATTGTTTGGAAGCGGGCTTCAGGGCTATACTGTGCTTATTCTGAGAAATGATCCTTCAAATATGTATATGAATTTCGCAGGGGTTGGCGGCAAATCTCTTGGGATAAGTGTAAACCCATACAGTGCAAACGAAATAAAGACATTTTCACACAGCCTGTACAGCGCTTTTTTCGACAGCTGCAGCAATACCGTAAATCTGCACTACCAGCCTAATTTGTGGCTTTACAAAGGGCTTGCCGCCTATTATGAAAATATGTCCCTTGACAGTCTGCCGGAAAATATCAAAAGCAGATTTGGGTTCAGTTCTGAAGAAGGGTTCAGGGAGCTTTATACCAGATATATTTATTTCAGGCTGAAGGAGCCGGTGATGTATAAATTGTCGCCTGCAGACGAAAAAAGCGCATTGCCGGGACAGCTGCAATTCCTTTTCTACACCGAGGCGCCTCTGGTGATTAAAAATATTGAGGAAATTGCAAGTGCAAACGAGGATAAGCGGGAAGCGCTTCTGTCCTACCTGCTGGATAGAAAAGATTCCGGAACCATCAATATAGGGGATATGATGCCGGACATACTGGGACGGTATGAGCAGACGGCCAGAAACTATCTGACGGGAGATACGATACTGCCCTACTCCGGTACAGTTGCAGGAAGCGACGATCCGGACCGGACGGTGGCCGGCCTCGACAGCTATGAAAGGCTGCTGTGCGGCTGGAATCAGCAGGCAATACCCATATACCCCTATGACAAAATATATCTGGCAGATCCCGGCAAGCTGGCTGACGAAATCATAGCCAGGGATATAAAATTTGCGTCCGACGACGTGGAAAAAATGGTGGGGAACTTTTCACCGACAGTGTTTATGCTGCTGAAGCAGTATAGATTAAGGGCCGATGTGTGCGGACTGAAGGATATGGAGGACCCCATGCTCAAATACAAGCTGATAAGTGACAGGACAAACGAGGATAAATGGTATGCTTATCTGGAAAAATCAGGGATTGATGCAGGAGGTGGGAATGACACCGGTGAAGCTATCAAAACAAACTGACAGGTCCGGAAAAATTTCCGGTTTATTGGGCAATAAAAAGCTCACAACCCGGATATTACCGGCAATCACACTGTTGCTGGCGCTCTCCGCGGTCTGCTGGATATTTTTGCGCCACAGGCCCCATGTCCTGGATTATTCCATAAAGCCGTTGCCCGGTGAGGAACAGGAACTGCAGGTCAGTGTAGAAATCGGAAAATTAAAGGCAGATGAAGTCTTTGAATTGTACAGAGGAGATATAAGCTATAGTGAAGCAGAGTGCCTGGACGATAAAGGCAATAAAATGGAATTCAGTGAAAAAGGCGGTTTTATTGAAATCCCCAATAAAGGCGGAAGCAATATAAGGTTTACATATTCTGTGAAGCTGGGGCAGCCGGACAAGCACGGGCATAGGGGAGGAAGCTACCAGGATCTCCTGGCTTTTGACGGCGGAGAGGCGCTTATATTGCCCTCATCAGCCTTTAACACAGGTAAGGGTGAGGTTGAAGACAGCATAGGAAGGATATCCATAGCCTATGATGTGCCGGAGGACTGGACCGCTGTGGTCCCATTTCCGGAAACAAACGGCGGCAGAACTGTTACGGTGCTATCCAAACCGGGGTGGCCGGATATATATGATCTCACAAAGTCCTGCTTTGCCTTTGGGAGATTTCAGCAGTATACATATGAGAAAGACGGGGGCGGAAGGCTTCAGGTGTTTGTAGATCCCGCATATGAATTTTCGTATACGGGCAGGGTGGAGCAGGGACTGAACAAAATCTATGAATATTATTCGGACTTATTTAATGATGACATAGGTTTTTCAATTTTGCTGCTCAGAAAGGATGTAAAGGACGGATTATACCTTATGGGTGGCTCAAGTACACAGACGCTGGGGACTACATTTGACCCGGAAAACGCCAGGGATTGGCAGCTCATGGGCCACCGGTTCTTTCACGCCTTTTTTGATACGGCCGTGAGGCAGCCGCTTTTTCACGCCGCTCCCCAACTGTGGTTTTATGAGGGGCTGGCCACATATTATGAAAACATGTCCATGGGCAGCCTGCCGGAGGATATACGCAAAAAGGCCGGATTGCCGGCAACAGGAGATTTTTTGACACTTTTCAAGCAATATGCCTATATGCGTATAAAGGATAAATACATTTACACCTTAACTCCCATGAATGAAGAGAAATATGAGGAGTATAAGGGTGTTACAGAATTTCTTCATTACACGGAAGCACCCCTTGCCATAAAAGCTATTGACGACGCGGCTTATTCAAAATACAGGGAGCATGACAGGGTACTGAAATACATACTGAAAAACCGCAGCGGGAAAGACCCGGACTTGAATGAAACGGTGAGGTATGCCATGGGGGATGAGGCTGAGGATTTTATGGACAAATATATGTATAATAACGGTTTTCTGCCCCTGTGGTATCTTGGGGAAAATGAGACCGAGGATATCCAAAAGACAATACGGAGCCTTAATGATATGGAATATACACAGTGGACCTGGTTCCGGCTGGTGGACCCGGCATATCCGCAGGATACCTTATCGGAAAAGGGTCTGCAGGTGTTGACTGACGAGGCCGAGAAGGCAGAGACACACTTTGCAGGACAGACTGTGGAGGATGAGGTGGAAAAGCTGTCACCGGCGGTATACGGGCTTTTGAAGCAATACGCTCTGAGAGCAAAGATCTGCGGGACCGATATGGACAATAAGCTGCTGAGGTATGAACTCCTGGGGGACAAGGAAAATATGGAAAGCTGGAACAGTTTTATAAAAAATCTGAATATTGACTGATTTATAAGGATCAACTAAAAATTTTCCTAATCCGTCAAAAAAATTACATTTATAAAAAATCAGAAAGCTTTATAATTATGACCATAGTAGAAATTATTTCGGCCTTTTAAGGGTTAAGAGAATTTTTACTTACAATGTGTGCACATTTCTATAATTGTTACTCAATTTTAATTTGGGAGGAAGTTAATAATGATAAAAAGAAAAATCAGTATGGCTTTAGCGGTTGCCATAAGTGTGTCAATGCTCGGCTTTTCAGGCTGCGGATCAGACAGCGGCAGCGGGAGCAGTACCGCAACAGGTTCCGCACCGTCGTCCAGCGCGGCAAGCTCTTCGGATAAGGCTTCAAATGAACCCGTAACAATCAGAATATTGACCAGACTGTCCAGCAATCAGCCCAACGCGGTGGCATTCAGAGACAGGGTCAAGGAATTCCATGACAAAAATCCTAATGTTACGATTGACGACCAGTCCATTGAAGACGAATCGTCCTTCAATACCAAATTCAAGACGGCCGTTGCCAGCGGGGATGTTCCCGAGCTGTTTCAGACATATGGCGGAGCCGCATTTTCAGAATATGCCAAAAGCGGTGTGGCAGCCGACCTGAGCGGTGACCTGGAAGCCGACAAGGAGTGGTCGGGAGCATTCCTGCCTGTCTTTGAAAATTTCCAGTTTGCAGAAGTGAAGGGTACATACGCTGTCCCCTACGAATTTTTCGCGGTTGCACTGTTTTACAATAAAGACCTGTTTGCAAAAATAGGTGCGGAACCTCCTAAGACCATAGAAGAATTTGAAGCCGTATGCGGCAAGTTCAAAGCCGCAGGCATAGTGCCCTTCGCTTTAGGTGAAAAGGACGTATGGAGAGGCGGACACCTTCTGGCAAATCTGATAGACAAGAAGCTGGGAGCAGAAGAAAACACCAAACTGGCCGACAGAACCGCAAAATATGACGATCCTGAAATGGTTGAAATTTTTACTCTCATTAAGGATTGGGCAAACAAGGGCTATTTCGGAGACAAACCCGCTACCTATGACAATAATGCTGAAAAGGCCATGTTCCATTCCGAGAAGACCGCAATGCACATGAACGGCAGCTGGTATGTACCTGAAGCCACGGCTTCGCCTATTGCCGATAAAGTAGGCGTGGTGCCTTTCCCGTATTTCTCCGGCAAACCGGAAAATCAGAATGTGTGGATGGGCGGAGCAGGCGGAGCCTTCTGTATATCGGGCAAGGCCGAAGGAGCCAAGAGAGAAGCGGCTTTAAATCTCCTCAAGTACACGACTTCCGTGGAGGCGTTCAAGTATTACCAGAAGGTCCAAAAGGGCGGTATATTCCCTGTTAAGCTGGAATCAGACCCAAGCGCGGTTGACAAACTGACGGTTGACTACAGCAATCTTTTGGGAGACGCGGTATTTAAGGCTGAAGTATACAGCTATGATCCTCTGCCTACAATGTCCGATAAAGTCAGAAATGAAATCCAGGGTATGTTTGCAGGACAGGATCCTCAAAAAACAACTAAAAATATCCAGGCCGAAATTGATAAAAATTCGAAGTAACAAAGACAGCAAATAGTTTTATTCAGGCATGTCCAATCCGGTACAAATTTACCGTGCCGGATTGGACAACAATTTTGGAGGAAATGATGATTAAGAGAAGGTGGAATTTTCATTTAATAGCAATACTTTTTGTGTTGCCGTCGCTGTTGTTATATACGGTTCTTTTGATTAATCCTGTCATTCAGTCAATACGAATGTCTTTTTTCAGTTGGAACGGAATTGCTCAAAGTCCTCTTGTATATGTGGGATTTGACAACTACAGGGAATTAGTGCAAAGCAGTGAATTCTGGAGGGCCTTGGCCAATGTAGGCAAATTCCTCGTTGTAGGGTTTGTGCTTCAAATGCCGGTGTCCTTTTTGTTGGGTTTGATTATAACAAGCAAGATAAAGGCTGTGAGATTTTTTAAAACTGCATTTTTTATTCCGGTAATTCTTCCTATTACTGCAATATCAATCATGTGGACGTTTATATTATGGCCCACGGGAGGCGTGGTAAATTCCCTGCTGCAGACTCTGGGTCTGCAAGGTCTCATACAGGATTGGCTTGGAGATCCGAAAATAGTTTCTATAACTATACCGCTTGTCAACATGTGGATAGCTGTGGGTTTAAATATGATAATTTTTTCCGCCGGCATGGTCAGCATACCGGAGGAATTATATGAAGCGGCGGAAATAGATGGCGCCACAGGGTTTAAAAAAATATGGAATATAATGCTTCCGCTGTTGAAAGATACGATAAAGGTTTATTCGGTATTGTGCGTGACCGGATGTCTTAAAGTCTTTGACATAGTGTACGTTATGACCAGCGGCGGGCCCAACGGAGCGTCCGATGTCCCTGCGACGCTGTTGTATTATTCGGCGTTCAAGTATCAGCAGTACGGATTTGCAAACAGCATAGGTACCGTAATACTCATACTCGGACTGGCGGGAAGTATTCTGATAAATAAGTTTGTAAACAACGAGGCATTAAATGATTAGTATTATGGCGCAGCAGCGGAAAAATTTCTTACCCTGGGCGTTCCAACGAGGCGGAGACATCTGCCGGCTCGTTATAAATAATAAAAATGGCAGGTATCTAAAATGAGTAAAATAATTTATAGACTTAGGAGTTTACCAATTTATATCGTAGCATGCATATGGGCTGTTTTTACCCTCTATCCCATTTTATTTACGGTATTTTCATCCTTTAAAAACAATGACGAGATATTTTCGTCTTCCACCTCCGCATTGAGGCTTCCGGCTTCATTTAAGTTTGAAAACTATGTGGAGGCGTTTACAAAAGCCAACATGGCCAGATGCCTTTTGAACTCGGTGTTTATTTCAGTCTGTGCAACCTTTCTTGTACTGCTTCTGGCGTCTATGGTGTCATTTGTCATAGCGAGGCTCAACTATAAAATAAACAATATAATACTGCTGTATTTTACCCTGGGCGTAATGATACCCATACACACGACACTGGTCCCCCTGCTTAAAATAGTCAATTCGCTGCACGGGCAGAACAACTACGCGGTGCTGATACTGATATATACCACGTTCAGCCTGCCCCTGGCAATTTTGATAATTGTGGGGCACATGAAAAGCATATCCAGGTCCCTGGATGAATCTGCCATACTGGACGGCTGCGGTCCCTTCAGGCTATACTTTGATATAATAGTACCGCTGACATTGCCCGCTGTTTCCACGGCAGGGATAATAACATTTTTGTACGTCTACAATGATCTTTTATTTGGAGTAATGTTTATTTCAAATAAGAACATGTACACCATAACTCTGGGAATGCTTACGTTTGTGGGGGCAAAGGTGACGGAATACGGCCCGATATTCGCATCCATCATAATATCGGTAATACCCATGATAATAATTTATCTCATATTCCAGGAGAAAGTGGAAAGCGGCCTGGCCGCCGGAGCGGTGAAGGGCTGAAACAGCATGGGAACTCCGGTGACGCAGACTGTCTTATATGGGGCGGAATGCGCCGGCCGGGCATAGGGCGGTATTAATAAAATATTTATTTGGAGGAGCCTGCATGAATCAACAGGAGTTTATAGAAAAGCAGAAATGGTTTGTAAATCTCAGACTGGGAATGTTTATCCACTTTAACAGCGCCACATTCCAGTTTAATACCGGAGATATAATGGATTGGGAATTTGACCACGAAAATAACGGAGCCGAGAGGAAATATCCTTTTGACCCGGCCATGTGGAACCCTGAAAAACTTGACTGCAGGCAATGGACAAAGGCGGCAAAAGCAATGGGGGCGAAATTCGCAGCCCTTACGGCAAAGCACCATGAGGGTTTTTGCCTGTGGCCTACAAACACAACTGAACACTGTATCAGAAACGGGCAAGATAAGACTGATGTGGTCAGAGAGTATCTGAATGCCTTCAGGGCAGAAGGTATAATAGCGGGCCTGTATTTTTCAATGCTTGACCTTACGCAGCAAATAAACAGGAAAAAATGTACCGCGAAAGATGTTGAGTATACAAAAAACCAGCTTACGGAGCTGCTTACAAACTATGGAGAGATCCCTTTCATAATTATCGACGGCTGGCAGGCCCACTGGGGCGGACCGTCCTATGAAAATATGCCCTATGAGGAGATCGACCGGCATATCAAATCCATACAGCCCGGTTGTATGCTGCTTAACATCAGCTGCGAAAGCAACCTTGACCACACTGAGATCGTTTTTTATGAAAACGCTGCCGGACAGGAGGTCGAGGATAGCTTTGCGGGTCCCGGCGCTTCCTGCAACATACTGAACGACTGCTGGTTCTGGAGAAAAACGGATCCTGAAATGGAATTGAAAAGCGCTCAGTGGGCGGTTGACAAAATAAAGGATATGAATTCACATAACGTAACCTTTCTGCTGAATTCCTCCCCAAATACCATGGGGCTGATAGACGGCAACTTTTTAAAGCGCTATGAAGAAATAGGCAGGCTGTACAAAAGGCCGGAGGATCTGGCGGAAATTCCGGAGGGATGGGTTAAACGGAGTTTTTAGCGGCTCAGACTCGGCATGCGGCAAACCACTACTCCTTGATATATGCCTTATTATGTGTTATCCTAATATGAATTTAAGAACACGTGTATCGAGGTAAAGTATGGAGTCGCAGGAAATACAGTATAAAAACAGGGGATTGATACTTATTTGTATAGTCCTTCTGATCTTTATGGCATGCCTTGACAGCAGCATAGTCAATGTAGCCCTGCCTGTAATGGCAGATTACTTTCAGGTAGGCATGAATTCGATTTCATCGGTGGTGTCCACATATCTTATTGCAATATCTGCAACAATCCTGATATTCGGAAGATTGGGCGACATTAAGGGAACCGTAAAAATATTTAAGATGGGAACTGTGATTTTTATTTTGGGTTCCCTTCTGTGTGCAGTTTCAAGATCTCTGAATTTACTGGTACTGTCCAGAATAACACAGGCCGTGGGTGCCGCAGCATTTATGGCCACAAACCAGGGAATAGTCACCAGGGTATTTCCCGCCAACGAACGCGGAAGGGCACTGGGTATAACGGCTTCCTTTGTGGCCCTGGGTACCCTGGTAGGGCCGCCTCTTGGAGGTTTTATAGTTGACGGGATCGGTTGGCAATACATTTTCCTCATCAATATTCCCATCGGAATATTTGCTTTTATAATGGGGATGAAAATTCTGCCCAGGGACGAGGAAAGCAAGAGGGCCAAATTTGATGTAAAAGGAGCAGTCCTTTTCCTGGTAACCATCGTTTCGCTATTCGCAGGACTGTTAATGGGTGAACAGGCGGGTTTTACAAATCCGTTCATTCTGGGAAGCTTTGCGCTGGCCGTGGTTTCCTTTATTCTTTTTCTCAGGACTGAAAACAGGGAAGAGAGCCCTTTGCTTCAATTGGGCATATTTAAGAATCCGCTCTTTTCGTTGAGCATATTCTGCAGCTTTCTGGTATATTTGTCCATGAAC
>JAEWSZ010000056.1 GCA_023397905.1 Bacillota bacterium | reverse complement strand
TGTCAAAGGGCTTCACCACATAGTCGTCGGCGCCGAACTCCATGCCCATTACCTGTTCGCTGCTGCTGTTTCTGGCAGAGATTATTATAATGGGCACGTTGGATATGCGCCTTATATATCTCACAAGGTAAAAGCCGTCCAGATAGGGCAGATTTATATCCATCAATACAATATCCGCCCCGGACTCTTCAAATTGTCTCTCAACATTTTTGAAATCTTCAGCCTCTTCCACGCTGTAATTGTATTTAGTTAATCTTTCAACAACTGATGTTGAAAGAGCCAGATCATCTTCCACAAGGAATACTTTCGGCATATTTCACCCATTCAACCTTACCGTTACTTATTTCCTGCTGAATTTTAACGCCCAATCCTTTATTGCATTGCTGATTGAATTGGCCATTTTCAACTGGTTGTCGTAATCCGCCAGCCACTGGTACTCCTCAGGATTTGACATAAAACCGCCCTCTATCAGTATGGCCGGAGACTGTGTAACTGTGCACACGGAGAGGCTCTGCCACCTGTATCCTCCGTCATCTCTCTGCAGGTCTGCCACAAGAGCGTTTTGGATAAAGCCCGCCGCTGTCTTTGAGCTGTCTTTCGAATACAATACCAGCAGCCCTGTGTGCTTTGTATAGTCGGCAGTCACATCCATTGAGTTGTTGTGGATGGATACTGCTATATCCGGCTTTTCCTTCCGTATGAGATTTGCCCTGTCCGTGAGGCTGAGCGTCTTGTCTGTGGTCCTGGTCATCACCACCGTTGCCCCCAGAGCCTGCAGGTACTTTCTGGTGTTCAGGGTTATGGAAAGATTCAATTGCTTTTCATAAGGTCCGTTTTTACCCAGAGGCCCCACCGCGCCGGTTTCAGTACCGCCGTGCCCTGCGTCCAGCAGAACCTTCAGGCCTGTAAGCGGTTTTGCGCCGCTCCCTGAGATTTTAGGCGCGTTCTTGAGGGAAAGCACAAGAGAGCCATTTTTATACTGTGCGTAATATCCGAAATAGTTGTCGGCAGACTTAAGCTTAAAGGTGTACTGTGCATTTCCATTAACAAGCTTGTAATCCACCGAGGAGTATATCGAAGCCGCCGGCGCCCCGGAGCTGAACTTCACGCCTGTGGTATTGTATATGTTCAGCGTAAGGGTGGAGCTTGCGGCTTCTATGCCAAATACGGCATTCACAGGCATTTTGAAAGTGATATCCGTATAGCTGCCGCTGTCCTTTGCGCTGACGGAAGAAATCTTGTTGGCCTTAAGCGCCTTGTCATCGGTTACCTTAACATATTTGCCGTCGGTCCACACTCCGCTTTTAAGCAGATAATATCCGTTTTGCTGCCCCACGATGTAATCCACAGCTCCGTTTATTAACGGGGTGATCCTGGAAGCATCGGCGGAAGGCCCGCTGCGTGCCACCGCCTCGGCCTCGGAGGTGCTGACTGTGGCATATTTATAGTATTTATCCGACTGGACAGTCAGTGTATTGCTCTGCTTTGCGGTGAGCTTGCTGCCCTTGTATTCCATTACAAAGACAGGTTTGCCCAGGCTCAGGCTCTTCTGGCTGCCCGATACCGCCGGGAATGTGAACGTGCCCTTGTATGTCGCCGGGGTGAGAGCACCGCTGTTACTGCTTCCGCTTGCAGCGCCCGTCAGATTGACTTTATAGCTGCCTATTTCCACCCATACCTTCGCTCCTGCGGGCGCCTGGCAGGAAAATTCCACTTTCTGGCCCGTTTTCATGGTCATGGACTGTGTGGGAGAAAAATATCCGGGCCTGAATTCAGGCTTGCTCATTTTATATGGAGCTGACGAGGCAGCTTCTTTTCTCGTTATTTTTAAAGCGGTGTCCTTGCCCTTGTGCTTGAAAACCAGATTGTTATCGCCCACCTTCAGGTCCTGCCAGACGGTAAAGTACCCGTCCTTTGTCACCTGTACCTGGTTTCCGTTAAGATAAACAGGCTGGTCGGGATCACAGCTTCCAAGGATGCTGATCTTTGAAGCAGATGTCTTGTATCCGTTGTCCGGAGCGGCTATTACAAGCTGACGGTCCTCGGGGACCGGGCTTCCGGCATCTCTTCCCGCTACGTAAATACCGCGGAGTTTATCCTTTATCCCCAGCAAATTGGATTTAAGACTTGAATATCCGTAAAATATGCTTCCGCTGACAGCCTTACTGTCCCTGTTCATAGCTATTTGCTTGGGTATTTGCAGAGGATCCAGCCATTCGTTGGCCTGGGAGGTGTCATTTATCTTATAGGCGGCATGTCCCACATACAGCTTGACGCCTGTTCCTGCGCACACATCCTTCCACCAGTCCAGAAGCACGGAATAATCTGCAATCTTAAAGCCGATATTCCAGTATATCTGCGGTGCTATGTAATCTATGTAATTTTCTTTGACCCATTTTTTTGTATCTGCATAGTGATCGTAATAGGTGGAAATTCCGCCCTGGGTATCGGAGCCCTCCGGATTTTTATCCTTGTTGGACCAGATGGCAAAAGGGCTTATGCCAAACTGTACCTTCGGCTTAATTGCTTTTACGGTATCATATGTACTCCTGACAAGGTTGTCTATGTTGTTCCTTCTCCAGTCGTCCTTGTTGGTGAACTTTCCCTTGTATTTCGCATAAGTGTCCTTATCGTTGAAATCCACGCCTTTGGTTTCGGTTTTTGAGGGATAAAAATAGTCGTCGAAATGAATCCCGTCAATATCATAGTTTTTAACCAGCTCCGCTACGCCGTCGGTTATGAGTTTGACGGCTTCCGGACGTCCCGGGTCAAGATACAGCTGGCCTGTAGGAGCCGCTACCACGGCCTGGGGTATCTTTCTGGCAGGATTGCCGGCCGACAGTACATTCACATTTTTGTCAGGCTTTGAAGCGGTCCCCATGGAAAGTCTCAGAGGGTTCAGCCATGCATGTATCTGAATGCCCTTCTTATGTCCCTGCTGGATTATATATGCCAGCGGATCAAAGTCCTTGTCGTTTGCCTTTCCCTGCTGGCCTGTCAGATATGCCGACCATGGAAAAACCGAGGACTTGTACAGGGCGTCGCCTGTAGGACGGACCTGAAAAAATATGGCGTTCAGCCCCATATAGCTGGCATTGTCCACAATGGCGTCCAGTTCCTTCTTCTGCTGTTCACTGCTCAAGCCGGGCTTGGAAGGAAAATCGATGTTGCTGACCGACGCTATCCATACGCCTCTCATATCCTCTTCTACAGAAGTATCCTGTGAAACATCCTGAGCATTTGTTACATTTCCCTGATACCCCTGCTCAGTAAATACCTTATATCCGATTATTGGAAAAAGCATTAATACCACCAGCAAAAGGCTGACTACTCCCACTTTTTTCTTCATTTTTACCCCCAATGACACAAAATACAAAATTAATCATATAAATACATTTTTATATATTAAATATAAAACATTTTAACCCCTCACAACAATATTTGTCAGGAAATTTAATATTATTTTAATATAAAAAGTCAATTACTATCGGCTGAAAGCCCGCTTAAAAGCAATATCCGCCTGGAAGGCGAAGGCTTTCAACCGTAATTGACTTTGGTCATGGGGCGATACAATTCCAGCCATGGTCATATTTGTTTTACAACCTGCGGATCAATATTTAAACTTTGCTATTGTCTGATTCATGGTCTCAGCCAGACCGGCCAGGATCTCGCTTGTATTGACGATTTCTTCCATAGCCGTAGTCTGTTCTCCGATGGAGGCCGCTATTTCCTCAGTTGCCGCCGCACTTTCCTGGGAAACGGCCGACAGATTCTGAATCACATCTATAACCTCATCCTTTTGGTCCCTCATTTTCAGTCCGGACTGACTTAAAACATCAATAATTCTCTTTGTCTCTTCAATTGCTTCGGAGATTCTTTCAAACCGTATTTCAGTCATTTTAACACTTTCAGACTGGGATACTGTCATATCCGAAACCTGTTTCATGGTATCCACGGCCCCTTTTGTTTTCTCCAGGAGTTCGTTTATGATCACCGTTATTGCTTTTGTAAATTCATTGGATTCCTCGGCCAGTTTCCGGATTTCCTCTGCCACCACCGCAAAGCCCTTGCCGGTCTCTCCCGCCCGTGCCGCTTCAATGGCGGCATTTAAAGCCAGTAAATTTGTCTGTTCGGCGATTCCCCCGATTTTCTGGCTGGCCTTTTGAATTTTTCCGGCGCTTTCGTTGGTATTGATAATAACATTATAGATATCCTCGGTAGCTCTGCCGCTGTCTCCGGTTTTCCTGACCAGGTCTCCGAGAATTTCAAAGCCCTCTTCCTTTATAATCTCCACCTGATGGGCAGATTGGTTCAAACTTGAAATATATTCCATGGTCTGTTCTATAATAGTCCCCATCTGTACGGCCTTTTCAACGCCTTTTCCAGCCTCTTCTGCCTGTTCTCCGGCCCCTCTCGCGATTTCCTCAACTGCTCTTGACACTTCGGTTGAGGTCGAGGAGGAATGCTGAATCGAGGCTGTCAGCTCCTGGGACGAGGAAGCTACTCTAATAGAAGCCCCTGCCGCTTCGCCTATGAGTTCCCTGAGATTTTGACCTATGGTCTGGAAGGCTCTTGTCAGCTCGCCGATTTCATCCCGCCTTTTTATAAAGCTCTGATTGACAGTTCCGGTAAAATCCCCTTCCGCCATTTTGCGGCATTCTTTTGTTATGTATGAAATTGGCCTTTTAATATTTATTGCAATCAATAGCGCAACCAACAGGCTTATACTCAAAAAAACGACTGTCATTAATAAAAATTTAAGCTGAAGGCTTTTCAAGCCAGACAGCATTTCGTCCTTATTTATTTCCACTCCCACCGACCAGTTGTGGCTTAAAACCGGTGCATATCCCAGAAATTTATGTACTCCGTTGTATTTATATTCTCCGAACCCGGTTTTTCCTTCAATCATCAACTTTTGCAGACCGGAGAAATTTTCAAAACCGGCGGGGCTTTTAATACTGTCCTCCGAAACAGTGGCAGATGATGTCCCATCCACCTTGAATGAAGCCGATGAATTTGCCTCTGTATCCCCGGCATTCTGTTCCGCCTTGACGACAAAGCCGGAAATTAGCTGTTTATCAGCATGGGCAATCGTTCTGCCCTGGGCATTTATAATAAATGCCTGGCCTGACTTTCCATAACTGATTTGCTTTGCCATATCGCTGAGCTCATAACCGTCGCGGAAAGCGACCAATGCCCCGGTTACCTTGCCATCCGATATTATGGGAACAGCATACGCCATATTTATTGAATTATCCTTATGATTTTCGATGGGATCGGATATATTGGCTTCTCCTCCAATTGCCTTTTTGAAGTAACCATTGTCTTTTATATCCGAAGTATCTCCGCCGCTGAAAACCGCTTCGCCCTTAACATCGGCCACGGCCATTTCCAGGTAGCCCTTTCTCTTCATCTCATTTTTCAGCAGCTGTTGGATATCGGGAAAACTGCTTTTGCCATTCTTGAGATATTCCATTATTTTTTCATTTGCCGCAACTGTCTCCAGTGAAGCCAGATGGTTCGATATTTCCGAATCAATAGTTTTTGAGGCTTCAACAGCAAATTTGGGCATGGTTTCTTCTATGTTCGCTATTAACGCATTGGAGGATGTGTTATATGCGATCATTCCAAATCCGGCGCAGACGAACAGCAGTAATATTCCTATAAATATTACGATCCTTGTTTTTATACTTTTCATAGCATTTCTCCTTTTTCTCTTTTATCTATATTGCTGTTTTTAATACCCTTTACTTTTTGTTTAAAACAATTTTGCAAACCAGGAAAGTCCGCCTTTATTTCCAGTATAAATTTATACCTTCCAAAGCAATTGCCGCGGCCATAAATAGATCGTCCGGTATTCTTTACACAAAAAAAACCTGCCAACAATTAGAGTTAATTAATTGTTGGCAGGTTGCACCATAAGCTCAGAGTTCCCAAGGTGCCCAAGTAAAGGGAATTCATCACAGCTTCCAACCGGATTGCTAAAATTTTCACATGAAGTTATTTTATACTAAAACCCAACGCAGGTAAACAGTTATTCGGTAAATTTCTCAGAAATATTAAATAATGGATTCAACCTGGAATTAGTTGTATAATTTTAATTAATACTAAGAGGGAGATGATATGGCCTTGGAGCTGGAAGATACAAAGAAAAAGCTGAGACAATTAAAGAAATTTGAAACGGAAACCCGGTTTAAGGGCATTCAACTCACCGGAAGAGAATATCTTGTATGGAATAAATTCTTTTCCACCAGAAGTGAATTTGACACTTCCGTAAAATACCCCATGAATTATTTGATGATCGTGGATAAGCAGGAGATCAAAAGGATTTTTTCCGAATTCTTTTACATGGTGTATTTTCAATATTACAAGGAAAACGGCATAACGCCGAAAAACCTCTATTCCCCGGAATTGCTCGATATGCTCGGATTGCCTCCGGATTCAACTCTTAACGACATCAAGCGCAAATTCAGGGAATTGGCCAAGCAATACCACCCCGACTGCGGCGGCGACAGCGAAAAATTTATTGAAATGCTGGATGTGTATCATAAATTGGTGGACGCCACCTGAATCATCTCAGAATTCCGACTTTGACTTTAAGGTTTTAATCTAAATCCTGCTTTCTGAATTCTGGCTCCCAAACAAAATACCCCGTAAAGTGCCCGAAGCTATGAGCTCCAGTGACCTTACAGGGTATGTTCATTTGTTTCGTATATTCGCGTTACAGTTAATATTCTGTCTTCTGAATTACGCTTTTCCGTTGCTGCCCAGAACATTTACGATCTTGTTCTTAACAAGTTCCTTTATGGCAGCTCTTGCCGGTGAAAGGTACTGTCTTGGGTCGAAATGGCTTGGGTTTTCAGCAAAGTACTTTCTGATGGAACCTGTCATTGCAAGCCTCAGGTCAGAGTCTATGTTGATTTTGCAAACAGCCATTGAAGCGGCCTTTCTGAGCATTTCCTCAGGAATACCTATTGCATCGGGCATTTTTCCGCCGTTGCTGTTTATCATCTGAACAAATTCAGGAATTACCGATGAAGCTCCGTGGAGAACTATGGGGTAATTCGGAAGTCTCTTTTCGATCTTTTCCAATATGTCAAATCTGAGCTGCGGTTTTTGTCCCGGCTTGAATTTGTAAGCGCCATGGCTTGTACCGATTGCTATTGCAAGTGAGTCAACGCCTGTCTTTGATACGAATTCTTCAACCTGGGCAGGATCTGTGTAAGCAGCGTCTGCGTCCGAAACATTTACGGCATCCTCGATACCTGCAAGTCTTCCCAGCTCGCCTTCAACAACTACTCCTCTTTCATGGGCGTATTCAACAACTTTTTTAGTTAAAATTATGTTATCTTCGAATGAGTGATGTGAACCATCGATCATAACGGAAGTGAATCCGCCGTCAATACATGATTTGCAGAGTTCAAAAGTATCGCCGTGGTCAAGGTGTAAGCAGATTGGAAGATTTGTTTCGATTATTGCGGCTTCAACCAATTTCATAAGATAAGTATGGTTGGCGTACTTTCTGGCTCCTGATGATACCTGAAGGATAAGCGGAGCATTTACTTCTTTTGCAGCTTCAGTTATTCCCTGAACTATCTCCATGTTATTAACATTGAAAGCGCCAATAGCGTATCCGCCTTCATAAGCTTTTTTGAACATTTCTGTAGAAGTTACTAATGCATTTTAAATGCACTCCTTTTTTATTTTAATTTTACCCTGAAACCCAGTCGTGTTGAATGCCTGAAACTGCAGCGCCAAAAACCCGGGGTTCCATTTTATAATAATTATTATTTAGCAAAATTATTCTTTTGATAAATAATAAGGTAATTCAGAATCCTACCGTTACTATTTTATGCAAAATTCAGCTCAAAATCAAGGGAATTTTTGATATTTTTTTGTCAATGAGGGAGAAGTATAATTGCATTTTCATATGCAATATGCTATATTTTATTTTGGTTGCGTATTGTAATATCAGACCTTGATCAATGAAAGGTCCGGTAAAGACAACGTATATTTTTACAAATTAATATAAAAACCAGGAGGTATATACGATGACAGTTTTAAAGGGTGCCGCTATTTTTGGACAATCCGGCGGTCCAACGTCAGTAATCAATGCCAGTGCCGCCGGCGTGTTCCAGGAAGCATTAAAGCAGGAAGCGATAACGGCTGTATATGGCGCAGCTCACGGTATCAAAGGTATTCTTGATGAGAAGTTCTATGATATAAGCAAGGAAGACGCTTATGAACTCGAATTATTAAAGACCACTCCTTCTTCCGCACTGGGCTCTGTCCGCTACAAGCTTAAATCAGCTGATGAAGATGAGACTGATTACAAAAGACTTGTTGAAGTTTTCAAAAAATACAATATCAGATATTTCTTCTACAACGGCGGTAACGATTCCATGGACACTTGCAACAAAGTCAGCAAGTATATGCAGAAAGTCGGCTACGAATGCAGAGTAATGGGAGTTCCGAAGACTATAGACAACGACCTTTACGGAACAGACCACTGTCCTGGTTATTCCAGCGCGGCAAAATACATCGCCACTTCAACCATGGAAGTTTATCATGATGCCAGAGTTTACAACACCGGAATGATAACAATACTGGAAGTCATGGGAAGAAATGCCGGCTGGCTGACTGCCTCTACGGCTTTGGCAACCTACAAGGGCCAGGGTCCTGATTTGATATACCTTCCTGAGATTGATTTTGACATGGATAAATTCCTGGAAGACTGCACCGCAATATACAAAAAGAACGGCAATTGTATCGTAGCTGTTTCCGAGGGTATCAAGGACAAAAACGGCAAATACATTTCCGAATACGGTTCCGATCTGGCACAGCAGAGAGATTCCTTCGGACATGCTCAGTTGGGCGGTCTGGCTGCTACTCTGGCTGCCATAGTAAAGGAAAAGACCGGAGCAAAGGTCCGCGGAATAGAATTCAGCCTGCTTCAGAGATGTGCATCTCACTGCGGTTCCGCCAGCGACGTAAACGAATCCTTCCTCTCCGGTCAGATGGCCGTAAGAAATGCGGTAGAAGGAATGACCGACAAAATGGTTGGCTTCAAGAGAGCTGCCGGAAAAGAATACAAGTGCGAAATACAGCTTCTTGATCTGAACGATGTTGCAAACACAGAAAAGAAGATTCCAAGAGAATGGATCAACGCAGCAGGAAACGGTTTGAACCAGCAGTTCATCGACTACGCTCTGCCGCTTATTTCAGGTGATTCTACTCCGCCTAAGGAAGACGGTCTCCCAAGGTTTGCAAAGCTCAAGAAAGTGCTTGCCACCAAATAATTTTACTTCAAATAGTACAGATATTATAGAAAAAAATCTTAAATAATACATTAAATAACCGGTTGCGGGAGAATTCCCTTGCAACCGGTTATTAGTTTATCCGCCCGTCTGCCAGAGGCAATATCAATCCGGCAGGTTCATTTCAAATTCTATTTCATGTCTTAAGGGAATATTAAAGTCTCCCAGTAAGGGAATTTCCGGTTTGAGTTTCCTGGATACCTCCATGGAATCATGATATATGCGGGTCATGTCAAAGCCCCGCTTCTGGTAGAAACCTATGGCATTTATATTGTCATTTGTGGTGATCAATTTTATTTTCCCGCATTTCCGGCCGGAAGCTGCCTTTATAACCATGTTTACAAGGGCAGTCCCTATCCCCTGCCGCTCTCTCAAGCTGTCAAGGGACATGATTTCGCACTCGCCGCCCTTGATCAGATATGTTATCAGCCCGGCAATTTTTTCATCAGCATATGCCACAAAACCGCCCAGCTTCGTCATATCAACTATTGCGCCTCTGACGACCATATCCGTGGAAAACCACTGAGCCCTGATAAAACCGTTTACTTCATCTCGGTTGCCACTTGATATGGGCTTGAATTCAACAGTACCGCATTTTCCGCATTTTTCTTCCGTATCCCTGTCGATCAAAGCCCTCAGCCCTTTGACAGCATCGTTATATTTTGCGTAGTCAGCTCCGTATGACAGATTGAATCCATAGTCAAAACCGGGAGGATTCATGCCTTGGTTGTGCTGCACGATAGTTTCCATTTTATCCAGGGCCTTTACAAGCTTTGACTCCTCCGAGTCCGCGGCATTATATTCCGCCCATAAATCCAGCAGTCTGGTTTTCTGTATCTCAGGCAGCATGTCCGTCAATTTATCAAGAGCCTTCCTTTCCTTCTCCAGCTTGCCCGCCGGATCATTCTCCTGTTTTGCAGACACATCTCCCTCATATATTTCTCCAAAATCATGCACCAGGCACATACCCAGAACCCTTGCAAGGTCCGCTCCCGGAAAATATTCCGCCATAGAAAGGGCAAATACCGCCAGTCTCCAGGAATGTTCGGCAACACTTTCCCTTTTCCCCGACGATGTCCATGCCGTGCGCGTCACATCCTTCAGCTTTTCCGTCTCCTTTATAAAAAACAGGATATCCTTTAACTCTCCCATATGTACCATCTCCTTCCAATTCCTCATACCACAAGCATCATTATAGCATTAAAATCCATCCGCCGCACATGATTCCCCCGCGGCGGCCGGAAATGGCTCCGGCCCTGCTCCGGGCAGGAAACCAAATCCACCAGACACAAGATTTGCAATAAATACATATAATGGAATAAAATCACCAAACAGGAGGAATCCATGTTTCATAAAATATATCAAAGGCTATCTGAGAAATTGAAAATATTCGGAATGAGAAGAGCATTGAACCGTCTTAATTCCAACCCTGACAAAAATATACCTAAAATGCTGCGCTGGGTGGAAAAGTATGACAAGGGCGGGGTTGTCAAAGGACAAATAAAGGTACTGAATAACATAATAGGCGACAATACCAACAACTGGTATAAGCTTATAAAAAGTCTCTGGACCGATATAGACAACGATGTGCGCAGAAGAGTATTTGAGAACCTGGTCATTAACGCCACTATTATCGGCGGCCCCAGGCAGGATAAATTGAAAAAGGAAAATAACTGCAACATCCCCTGGGCAATTCTGATGGATCCCACCTCGGCATGCAATCTCAACTGTGTGGGCTGCTGGTCTTCCGAATATGGCAAGAGCCTCAGCATGAGCTATGAAACACTTGACGATATCATAAGCCAGGGCAAAAACCTGGGAGTATATATGTATCTTTTCTCAGGCGGAGAGCCGCTTGTACGGAAAAAGGATATTATCAGCCTGTGTGAAAAGCACAGCGACTGCCTTTTTATGGCCTTTACCAACGCCACTCTGATTGATGAAAAATTTGCCGACGATATGCTGAGGGTACAAAATTTTATACCGGCCATCAGTATCGAAGGCTTCAAGGACGAAACCGATGCCCGGAGAGGAGCAGGCACCTACGACGCCACAATCAACGCGATGGAGTTATTGAAACGCAAGAAGCTTCTCTTCGGCATTTCCTGCTGCTACACAAGGAAAAATACCGATGTGATAGGCAGTGAGAAGTATTTTGACGACATGATAAATAAAGGGGCCAAATTTGCATGGTTTTTCACCTATATCCCCGTGGGCGCCGATGCAGTTCCCGACCTTATGGTCACAGCCCAGCAGCGCCAGTTCATGTACCACCAGATCAGAAACTTCCGCGAGACCAAATCCATATTCACCCTGGATTTCTGGAATGACGGAGAATATATCAACGGCTGCATCGCCGGAGGACGTCTGTATCTGCACATCAATGCCAACGGAGATATGGAGCCCTGCGCATTTATCCACTATTCAGATTCCAGCGTTTATGAAAAAACGCTGCTGGAAGCGCTTAAATCACCGCTGTTTATACAATATCACAACAATCAGCCCTTCAACAGCAACCATTTGCGTCCATGTCCCCTGCTTGACAATCCCAACAGGCTGGTGGATATGGTTGAGAAGTCCGGAGCAAAATCAACCGATATCAAAAATCCTGAAGACGTCAGAGAATTAAGCTCCAAATGTCAGGAGGCTTCCGAAAAGTGGGCTGTGGCCTCGGAACTCCTGCTATATGAACGCGGCGGGTGTTCCAGCTGTAAAAGCTGCTCCTACTGTGCCGGAAAATATTCCTCTTTATAAGAGATAATAAAAAATAAAATCAACTATTGACATATTTTTAAAAAAACTTATACTTTAAATATAAGATATTGAATTTGAACTGTCATACAACTGGCGGAAGTGGAGTTTACCACATGGGAGTATGACTTTTACAAGCCGGCCGCCTGGGCGCTAAAATGCCCGGGCGGCTTTTTATTTTGTTATATTATCACTGGGATACCGGCACATGAACTGTGCCGGAGCATACATGAGCTTATACAATATAAATCCCCTGGCAGAAAATAATTGTGATTGTGGGAGGCAAGTTATGAATCAGTATTTTAAAAATTTCAGACCCGGAAAATGGCAAAATACCATTGATGTTCAGAACTTTATTCAAACAAACTACACTCCTTACGACGGCAATGAAAATTTTCTTGCGGGAATAAGCGAAAAGAACAAACACCTGTGGAATACCTGTAAAAGTCTTTTGATCGAAGAACACCTGAATGGCGGCGTTCTTGAAATAGATGCCTCAACCATTTCCGGTATAACCAGCCATAAGCCCGGATTTATCGATCAGTCCTACGAAATCATAAAAGGGCTGCAGACAGATTCGCCTTTGAAAAGGGCTTTTCTTGTGAATACAGGTTACCGCATGTCCATGCAGGCCTGTGAGCAGTTTGGGGTATCGCCCTCGCCCGAAATCGACCGTATTTTCAGCAATCATGTCAAGACACACAACGATGGAGTTTTCAGCGTTTACAGTGAAGAGATGCGCAGAGCAAGACGCTGCGGAGTGATTACAGGACTGCCCGACAGCTACGGCAGGGGCCGCATTATCGGAGACTACAGGCGTGTGGCTCTGTATGGAGTAAATGCGCTCATGGATCAGAAGCAGCAGGATCTAAAAGCGCTTCCCATACAGGTGACAGAAGAAACAATCCGGCTCAGGGAGGAAATCCATGATCAGATAGCCGCCCTGAAGGACTTGATAATACTTGGCAATTCCTACGGCTTTGATCTTACCCGCCCGGCGCAGAACGCTTTTGAGGCCATTCAGTGGACCTATCTGACTTTCCTCGGAGCCATGAAGGAAACCAACGGCGCGGCCAATTCACTGGGCAGACTGAACGTCTTCTTTGACATTTATATAGAAAACGATATGGCAAAAGGCCTGCTGACAGAGGCAGAGGCCCAGGAACTGGTGGATCAGTTCGTTATAAAGCTGAGGTTTATAAGACACCTGAGAACCAAGGAATACAATGAGCTTTTTGCGGGAGATCCCGTGTGGCTGACAGAATCGCTGGGAGGAGTGGGCAGTGACGGGCGGCACCTGGTGACAAAAACCGCCTATAGGTTTTTGCAGACCTTAAACAATCTCGGCGCCGCCCCGGAACCAAACCTGACGATTTTATGGACTCCCGGTATGCCTAAGGCCTTCAGGCAATTTTGCACGAAGATGTCTATTAATACCAGCGCCATCCAGTACGAAAGCGACGAGCTAATGCGCCCTCTTTACGGCGATGATTACGGAATATCCTGCTGCGTATCGGCAATGCGCCTTGGAAAGGATATGCAGTTCTTCGGAGCAAGGTGCAATCTTCCGAAGCTCCTGCTGCTGGCATTAAACGGAGGCAGGGATGAGATAACCGGTGATCAGGTGGCTCCCGAGCTTCCGCCCTATACAGGGGAATATCTCGACTACGGCATTGTTATGGATAATTTCCTGAAGCTCCAGGATTGGCTTACAGGTCTTTATGTAAACACAATGAACACAATTCACTACATGCATGATAAATATGCCTACGAGCGCCTTATGATGGCGCTGCATGACACCGATGTAAACAGGCTGATGGCGTTTGGAATCTCCGGGCTTTCGGTGCTGGCGGATTCTCTGAGCGCCATAAAATATTCCAGGATAAAGCCCATACGGGATGACAGAGGCATAATTACCGAATTTGAAACCAATGACAGCTATCCTCAATTCGGCAATAATGACGACAGAGTGGACAGCATTGCAAAAGAAATTGCAGAAAGGTTTTATAGCAGCCTGAAGCTGCACCCCACCTACCGCAATGCCAGGCATACCCTGTCAATACTCACCATTACTTCAAATGTGGTATACGGCAAAAAAACCGGCTCAACCCCGGACGGCAGAAAAAAAGGCGAGCCCTTTGCCCCCGGCGCAAATCCCATGCACAACAGGGACAGGTCCGGCATGCTGGCAATGATCAGTTCGGTTGCCAAGATACCATACAGCTGCTGCGAAGACGGCATTTCGCTCACTCTTTCGGTACTTCCGGCCGCCCTGGGAAAGGACGAGGAGACCAGGAGCAGCAACCTGTCCGCCCTGATCGACGGGTATATGCTGAGCGGCGGCCATCACATAAATGTAAACGTGCTGGACAGGTCCACACTTGAAAACGCCATGGAGGAGCCGCTGAAATACAATCAGCTCACCGTAAGGGTGTCCGGCTATGCGGTGCACTTTATAAAGCTGACCCGTGCCCAGCAGCTGGAGGTCATCTCAAGGACCTTCCATAGCTCATTTTAAAATAATCGTGTGGTTTAAATATAATAATATAAAATGGCACGTGTTTACGCCGTGAATAAAAATACGAGAATTGATTCTGTTTAAATATATTTATATGAACCGGCATAAAAAAATAAAGACTTATATGTTTCCCATATAAATCTTTATTTTTGTCCCTGATTTTTATTTCCGCCCCAGATTTTTACGCTTCAAATTCTTCTTTTTGGTCACCGAATAGCCGTAGTAGCCCAGTGATTTGCCAAGCGGATAGTATTCGCCGTGGGAATAGCAGATG
>JAEWSZ010000029.1 GCA_023397905.1 Bacillota bacterium | reverse complement strand
TAGTAAAACTCGTGCAGAACCGTAAGATCACAAGCCCTATGCTGGTGGGGTTACTCCACCCCATGATATTGCTGCCAACCTCCAACATGCAGGAAACCGACTTAAAGCTGGTATTGACCCATGAGCTCACACACCTGAAACGAAAGGATCTGTGGGTGAAAATGCTTGCCCTGGCTGCTGGAACGCTGCACTGGTTTAACCCGTTCGCTTATGTACTCCGCAAAGATGTAAGCACATGGGGAGAGCTGTCCTGTGACGAGGCGCTGGCGTCCGAAATGTCCCGTGAGGAAAGAAAACTTTATGGCGAAGCCATCCTGAACACGCTGGACATTCACTCCGGCATTAACACGGCTTTCTGTTCCTCTTTTTGCGGGAGCAGGAAGCACATCGAAAGGAGATTAACCATGCTGTTAAACATCAAAAAAACGAAGAAGCACATTGCTGTTCTGGCTGTTGCCGCGATTCTCGTAATTGGCGCCTCTGGAGTTGCCGTTGCTGCTTATGCCGCGGATAATATCTTCAATAGTAATGGGAAAAGCAAAGAAATTACCACCCCTGATACACTACCGCATACTGATGAAGTGTATCATCTTGCCTCAGAACAAAGAAATCCCTTTAATACAGAGGATCTTGGCGGTATCAATGTCGATTGGACCGAAGATAAAACTTTGAACGAGGCGTCAAAGCTTGCGACAAATGTTTTTATCACTCAAATCGCGGATAAATACGATGTAGACATGAGCGAAAAGACAGTAACAATCCAGTTTTTCAAGGATACCAAAAAGGGTGATATATGGCTGATGCAAACGGCTGATGCGGAACACGAGTATTGGGCGATAATTGATAATAAGACGAGAAACATACTTTCCCTTGCCTCAGCTACCGGCAACATTTCCTATGCTTCTGCCCCGATTTCCGTTGATAGTACACCGGGAACACTCATTTCTGTAAAACTCTCTGACGAGTACCAATTTACCCCTGAAGAATGGCAAGACATCTTAAAACAGATTGAGCGCGGAGAAGTAACGGTGGAACCGGAAGTCAATGGTAATGCCTCAGCGGCAAATAACTCCTCAACAGCACAGAAAGCATTGCAAGGCGGCTCCGCGTCCGCTTATAGCGCCTATAGTTCGGAGGGCGGGGTGATAACTCCGGATGAACTTGCAAAAGTATATTCAGTTTATGAGCCGTTTGGCCTGACTTATGACAAAAAGCAAAATTGTCTTTATTATAACGGAAAGCTTGTCCGGGAATTTATCGATATTTTATCTTCAAACGGCGAAGCTTTAGAAAGCGGAAAGTTCAAAGGAGCTATGCGCCAGCTTAATAGCCCAGATGGAAAGGGAGAAGTGGATATAAAGGCTGTACGCGACTACACGAAACTTGATGCAGATGGATTAGGCGAACTGATTGGAGTTGAAGTTGTAAAATAGGCTGTTGTACTAAATCCTTGCGACAAACCCATGTCTTATAAGCTGGTGGCAGTTGCCGCCAGCTTGCTTTTTGTTTTGGCGATTTGCTGGTATCAAATAGCACCCCTTCCGCAATCTCCTTTTTTCGACAAAGGGAAGCGGCAGCTTTGACTTTTATCTCAAAACCGCCGTTTGATGTAAGGGTTATGCGTATGATTATACTACCGTCTTTTTACCCATATCTATTTCTCACTTTTCCGCGTATCCTGTGATGGGCGCTCTAAAATCTGTACTTCACCGCGTTTCAATCGCAAAACCACATCCGCCTGTTTTGCAATATCGTTGGAATGGGTAACGACCACCACGCACTTGTTCAGCTTGTGGGCGCTCTCTTTAAGGATCGATGTGATTTCTTTTGCCGTATCTTCATCCAGATTTCCCGTTGGTTCATCCGCAAGGATAATTGCGGCTTCGGAAGCCAGCGCGCGAGCAATTGCCACCCGCTGCTGCTGACCGCCGGACAGTTTGAGAATCGTCCGTTTTGCTTCTTCTTTTGTCAGGCCCAAACGCTCCAAAATGGGGAAAGCAGGCAGCTTCGTCGTCAGGTTGACGTTTTCAATTGGTGTCATATAGTCAATCAGATTATAGCCTTGAAAAATAAAGGCCACATGATTTTTTCGGTGATTGGCAAGCCCCGTTTTGGCAATATCCTCGTCCTGATATAGAATCTGTCCGCCGGTCGGAGCGTCCAAGCCGCCTAATAAAGACAACAGCGTTGTTTTGCCGCAGCCGGACGGGCCGAGGATGGCATACATTTTTCCTGTTTCCATAGCGATATTGATTTTTTTCAAGACAAGCGTTTTTTTATCGTACCCGTATTTCAGATCTACCGTTGTTAAAGCAGTCATAGTTTGTTCCTCCTTAACTCATTTTTGTCAATATTTCTTTGGGCTTTAACCGTAAGATCGGGATGGACGCAATCGCCACGGACAGTACAATGACCATACTGCCCATGAGATAAATCCATATCATATTCACGGGATTGACCTCAACGTTGATGTCGGTTAAATCCGTACCATTAACGGCCATTTCCGGCGCTGAATCCGTATAGACGTTGGAGGGTTGTCTCGGCTGTTCTGTTTGAACAGTGTCCGAACTTGCATACTCCAACAGAGAATTGCCGACGCTTTGCGCCACCGCATTGCTGGAAAAGAACGATATTCCAAAGGCCAGTACCGCGATTATCAGAATTTCGGCCATGTATTGCAGTACAATTTTTGTTTTGCTGATGCCAATGGAAAGCAGTATGCCCGTTTCATGGACACGGTTTTTAATCCACATCGTCAGAATCAGCGAGAGAATCGCTACGCTTATCACAAGGATAATGAAAATCAACGTCGTAATTAAACTATTTAGATTTTGAAGCGGCTCCGATGCCGATTGAAACGTCTTGTCATTCGTTGTTATATTAAAGGAACTCCAATCAATGGAACCGATGTCTTTAACTTCATGGATGATATTATCCAGTTGGCCGGGGTCATTCACATAATAATCAATGCTTTCGTAGCCATCATTTCCCCAAGCATAAAGGTTCAGACTGGAGTCAACATCTATCAGTATCGTATTTTCAATTGCACTCTCGGAGGACGCGAAGCCCTGTGAAACCTGTTTTGTCACAGAATCAAAAATACCCACAATCTCAACTTCAACGGCTGATTTGGCTGCTGCTTCATCATTGCTTGTTATAAAGGGACTCATAGACAAAACAATTTTGTCGCCAATTTTCAGGTTGTTCTTTTCCGCAAGCTCACGGTGAATAATCGCCGTGTTTTTGTCATTACCGGCTACATGTCTGCCGTCTATTAATTTAAGCGAGCCATTGACAAAATAGCTGCTGTATTTGGTGTTGGTTTGTCCCATTACCGTAACCATATGTTCAAAATCCGGATTTCCAGCCATGATGTCATTATCAACAACAAAATGTGTGAGATAGGCCCGATCGGTGTTTTTGATTTCCGCAACGCCGCGTACCGTGGCATTGTACGCATCAATCCCACCAACAGTCATAATCTTTTCGGCAATTTCTCTGTTTAGAGATTTACCCTGATATACCATAGCCCCCGAAGCATTCGATTTATATTTTGACAGGTCACTACGATCAAGCCCAACCGTAAAACCACCGCCCAATGACTGGCGCAGGTTCAGGGCCGCTGTACCGGATGCCTCCCTGATTGAAAGCCCTGCTAACGCAAAGGTTGCTATAACCAATAGGATAAGAAACAGCAACAAGCTTTTTCCTTTCTTTCTTGTGGTATACAAGAAAGCTCTTTTTAATAAATTCACACTTTATACCTCCATTAACAATTTGATACCACTAGCATACTCATTGAAAGTGGAGCCACGGTGGAGTTAAGGAGTATTTTAGGTGGAGCGGACAGCATGAAAAAAGGGGTTGCGCTTTGCAATCCCCTTTTTCCGTAAACAAACCATTTTTCTATGAAAACTCTGTGGTGAACTTCACACCACTATCGGTGTTTTCGATATGATAAGTAAGCCTATGCAAATCAAAAATGGTCTTGACGATATAAAGTCCTAGCCCGCTGCCGCCGGTATTGCGGTTGTGAGATTTATCTACACGAAAAAACGGTGTGAAAAGCTGTCCTATATCCTCCTGTCCAATATGAGCGCCAGAATTTTCGACCGTAAGAATACCTTTGTCATTTATCCTAAACAGGCTGACTTTCACCGAAGCGCCAACAGGTGAATGAAACACCGCATTACTCATAACATTCGATAGTGCTTTAGCCAACAATTTTTTATCCGCATAGAAAGTAATCCCTGTTTCAATAGACAAATGAAAAGCAATCTCCTTATCCTCCGCTAAGCCCTCTATTTGTCGGCAACATGAGCTTACCATATCGCTGATATTGATTTCTTCCAATTCAAGACGAAAGCCCTGCGTTTCCATTTTAGATACTGACAAAAGCTCTTTAACTAAGCTTTCCATCGTTTTTACGGTTTTCAGGGAGTGCCGGAGATATTGCTCCCGATCCTTATAAATACCGACATTATAAACCATACCCTCTAATTGGCCTTTAATAATTGTGATGGGCGTTTTCAGTTCGTGAGATACGGCGGCAAAAAAGTCACGCCGCTGCTTTTCCTGCTTTCGTTCCCAATCTATATCAGCTTGCAATTTGTCGTTAGCGGTTTTTAAATTAGTTAAAGCAGTATCCAGATTTTGAGCCATGCTGTTTAAACTGGCCGCTAAAACACCAATTTCGTCTGTACGGTCAATATCACAGTGCCAAGTCATATCCAAAGCGGACATTCTTTTTGATATGTTGCTGATTTTAATAATCGGTTTTGTCAGAAATCGGGTACAGAAAAGCGCGCCGACAGAAGCAATCGCTAAAATCAGAAGTAAAATCCACGGCAATAGCTTTATAAACAAAGCGGTAATTTGATTGATAGATCGTGCAGAAGCTGTTGCGTTTAATGTATATAGTTCATTGGAATTATTGAAATGCAGGGTTGCGACTGCGGTTTCGGTTTCATACGTTTGATTTTTGTTTTCCAAGCTTTTGTTCTCGTCTATGAAACTATAATTTGTCTTACCCTTTTTACTTTCAAGCGTTACATTAGCCTGATTAGCTAAGCAAAAATCATAGATTATATCAGGAGCTTCATTTTCGCTGACATTTTCCAACTGTGTAATGAGTTGATTTAGGTTCACTGTAAATTGTCCTGCCAATTCAGATTTATAGCTTTTGGGCATGACAACCATCACTACGCCATAGATAATCAGACTGCATACCAACAATAGGGTGGCGATATAGAGAAATACTTTTGCACTCAGGCTACTTCTAATTTTCTTTATCAATTTTATATCCCACCCCTCTGATCGTTTCAATGCAATCCACACCGAGTTTCCTGCGGAGGTTTTTGATGTGCGTATTGACGATTTTATCATCACCCATATAGTCGTAATTCCAAATTTGGTCTAACAAATTGTTTCTTGTAAATACACGGCCCGGATTTTCGAGAAATAGCTTCAGAATCTCAAATTCGCGTGCTGTCAGTGTAATCGGCTCACCGGATACAAACACCTGATAACTTTCCAAATCGAGCTGTATATTCTGACAGGCTAAAATCTTTTTTTCAGCTTCATCTATATTTCCTCTGCGTAAAATGGCCTCGATTCGTCTTAGAACCAAGGGCATGGAAAACGGCTTTGTGATATAATCATCTGCCTGTAAATCAAACCCCTTAATCTGATCGCTTTCATCTTCTAAGGCCGTCAGCATAACGACGGGAATCGTGGATTCTTTCCTAATCATTTCACACACAGCAAAACCATTAACCTTTGGCATCATAATATCAAGCAGGACAAGATCGTATTGTCCTTTATGAAATGCCGTCATTCCCTCAATGCCATCCGACGCTGTATCAATGCTATATCCGGCTTCCTCCAGAAAAGCCTTTAAAACATTCTGGATATCTATTTCATCTTCAATAATCAAAATGTGTTTCGACAAGAGTTATCACCTCCCACATTACATTTAAACATACCAAAATGGAGTTAAGATGGAGTTTGCTAAATTGGCTTGATTTTTCTGTTTGCTTTCAATCGACCGTCATTTGGCTTTTCCTTATTTTGGGGAATAGCCCAGGAACGGCCAAAACGTATAACGCCACCAATCCTGTTTTCCTCACAGAGCCTTTGTATCCTGCGTTCTGAAATACCCCATTTGGCTGCCGCATCCCGGACTGAAATATAATCAAGCATAATACTAACCTCCATAGTAGATTAGAATTATTATATACGCATATCCGTATAATATTAAACATGTTATCTGAATACTTTGTGCTATAAAAGCCAGTGAAGAAAGAACGCAGGAAACAAGGAAAACGGCCTAAGAAAATGGATTCCACTAACCGACGCTGTTATCCTTGATTTACACCCATATGGCGATTTGCTCCGGGGATAGCTGTTTTGTGACGCTTCGTCCGTAAAAACAGATGGTGTTACCGCATATTGTTTAATGGACAGGCTAATTACGGTATGAGAGGAATGTAAATAAAGTGTGCATCCATTGCGCTTGTATCTATTCGTTTAAGCGCATATACTTATAGTTGGTTGATTATATGGTTCTTACTATACATCGAATGGAAAGGAAATAATAGATATGGATTATATTTCAACACAGCAGGCCGCTGAAAAATGGGGAATTTCAAACAGGCGGGTTCAACAATTATGCGAACAGGGACGTATTGCCGGCGCAATTCGCTTCAGCCGTGTTTGGGCGATCCCTAAGGATTCCCCCAAGCCGCAAGACCCGCGCTTGAAACAGGACAAACAGAACGATTGAGGTGCGTTATGAAAACGATTTTGATACTTGAGGATGACGAAAATTTAAGCCGTGGCATTGGGTTCACTTTTGAAAAAGACGGATACCATACCGTTTCAGCAGGCAGTATTATGGACGGAAAACGGATGCTGGAACAGCATAAGATTGACCTTATCATACTGGATTTGGGATTACCGGACGGAAACGGGATGGACTTATGTAAAGAAATCCGGACACATTCAAAAATTCCTATTATTATGCTGACGGCCTGTGATTTGGAAACAGACGAGGTATCCGGCCTCTTAGCCGGTGCTGACGATTATATTACCAAGCCATTTTCACTCTCTGTCCTCCGGGCAAGAGTAGAAGCCCTGCTCCGCCGCATGGAGGCTGAAAGCCGCCATATCATCCGTTCCGGTAAATACAGGCTGGACACAAACCTTTGCAAACTCTTTCGGGAGGATGAAGAAATACCCATCAGCGCGACGGAATACAGACTGCTCTCTTTTTTGATGACAAACGCCGGGCAAGTGCTTTCAAAGGAACAAATATTATCCTCACTGTGGGACAACGAGGGGAATTTTGTGGATGAAAACACCCTGCCCGTCAATATCAGCCGCTTGCGCACAAAGCTGGAGGACGATCCGAAAAATTCTCAAACCATTAAGACCGTCCACGGCATCGGCTACATTTGGAACGGAGGGGTGTAAGGATGGCGCTTACAGTTACTATTGTCATTGCTGTCATTTTATGCAGCTTGACCATCCTCTTCAGCTATCGCTATGTAAAAAGAACTTTCGATTCTATTGATCGGGTTCTGGACAGTGTATTAGCCAGGAATGCAGAGCTTTCGTTTGAAGCGGCGGCAGACAGCAGGCTTTCCAAGCTGACGCATAAAGCCGTTAAAATCATTCAGATGAATATAATGGATATTTCCCAAACCAAGCAGGAGAAAGAAATTATACAAAGTTTCATATCGGATATGTCCCATCAGATGAAAACGCCCCTATCCGGTGTCGCCATGTATACCGATCTGCTGCTGGAAGGGCGTATTACCGAAGCCGAGCGGCAGGAATTTTTATCGCGTGTCAAAACGGGAACGGAAAAATTGCAATGGATGATGGACAGCCTTGTAAAAATGTCAAGGCTGGAGGTAGGAGCCATCGAATTGTCCCCTGCTTCCACAGGTATCAAACAAACTATTTCCGACAGCATCAGCGCCGTATACGGAGTGGCAGCCAAGCAGAACATTTCCATTCAAACTGCTTATTTCGAGGATACTGCGTTGTTGCATGACCGCAAATGGACAAGTGAAGCCATCACAAATATTTTGGAAAATGCGATCAAATATTCCCCAGCGGGCGGAGAAATCAATATATCCGTGGAAACCCTGCCTATCTATACAAAAATCAGAATTACCGATTATGGTATCGGAATTGCTCCCGACGAGTGGAACTCTATCTTCAAACGGTTTTATCGAGGACGAAACGCAAAAGGTGCTGATGGGGCTGGATTAGGACTTTATTTAGCTTCACTGATATTTCAAAAACAGAGCGGCTATATCCTCGTAGATTCCAAGCCGGGGAGATATACAACTTTCTCAATGTTCTTACAAAACTGTAAGAAATAAATCCAATTTTGTTAGGAGCCTGTAAGAATTGCAATTTATGATAGAAGCATAAGCGAAAGGAGAGTGAAAAGATGCCTATTTTATTAACGCAGGGGCTTAAAAAGCACTATGGAAAGGAACCGAATATTGTCCGCGCCCTTGACGGTGTTGATATAGCTGTGGAAACTGGAGAATTTGTGGCGGTTGTCGGTATGTCCGGCTCCGGGAAAAGTACGCTTCTGCATATACTGGGTGGTCTTGACAAGCCGACAGATGGGAAAGTGATTGTTGACGGACACGAGCTTGCTAAAATGTCGGATGAGCAGCTAACCATATTCCGCAGACGCAATGTGGGATTTGTGTTCCAGAATTACAATCTCGTCCCGATTTTAAGTGTTTATGAAAACATCGTATTGCCTATTGAGTTGGATGGTAACACAATTGATAAATCTTTTGTGGATGAAATTATAGATACTTTGGGGCTTCACGAAAAGAAAGATAATCTACCCAACATGCTTTCCGGCGGTCAGCAGCAGCGCGTAGCGATTGCCCGCGCGATTGCAACAAAACCGTCTATTTTACTTGCGGACGAGCCTACCGGCAATTTAGACACGAAAACCAGTCAGGATGTTTTAGGTGTTCTGAAAATGACTTCTACAAGATTTCATCAAACCATGATGATGATTACCCATAACGAGCAAATCGCGCAACTTGCCGATCGCATTATCCATATAGAGGATGGCAAAATCGTCCGGGAAGGACGTGGCTGAAAATGAAGAATAACAACGGCGCTGTTATAAGGCGGCTTACAGGCAGAAGCCTTCAATCCAATAAAAAGAGAAACTTTTTTATAATCACAGCCATTGCGCTCACAGCCCTACTCATAGGGTCTGTTTTCAGCATTGGCATGAGCCTTATAGAATCTGTGAAGATAAATCAAATACGCTTTGCGGGTACTGTGGCACACGCCGCGGTCGGGCACCCCACCGCTTCTCAAATAGAGAAGCTTCATACTTTGGATTACGTTAAAGTAGTTGGCACGGGTAACAACGTCGGTTTTGTAAAGAATACGCCGGAAATGGGAAAAATCAGTCTGACCTTGTACTATTTTGATAAAACCGAATGGGAAAAGCTACGCTCCCCCGCCTATGTGGATATAGAGGGGAATTATCCCGAAAAAGAAAATGAAATTATGGTTTCTCTTTCGGTACTGAAACGGTTGGGTATTAATACTCCTTACATTGGTATGGAAATCCCCCTTACTTACTATACGGACAGCGAAAACAAGGACGCACTGATTAGCGAAAAGTTCCGTTTGTCGGGGTGGTTTACAAGCTACGGTTTTGTTCAGTCCATGAATACTGCGGACATGATGCTCGTTTCGCAGGAGCTATCGCAAAAATACGGCAAAACCGTTGAAGAAGACGGCTCAGCAACGCTGATGTTCGATAATGAATCGCGTGTTTCGGAATATTGCAACGCATTGGTGTCCGATTTGGGTCTATCCGAAAATCAGCCGGTAATAGCGGTAGAAATGTATGATACTAATACGGGACAATCAACGATTGCCTTATGCGCCATAGTGGTGTTCTTGATTTTTACAGGGTATCTGCTGATCTACAACGTCCTATATATTTCCGTTTCCCGCGATGTGCGGTTTTACGGGCTTCTTAAAACGCTTGGAACAACGCCAAAACAGATTAAGCGAATCGTTGTCGGACAGATTTTGCGGCTTTGTTTAGTTGGAATACCGATTGGCATAATACTTGCGTTATTGCTTTCGCTCAAGTTTGTTCCGTTCTTTATTTCAGAGCTTGGGGCTGTTTCCACAGAAGCGGTTGTGTCTTTCTCCCCGTTCATCTATTTAGGCGCGGTTGTCTTTCCTTTACTCACGGCGTTATTGGGCGCGTGGAAGCCAGCTAAAAAAGCGGCGGGTATCTCTCCCATAGAAGCGCAGAGATATACGGGCGTGGAAGTAAAAACGCAAAACACTCGTTCGTTTGCACATGGCAAACCGTACAAAATGGCTTTTCGTAATATTTTCCGGGATAAAAAACGTGCGGGGGTAGTATTACTCAGCCTGTTTTTAGGCATAACGACATTTGTAACGGTTACTACTTTGGTTTTCAGTATGAACATAGCCAAATACATTGAATCCACATTTGAAAGTGATTTTTTGTTGGAAAACAGCATATGGCCGACGCAAAAGTTTGATAATGCGTTTATAGAAAAGCTGAAATCCTTGCCCGGATTTGAAGCCTTAAACGTAACAACATGGGGAAAGATGAAGCTTGATTACTCGCCTGACGCTTTTGGTGATTATATTGCTAATCACCCTATGAAAGAGCAGATGGGCAATTTAACAGAGAAAGATATTTCTGAAAATTTTAGCGGGTTCGTTTACGGTGTTGATGGTGAAACGCTAACGAAATTTAATAACATGCTTGATAATCCGATTGACATTGAGGCTTTTGAACACGGAGAGGTTGCGTTAATTGCAACCGACAATCCTGATTTATTTAAAAATGTCCATGAGTTGACTATTTCATCATCATATCAGAGTGAAAACGATAATACCAGCAGCCCAAAAATTATTATACCGATTGGCGGTTTCGTTCCCTTGGAATTTAAAGGCATTAGTTCCAGCCTTGCGCCTACCGTTATTATATCAAACACTCTAATGCGCGAATGGTTTAGTGAACCGATCATAACAAAAATCAACCTTGATGTTTCAGCCGATTATGAGCAAAACGCTTTGATTGCGTTAAAGCAAATCATAGGGAGCGATCAGGAGCTATCTCTAACGTCAAAGATGGAATCAATGGAAGCATTGAATAGCGGAAAAATGGCATTACTTGTTCTCGGCGGCGGCATTGCGCTTGTGATCGCTTTGATTGGTATTCTCAATTTTGTAAATGTAATGTCGGTTAGTATTATGGTTCGCAGGCGCGAACTGGCGACGCTTGAATCTATTGGCATGAGCCGTAAGCAGATTAAGAAAATGCTGATAAGCGAGGGGCTTGTATATGCCGTAATAACGCTGATTTTAGTTTTATTAGCAGGTAATGCGGTGACATACGGGATTTTTAAGCTGTTTCAACAACAAACAAGCTACGCAATTTTTACCTACCCCTATATCCCTGTTGCAATAACGATTATAGTAATAATAGCGGTTTGTTTAATAACGCCAGAGAGAATATATCGTTCTATCAACAAAGCAACGATTGTAGAGCGGTTGAGAGAAGCGGAATAACAAAAAAGGATCTATTTCTCTATCGCTTATTATCTTCCAAAATCAACAATGTAAGCATGGCGTTAGGAGCTATCGCGACTCTGTTCACCCTCTCCATCGCATGTATTGGTATTGGAGCTTCTTTCTATCAAACCACAAACCAGCGTGTCGATTTGGAGGCATTTGACATCAGTGAAACTTATTCCCCTTAACATATCCAAATCGGATGAAGAGGGATATAGGACGAGGCTGATATATAATGATACGGATTATATCAGCGGAAAATATGCCACACAATCAACCAGCCAAAGCATTATTTTGATATTACCGCTTTTCTATTTAGCCCTTATCGTCAGCATTATCGGGACAGTCATATTGGCCGTTCAGCTATTTAGTGAAAACGACAAAAATACCCGTCACTATAACATGCTAAAAGTTTTAGGCATGGAGAATACGGCGTTACTCAATACATTAAGAAAACATATCCTAATTTATTACGCGCTTCCAGTTGTTCCGGCAATTATACTGGGTGGTGGCTTGATTTCTGTGATTGCATATACCTTTTTCACCATTTCATTTGACGTGCCGGTTATCCATTCTATTCATGCACTTACTGCCTCAACAGTTGCAATAACCATTGCTTTCTTCCTGATTATCTACTGTATCTATGGGTTTGTCACATATATAAGTATGAAAAGGGACATCTTAAACGCCATTTGATTTTAGCCACCCCTAATAAAAAAGTCTTATCCGACATTGAACACTTCCCAGGCAGCGCATCCTGCCCTTAATATTCTCCCCGAGAGTTGACAAAAACGTTCTACTGGAGTAGACTAATATCATGATGTTCTACCACAGTAGAAAGGAGCGCTTTTTATGAAGCTGTTCGATTCGGAGCTTAAAATCATGGACGTTCTATGGAAAGAGGGTGATACGGCCGCCAGGCGAATTGCGAAAATTTTGAAAGCACAGGTTGGCTGGAGTAAGACGACCACTTACACGCTTATCAAAAGGTGTATCGACAAAGGAGCCATAGAACGGTATGATTCCGATTTCATTTGCCATCCCCTTGTCACGATAGAACAGGCGCGGGAAGTGGAAACCACGGAGCTTATCAACAAAATGTACGGCGGCGCCGCCGATCAGCTCGTTGCTTCTATTTTGGGGCAAAAGAACCTAACAACCGCAGAGATCGAAAGGCTAAAGCAGATTCTCAGCAATCTGGAACGAGGTGATGCGAATGTCTGATATGCCGTTACATATGAAGCGCATCAGCCGGCTGCCTTTTCCCTTGTGCAATGGATTGAATTCTTTTCAGTTAAAGATCATCGCCCTTGTATTTATGACTTTGGGACATACTGTCATGTTTCTAAAAACCATAGTCCCTGTTGTTAATGACTATGACGTCATCGTTCAAGCCATTTGCCGTTTTTCCGCGCTCCTGTTTTTATATATAGTGGTAGAAAGCGGACACCATACCCGCAGCAAAGGAAAGTTCCTGCTCCGGCTTTATCTGGCGGGGCTTATCATGGGGCTTATCAATTTTTTCCTCGCTGAAGCGGGGCTGTATGCAAACTTCCGTATCTTTTACACTTTGTTTTATACCCTATTGTTCAGCTTTTTGCTTGAAAGCATTTGGAATTCTGTAAAAGATAAAAACTGGAAGCATCTGGCGCTGTGTTCGATGGGAATTGTTATCGCTTGGTTTCCGCACTGGCTCTCTGTGTATATGCATAGAGGCTTGCCCCAGCTTTTCCCCAACCTGGAAGCATCGCAGCTTTTTACGATAATGGATCTTGTCAAAGCGATTATTCCAAGTCCGATGGAAACAGAGTATCAGTTCTTGTTTATCGCTATGGGCATCGTGTGGTATCTGGTGCGGGAGCGCCATTGGCAAATGTTCCTCTTTGCTGTATTCTGCGGCATTAGTCTGGCGGGAAACATCTACATGAACGGAATAGATGGTTTTTTCGGGCCGTTTTACGAAATTTTTCTGGATAATCAATATTGGATGATTCTGGCGCTACCTTTTATCTGGCTGTACAACGGCCAGCGGGGCAGAAAGATGAAAGCCCTTTTCTACCTTTATTATCCTCTGCATCTGTACCTGTTGATCGGTATTGCCGCTTTGTTCGGCGGTTATTAAAGGAGGCGACGAAGTTGACAATATTGGAAATGAGCCTTTCGGCTTCCGTTCTTATCCTGGCTGTTGTGATCATCCGTGCACTGGCCCTTCACAAACTGCCTAAGAAGACATTTCTTGTCCTGTGGGGCGTGGCATTGTGCCGGCTGCTCATCCCTTTTTCCATCCCATCGCGGTTCAGCGTTTATACGGTCGCAGACCTGTTGAAGCATAAGGCTGCGACGATAGATACGCCCTATATTGTGACGATGGCTGGCAGGGCAGATACCGCATTTGCGGATACGGTCGCTGAAATACTGCCGCCCCTTGTGCTGATTTGGGCGATAGGCACACTGGCCTGCGCCGTGTTTTTCCTTGTAACGCATCTTCGCTGCCGCAGGGAATATAGGACCGCTTTGCCGATTGAAAACGAATTTGTGAAAGGCTGGCAGCGGGAACACCCCACAAGGCGCAAGGTGGATATCCGGCAATCAGATAAGATCACCGCGCCTCTGACTTATGGGATCTTCCGCCCCGTGGTGCTGCTCCCCAAGGCAACGGACTGGATGGACGAAACCCGGCTGCGGTATATCCTTGCCCATGAGTTTGTGCATATCCGGCGGTTTGACACGCTGACCAAGCTGCTGCTGGCCGCCGCCCTGTGTATGCATTGGTTCAATCCCTTAGTATGGGTGATGTACATATTATTTAACCGGGACATTGAACTGTCCTGTGATGAAACAGTGGTGCGGACATTCGGGGAAACGGTGAAATCGGCTTATGCCACAACACTGATTCATCTTGAAGAAAAGAGAAGCAAGCTGACCCCTTTCGTAAGCAATTTCAGCAAAAACGCGATTGAGGAAAGAATTGTATCAATCATGAAAGTGAAAAAAACCTCCCCTGCCGGCATGATACTGGCTTTGAGCCTGATTATTGTTACAGTGACTGTATTTGGCACCTCGGCTATGGCATCCGGCTCTTTTGCGGAAGTAACTTTATCCGGCGCCGGGACGGATGTGGTTATCTCCGTTATTGGCAATGAAACTCATAATATACAGCAACCGCCGACTGTACCATCTAACGCCGCTGTCCTGTCCGCTATGGAAATGGGCGAAAATGATATAAATAAAATTGACGGAGCTGCGAAAGAAGCTGAAATTCAAGAGGTATCTTCCGAAGAAAAGGCCATTTGGGGCGGAGTTGAACATATCGAACGCAAGTGAGAACAAATACGCTCCCCATTTCATATTTGCTTTATATTTTTTTGGAAGTACGAATTATATAAGATATTGCAGGGATTTTTCTTTCCTGTACGTTATTAAAGAAGAAAGCTGGTCAGATAAACAAACTCCGAAATAAAAACCGTTTTTAGTGGAGTTGAATATACCGAAAGAAAGTGGGAACAGATAATGACATTGCGTGATATACCAAACATATTAAAAAAAGGTTTGAATAGCTTTCAGCTAAAAATACTGGCCGTCATCTTCATGACATTGGATCATACTGCTGCATTTCTGTCAGTCGTTCCGGCGATCAATACCGCTTCTGAAACGACACGGATCATAGGCAGGATAGCAGCTCCCCTGTTTTTGTATGCGTTGTCGCAAGGAATGCGGCATACAAGAAGCAAAGAGAAATTCGTACTGCGTTTGTACATTGCTTCCCTGGCCATGGGCACAATGAATCTCGTGATTGATCTAGCCTGGCCTTCAGAGTATTTACAGACCGCCCCAGGCAATATTTTTACGACACTTTTCTATGTCGCGCTCTATGCCACGTTGATTGAAAGGATAATACAGGGCGTCCAGGAAAAAAACCCTTCTCAAACACTCCCGCCGCTTTTTGCAATTATCCTGACATTTGGCTTTGCCTACATAGAAATGCTTGTATATAACCTTACAGGCTTCTCCGATACGGCAAAGTATATCATTGTTAAACTTACATGCGTCCTGTTTCCTAATCCTTTTTCAGTCGAATACTCATTCGTGTTTATATTGTTGGGAGTTTTATGGTATTTCCTTCGTGATAAAAAGCAGCAATGCTCTCTGTTTGCATTACTTTGTGCGGCAAGCGGCCTGCTGATGACCCATATCCCCGTATCCTTTCATTTCCGGTTTTTTGAATTGTTTGTTCCGGACCAATATTGGATGTTTTTATCTCTGCCGCTCATATGGCTGTATAACGGGAATAAGGGAAAATCAATGAAATACTTTTTCTACATCTACTATCCGCTCCATATTTATTTGCTTTATCTGATAGGTAGATTGCTGACGTAGATTGTTTAGGAAAGTGGAAAAGCATTAAGGTATATGTGGCTACTGATGCCAATTTAATACAAGGAAGTTTCCTCCGCTTGATTACATCTTTTTCTCCAAAATCCATTTTTAAGTAAAGGTTCACTAAAGGTTTTGGGATTATGATGGGTATGTAAGGTAGCTGCCTACAAAACAAAATTGAAAACGGAGGTAATCTCAATGCGAGAAAAATTGGCAATAACCCTTAATACTTGTAAAAAGAAAGCGTCCGCTATTGTCCTTGCCGCGGCGCTTGCGCTATCCCTTAGCACGCTGACAGCGCTCGCTGCAAGCAACTTGGAAAGTTTGCAGGTCGCCATTGACGGTAACGGTGCACGGTATTCCACTGACGGAGGGCAAACCTGGAGCGATAAGGTGCCGGACGGCGCCACGGTTTCAACGGGTGGAAACGGAGAGCACAGCATTTTTATCGGCACTCCCCCTGATGGTGCGGTTGGTGACGTTAATGCAGCCGTTACTGCTGCCATAGGCGCCGTTGCCAACGCCAACGTAGCTGTAAAGCAGGAAGACGGTAAATTTCTTTATTCCACAGACGGTGGACATACTTGGAGTGAAAACGCTCCTGCCGGCGTCACCATAGACGCAGAATAAATTAAGCGATAATATTTATGGCAAAGGAGCGTAAACAGCTTCCTTTGCCATAGATGTTATTTATCGGAGGATGAACAATGCGACTATTGATGGTTGAAGATGAAAAATATATAGCGGAAGCCATCGCGCAGGTTTTGAAGCATAACCATTATGCCGTTGATCTGGCATACGACGGTGAATATGGGCTTGATTGTGCTCTTTCCAATATTTACGACATGATTGTCCTTGACATTATGCTCCCTAAAAAAGATGGGTTGACAGTGCTCAGGGAGATCCGGCAAAGCGGTATCAAAACGCCGGTTATCCTGCTTACGGCAAAAGGCCAGATCGAGGATAAAGTGCATGGCCTTGACTGCGGCGCGGACGATTATCTGCCAAAACCCTTTCATACGGACGAACTCCTGGCGCGATTACGCGCATTGGGCCGGAGGCAGCCCGAATTAAATAATGAAGGAACCCTATTATTTGGCGACGTCCAATTTAATCCGCATACTCTGTTGCTCGCATGCGGAACGTGTGAAGCAACTTTATCAATAAAAGAAGCTCAACTGTTGGAATTGCTTATTCACAGAAAAAATACCACTGTTTTAAAAGAGCATATCATTGAAAAATTGTGGGGTTATGATTCCAATGCCGAAGATAACCGTGTGGAAATCCATGTATCCCTTCTGCGCAAAAAGATTGGCCAAATACAATCCAGCGTTTCATTGCGCACGATCCGAGGCGCGGGTTATCTGCTGCAGGACGGGAAAGGTGGGAAGTAAATGCTCAGACGGCTCCGGAATAAAATACTTTTCTTAAACACGCTGCTGACATCCGTGGTGGTGCTGATCGCCTTTGCCTCTATCTATCTTATCACGAATAACAATATCCAAGCGGAAAATATGAGAAAGCTGGATGCCATAGCGGGAGGACAATTTTCTGTTGTGGCTTCTGAAACAAGTGGTGATGCTTCAAGTGGTGGAATTGCTGTTAATGACTCTGTTGCTGTTGACGTAGAGGAAAAACGGCTCTCGGCAGACTATTCATTGTCTTTTCACATTAAGGTGGATAAATACGGAAATGTCCAAAACATAGATTCTCTGATCGATATGCCGGAAGCTTCATACCATCAGGCCGCGGAAACCGCCTGGAAAAACAAAGCCGGTCATGGGACCATAAAAATAAATAATAAGCTATGGCAATATGCCCTCACGCCTGCCATCAGCACACGCATTCTCAACGAAAACGGTATGCAAACGATTATCGCCTCTCAAGACGGGAACTATCAGATTTCGTTTCTGGATGTTAACGACAGTATGGAAACTTTAAGAACTTTGGCCTTAACCTTTATGATTGTCGGCTTTGCTGTGCTGGCTGCCATATTCCTTATCAGCCTTATTTTTGCCAACCGTTCGATTAAACCGGTCTCGGAAGCGTGGAAAAAACAAAGGCAGTTTATAGCGGACGCTTCCCATGAGCTTAAAACGCCGCTCTCCATTATTAACGCCAATTACGATGTCCTTTTGGCAAACAAGAATGAAACCATCATCAGCCAAATCAAATGGCTTGAATACATGAAAGCCGGCACAGACCGGATGGCCAATCTTATAAACAGCCTGCTCTCTCTGGCGAAAATGGAAAATGAAAATGTGGAAATCAATAAAGCGCCCTTTAATATGAGCGAAAAGGTTTCTGAAATAGTGCAATCAATGGAAGCGGCTGTTTACGAAAAAGGAATTGCACTCTCCCGGTCCATCGAGCCGGGGATTATCGTCAATAGCGATATGGAATTGGTTGCACAGGTATTTACCATTTTATATGATAACGCCATCAAATACACGTATGAAAACGGACAAATCAATGTATCCCTCACAGAAACAAATCGGCTTGTCACCTGTACCGTGAAAAACAGCGGAAAAGGCATTGCGCCGCAGGATTTGTCAAGAATATTTGACCGGTTTTATCAGGCCGATCAATCACGGACAGGAGAAAACGGCGGTTATGGCTTGGGTTTATCCATTGCAAAGACCCGTATGGATAAGCTTGGCGGCGAAATAACAGCCGCAAGCGTGGAAAATGAAATGACAACTTTCACATTTACGCTTTCATAATTGCCGCAAAGGCGGCAGACCCTATTGCATTAGGGTAACTGCCGCCCGCTTCCTTTCATCCCCCTTAAGAAAGTCTTAATGATTTGTAATGCAGAAAATCATAAATATCCTGCGGAAATTTGATAGAATAATAACTTGATAATAAAGAACAGGAAATGATAGGAAGGAACAACGGCCATGCCTGAAAAGATACTGATTGTAGATGATGAACATGAAATTGCAGACCTGATAGAAATGTATCTGCAAAATGAGAATTATACCGTATTCAAATTTTATTCGGCAGACGAGGCTCTGAATTGTATCGCAACAACAGAGTTTGACCTTGTCATATTGGACATTATGCTGCCGGGAATAAACGGCCTTATGATTTGTAAAAAGATAAGAGAACACTATACCTACCCCATTATCATGCTGACAGCAAAGGATGAGGAAGCCGACAAGATAACAGGGCTTACTTTCGGCGCGGACGATTATGTGACCAAACCATTCAAACCATTGGAGTTATTGGCACGAGTAAAGGCGCAACTGCGCCGTTATAAAAAATACGGCAACGCTCCTGCTCAAACGGATACCCCAAGCGCGGCAAAGGTAATTTCTACTCCTGCGGGCTTAGTTCTGGATATAGGCGCTCATGTATGTACCGTGAATGATATATCCATATCGCTTACGCCGACAGAGTTCAAGATTTTACAGGCATTGTGTGAAAAGAAAGGCTCCGTCGTAACTTCGGAAGAACTTTTCCATGCAGTATGGCAAGATGAGTACTATGACAAAAATAGTAATACGATCACCGTCCATGTACGACACTTGCGTGAAAAAATGGGCGATGCGATTGATGAACCAAGATATATAAAGACTGTATGGGGAGTGGGGTATAAAATTGAAAACTGAAAAAAATGATTATTCAAGGATGAGGCGAAAAGTATTCGTTCAAATGGTTCTTGTACTTATCATATCCGCAGCCGCAGCATTAATCCTCTATAATTTTCTGCAAGGAAAAATTGGCGTTTGGACGATTTACTTTATTTCATTTGTGTTTGGTGCAAGTTATGATCGTGCTCTCGAAATCTATACCGCTATCTTCCGCAATCATTGGACAGAGTTTATGTTTCTGGCGGTGGGTATTGTGTTTCTATGTCTGTTCCACTTCTCATTAACCTGGTTTGGAAAGTACTTTGATCAAATCAACAAGGGGATTCACTCACTATTGAGTACAGAACATGAAGCTATTAAAATGCCGCCTGAAATGAAATCCGTGGAGGAAAATCTTAATACGGTCCAGCGTACATTGGAGCAACAACGGGCAAAGGCCGCGTTGTCCGAACAGAAAAAAGATGATCTGATTATGTATCTGGCGCACGATATTAAAACGCCATTGACTTCTATCGTCGGCTATTTGAGTGTTTTGGATGAAACGAAGGAGATGCCGGAAGTACAGCGGGAAAAATGTATTCGTATCAGTCTGGAAAAGGCAAACCGCCTTGAAAAGCTGATCAATGAGTTTTTTGAAATTACCCGTTTTCATCGGCAGGATATTGTAATATCAAAAAAAGAGATTGATCTGAACTACATGCTGATTCAGCTTGTGGATGAATTCTATCCACAGATGGAAGCCAATTTGAAACGGGCTGAAATTAATATCAAAGAGGATATCCGGGTTTATGGCGACGCGGATTATCTGGCAAGAGCGTTTCAAAACTTACTTAGAAATGCAATCACATACAGCGACAAAAACAGTGTTATCCATATCGGTGCCTCTCTACGAGGGGGTACTGCAATCATCACCATAACAAATGCAGGCGAAACCATTTCACCGGAAGAACAAACCCATATTTTTGAAAAGTTTTATCGTGCCGATGATGCACGGCAGGCCACTACCGGCGGATCTGGTTTAGGTCTTGCGATTGCCCAAGATATTATTGCACTTCATAACGGGACTATTTGTGTCCAAAGTGAACATCGAAAAACGACTTTTTCTATTTCACTTCCAGCCGTCGTATAAACACTTTATCTTGTCTCCTGCTTACTGCCTTTGACATCGGATAAATAAGTAAAGTATATCTTCATCCTTTATCGTTTCTTAGGAAATTAACACCTTAATATTAAAGTATCGCCTGACTGCTTTCGGTAAAATGGAACCAAAGCAATCAGGCTTTTTTGTTATGATAAAGGAGGCTTTTCATGGAATTGTCTATTGAAAATCTTAGTAAACAGTTTGGTTCAAAGCGCGCAGTGAGCCAAATTTCTCTTACTTTGCAGCCGGGCGTATATGGGTTGATCGGCGCAAACGGTGCGGGAAAAACGACCCTCATGCGTATGGTATGCAGCATCCTCAATCCCACATCGGGGCAAATCCTATGCAATGGAACCAGCATTGATAAATTGGGCCATAGATACCGTGATTTTCTTGGTTATCTGCCGCAGGATTTTGGATACTATCCGGATTTTACCGCGAAAGAATATTTGAACTTTATCGCCGCGATCAAAGGTGTGAAAAAGCAGCACACCAGAGAGAAAGTGGTGCAGTTTTTGGAGCTGGTAAACCTATCAGATGTGGCAAACAAGAAGATCAGAACTTTTTCCGGCGGTATGAAGCAACGGCTGGGAATTGCCCAGGCAGTCATAAATGATCCCAAAATATTGGTTCTGGACGAACCGACTGCCGGGCTTGACCCCAAAGAGCGTATGCGCTTTCGCAATTTGATTTCGGAGCTTTCTAAAGATCGGATTGTACTTCTATCCACGCATATTGTATCCGACATTGACTATATCGCTGATGAAGTGCTGATGATAAAAGAAGGCAAGCTCATTTTGAGCTGCCCTGCCGAAGAAGCAATTCACAGTATGGACGGCAAAGTATGGAGCTGCACCGTTCCGCAATCTCAAATTGATGCGGTCAGTAGCCGTTTTCGTGTTGTTAATCTGCAGCACGATGGAAATGCAGGTACAATCCTTCGGATTGTGAGCGATACGGCTCCCGGCAGAGAAGCCAGGAGTGTAGAACCCAGCTTGGAAGATTTATATTTGTACCACTTTGAAGAAGCTGATGCGGAGGTCGAGCAATAATGAACGATCTATTTATACTTGAATTTAAAAAAATAGCGAAAAAACGCATGAATATCATCGTCATAGCGGTATGTCTGGTTATCGTTGCGGGCCTTTTTGCATTGCCTGTAAAGCAGTTCATTGTTTTGGATACGGACGGAAAGCAACTTATGGGTGGTGCCGCCATTGAGCAGGAAAAAATATATGAAAATGCTTTTGCAGGCGAATTGACGGACGAAAGAATTCAAACAAATATCGCAGCATATCAGGCCCTTTTCGACGACCCGCAAAATGTATCACAGGATTCTGAAACCAAGAAATTGAATGATACGGCTTATTACAAGTATTTTTTCCCTTATTATGATTACTGGCGGCTTATCAATGGCAATTATACAAAACCCACTCTTTTTGATTCGTCATTCTCTGCGATTACTAATATGCGGCTTGAAAATGGAATCGACTTTTACGGAGCAAGAGAGGAAAAAATCAACGTTCTGCTGAACCAGATTTATGTGGATTGGAATTTTTCAGAGAGCGAAAAAGCATTTTGGACGAACCGCACAGCGGCTATTGAAACGCCGTTTGAATATTCATATCATGCCGGATGGAAAACCCTGCTAAGTTGTGCGGAGCTATTCGTCATTGCTATTATAGCGATTTGTATTTGTGTGTCCGGCGTCTTTTCCGGCGAATATCAGTCGGGAGCCGCCAGTATCATTCTTTCCTCTCAATACGGAAAATCAAAGCTGGTTACAGCAAAGATCTTAGCCGCGCTTGCTTATAGTCTCGCTGCCTTTACCCTGTTTATTGTAGTTGGCTGCGGAATTCAGCTGTTTTCTTTCGGATTTGGCGGATGGGATTTGCCCCTGCAAGTATTAAACAGTATCGCACCTTACCATATATCCCTTTTAGGTGCAACGTTGCTTGCTATTGCAACTTTGTATTTGATCTTACTCGGCATGGTATCTGCCGCCTTGCTGCTATCCGCTAAAATGAAGTCAACGGTTCCGGTGCTTGTTGTCGTCATTTTCATTATGATGCTTCCAATGTTTCTTGGCATCAGCCAAACGAGCGGCATCTGGAATCGGATTCTTGAGCTATTACCCTACAGAGCGGCGCAACCTGTATTTTCCCATGAGTTCTTTGCATACTTTGGCTACCCCATTGGAGGACTTACATTCGATATTGTCACAATGCGGATAATTGGCTATACGCTGTTTGCCCTGCTATGCCTGCCGTTTGCAAAACGGGCATGGATGAAACATCAGGTTATGTAAAAAGTTGAGTATACTGTCAATCGCCCATTTACATGGCTGGCTTGGCTCTTTACAAAGATTGGGACACTACCGAAGCCCTTCATTCAATCAGGGATTTAATTCCTCGGCGGAAATAAAGTCCGGCTGCTGGTATACCGTGTTGTGCCAATTCGCAGCTTTGTACGGTGCACACGGTATTAATCGGCAAAGGGGGAGGAGCGTTTAAACTTCCTATATTCTGTTGGAGTAAGTCCCGTCTCCAGCTTAAAACGCTCTGAAAAGCTGCCCTGATTTTGGTAGCCTACATTGGCGGCAATTTCATCTACTGTCATTGTCGTATCCATTAAAAACTCCTTTGCCTTCCTGATTTTTTGGTCCCGTAAGTATTCCATAATAGGCATTCCATATTTCTGCTTAAAAAAAAAGGACAGCTTATTCCTCCCCATATAGGCAATGCTCTCCAATTTTTCAATACCGACCGTTTCCTGATAATTTTCCTGTAAATATGAGGCTACCCTTTCAAGGCATTCCAAATCATAGGGAGCTATCTCACCGCCCGGAGCATAAACTTCGCGCTCGGAGTACCAGCCAAGGAGCATAGAAAGAACCTCCATGATTTTTCCTTCATAGTACATGGCCGCGCAGCCTGATGCCGGACGGGCTGCAAATATTTGCTTTATCACCATGGCCACATCCGGGGATGCCGGCGCTTCCCTCAAATTAAAGCAGCCTTCTACCAGCTGCTGATAGCTAATATGGAACCGGCCGGCCAATTCTTTCAGAAATTTGGGCGTGAAAGTAATGCCGGTACTGCTGACATGAGTGCCTTTGTCCATGTGCTCGGAGAAAGTCCCCTCGGGCATGGTGTAGCTGATAACTCCCGGAGCCGTGCGGCGCTTGCCCACAATGATTTCGGAAACCTGCTGATTGAACAATCCTATTGCAAAGAATTCAGGGTGATTGAACCTGGGCGACATGCTTTGGGCGACATCCACATCATAAACGGAAACCGAAAACAAATCCTCCACATGGTAGGCCCAAAAGAACCCGTTAGCACTTTCCTGGTCGCACAAATACGTAGAACCGAGTTTATTATGGAACGGCGTATCGGTCTGTTTCATCCCAAGCTGTTTTATATATGGCAGAAACATAAGATCTAAAATTGTTTTCAAAGGAAGCCTATCCTCCTTCCTCTTTCGGAGCTTATCCCGGCTTTTTCGGCGGCTATCCTCATCGAAAGCAAATCTATTGATATTTTATTCGATGAGAAGTACGTTATATGTTGGAGTTAGAGAAATCTAACCATTTGCATTATAGCATATATATCTCGGTAAAAAAAGAGCAAAGGATGTGATATCCGTTTGAAGCGGAGCGGCTTGTACCGCTTCCTGTTCGAACTGCAGCGAAACAGCACCAGGTGGAGCTTGAAATAAATAAGATTTTGGAGGTTTATCATGAAGAACAACAAATTGCAGTCCAAGGATCTAATCAACATAGGTATTTTTACCGCTATTTATTTCGTGATCACGGCGGCCGTCACGATGCTTTCTTTCATCCCAATTTTTTACCCCCTTACCGCAGCCTTGGTCCCGTTGGTCGGAGGCGTACCGTTCATGCTCTACTTAACTAAAATAAAAAAATTCGGTATGATTCTGATTATGAGCCTGATCTGCGGAATTCTGATGATCTTGACCGGCATGGGATACTGGGCGCTTCTGACCAGCGCAATCGTCGGTCTCATAGCGGAGCTCATCATCAAATCCGGAAACTACTCCAGTGCGAAAAAGAGCGTGTTTGCCTATGGGGTGTTCAGTATCTGGACCGTAGGGAATTTCTTTAGTTTTTATGTAGCCCGTGACGCTTACCTTGCCCTGGTTACAGAGAAGTTCGGCCCCGACTATGCCAGCGCTTTGACCGCCTACTTCCCGACCTGGAGCCTTCCGGTGTTCGCCGTCGCCGCTTTTGGCTTTGGCATCATCGGTGGCTTGATCGGGAAATCCATTATGAAAAAGCACTTCCAGCGCGGAGGGATCGTTTGATGACACAGGAATTGATGCGGAGCAGTCTATCGAAAAGCCGCATGCGTCTTGATCCGCGGACAAAAATACTGCTCCTGATCACGGTCTGCCTGATTGTGCTTGGCGGCCTGGGTGGAAGCAGGCTGTTTTATTTCAGGCTCGCTTTGTCCCTGCTTCCATTTATACTCCTGGCCGTTTCCGGTAAAGTAAAGACATCCGGCATTTGTCTGCTGGTGTATGCGGCCAGCGCCGCAGTGAACGAATGGTTCCTGCAAAGCGCCATAGGGTTCGGAAGCATCATCGTGGTCGCCATGCAGATTATATGTCTGCAACTGCTGCCGAATATCGTAACCGGATACTACGTCGTGTCCAGCACGACGGTAAGCGAATTCATGTCGGCGATGGAGCGGATGCATGTCACGGAAAAGCTGGTCATCCCCATGTCGGTCATGTTCCGCTTTTTCCCCACGGTCAGCGAAGAAAGCCACGCCATAAACGACGCCATGCGGATGCGTGGTATCCGCTTTGGCGGGGGAAAGCCGATGAAGATGCTGGAATACCGTGTGGTGCCGATGATGATGTGTTCGGTAAAAATTGGCGAGGAGCTTTCAGCAGCAGCATTGACAAGAGGGCTTGGAGCGCCAGTCAGGCGGACGAATATATGCAGAATCGGCTTTCGCTTATTGGATTTTATCATGATAGCATTTATTATTCTGTGCTATGTCTTAATAGTATCGGAGTATGCCGTCTTCTTATGGGGGTGATTACATGATCGAACTGATAGGCGTCTCTTTTGCCTGCACTAACGGCAAACAGGAAGCCAGCCTGCAGGGTATCAACCTGACTATCGACAGCGCTGAAGTTGTGTTGCTTCGCTGTGAATCAGGCTGCGGGGAAAGAACGATAACACGGCTGATAAACGGTTTGATTCCGAATTATTACGAGGGCTGGCTGGCTCCAACAATTTTCGCTGGAATGGCCTCGGCCGGTATATAATTTTAAATAAAAGCCAAATACTAATATCTATCTTGACAAACTAATTACATTAGTTTACAATATAGTCATCATAGTCAAGGAGAAATGTATAAGATGAGCCAAAAAAGAGGATTAGACATGGACACGATTCTGAATGCCGCTGCGGAACTTGCCGAGGAAGCGGGTCTTGAAAATGTCACGTTGCTTCAGGTGGCGGAAAAATTGGGCGTGAAATCACCGTCTCTGTACAATCATGTAAGCGGATTGAAAGACCTTTCGGCAGGCATGGCGAAGCTCTCCATAAACAAATTGGAAGAAACGATCCGCAATGCTGCTGTAGGGCGCGGTGGAGCACAGGCTCTTGAGGAAATGGCGTTTGCTTACCGGAAGTTTGCGAAAACCACTCCGGAGCTGTACAAAGCGTTCATCCACTCCGCTGCTTTGGAGGATCCCAATATCGGCGAAGCCTCTCAGTCGTTGGTACGTGTCGTATATAGAGTGCTGGAATCCTATGATCTTTGCTACGAAGACCAAATTCATTTTACGCGTATGTTCCGCAGCAATTTACACGGGTTCGTTTCACTGGAAGCGGCGGGATTTTTCCACAAAGAAGTCGATGCCAATGAGACCTTCTCCACGATGGTGAAAAGCTATATTGAACTGCTGGGCAACCGTAAAAGTACCGAAACCGAAAGGAGAGAATAATATGCAGATCGTTCCAGGCGTCTATTCTCTGGACTGCGCAAAGCGCAGCCATGTGTTTTTTATTGAAAAAGAAAGTGCGCTGATTGACACCGGCATCCCCGGACAGGCCGGCGCAATACTGGATGAATTGAAGGCCCTCGGCTTTGCCCCCGGCGATGTCAAAACCATCCTTTTGACCCATCATGACGTAGACCATACCGGCAACGTCAAAAAACTTCAGGAAGCCACCGGTGCGACGGTTTTTCTTGGGAAAGAGGACATTCCCTATTTGATGAAAGAGAAGTCCCGGCCGGGCATAAAACGCTTCATCCAAAAGCTGCTGAGGGCAGCGCCGCCAAAATCCTGCGAAGTATTGGGCCATGAGGCGGAAATAGGAAATATTCTGGCTTGCCACGCTCCGGGACATACACCGGGGCATCATATTTTTCAATACCAGGATCTGCTGTTTACAGGCGATTTGTTCAAGGTCAAAGAGGGCGGCCTTACGAACATGGCGCCCAGGATGAACGCCGATACCGTCAAACTGAATGCATCCATCGGCCTGTTGCGCGGCTTATCCTTCCAGTGGGCCTGCCCGTCCCATGGAGCCCCGATAAAAAATAACGGGTCTTTACAGCAATTCATAACCGAGGCGAATGAGCGCATATGACCGATGAAAAATTTTTGCGAATGACAACTGAACCGGTGGAGCGCCTGATCTGCCGCCTGGCTGTCCCGACCATTGTAATGACGTTGATTTCCTCCGTGTACAATCTGACCGATACTTTTTTTGTCGGCAGTCTTGGCACAAGTGCTACAGGAGCGGTTGGGGTCGTTTTTTCAGTGATGGCTATTATTCAAGCGGTGGGCTTCTTCTTCGGACAGGGTTCCGGAAACTATATTTCAAGAGAGCTTGGCGCACAGAACGTAGACGGAGCTACCAAAATGGCTGCCACGGGTCTTTTCTCCTCCGTGCTATTCGGCGCGGCCATTTCCGTCGTCGGCTTACTGTTTCTGGAGCCGCTGGCACGGCTGCTCGGCGCGACGGATACGATCCTGCCGTATGCCCTCAGCTATATGCGTTTCATTTTGATCGGAGCCCCATGGATGACGGCGTCTTTAACACTTAATAATCTGCTCAGATTTCAGGGCAGCGCTTTCTATGGCATGATAGGTATTGCTTCGGGAGCTGTTTTGAATATCGCGCTTGCCCCCCTGTTTATCTTTGCG
>JAEWSZ010000086.1 GCA_023397905.1 Bacillota bacterium | reverse complement strand
GTTTATGAGTGTCATATACAATGAGGACGAGATTTTAAGCAGGTTTGGCATTGAGGTTGTGCCTGTATCGGCCGCATATGTAAAAAAGGTGATGGATAGATACCTGAAGGAAAAATCATCACTGGTGGATGAAACTGTTGAGGAATTCAATAAAAGAATTAACTGCAGTGAAACAGATAAAGAAAAGCAGAGGAAGATCGCTGCATTGAAGCTGGCACTTGCAGAAATCATAAGGGAAAATGAATGCGATTCTGCGGCACTGGAGTGCTGGACCCTGTTTTCAAGGTACATGGACTTTAAGCCCTGCCTTGTTGTCGGCGAACTGACTGATATGGGAATACCGGTATCCTGTGAAACAGATGTCCTGGGCGCTGTGTCCTCGGTTATGTTGAAGGCTGCGGCGTTCGGGAAAAAGCCGACATTTTTTGCCGACCTGACATTAAGACATCCTCAAAATGACAATGCGGAATTGCTGTGGCACTGCGGGCCGTTTCCCTATTCGCTGAAAGCGTCTGAAAGTGAAGCGAAGCTTGTGAATGCTATGGAAAACTGGAGCCTCAAAAAGGGTGAGATAACTATTGCAAGGTTTGATGGCATGCAGGGCCGGTACAGCCTGTTCAGCGGAGAAGGCAGGGCCGTTGAAGGGCCTGATACTACGGGAACATATGTATGGCTTGAAGTGGATAACCTGGATAAGTGGGAAGAAAAAATAATTAACGGTCCATATATACATCATGTGTCTGGCATATACGGCAATTATTCCGAGATTCTGAACGAGGCTTGCAAATATATACCGGGAGTTGACGCGGACGGGATGAAGCAGTATGGCACAAGCCTATAAAGAGAATATTTCTGAGAGTGAAAATGCGGAGGTATAACATGTCTAATAAAATTGGGTTTATCGGCCTGGGAATTATGGGAAAGCCAATGGCCAAAAACCTTCTCAGGGGCGGCTGTGCTTTAAGTGTTTATGACATCAAAAAAGAAAATACGGAAGAGGTATGCTCTATTGGTGCGGAATTATCGGAAATTGCCCGGATCGGCGCAGAATGTGACCTTATATTCACAATTCTTCCCAACGGAGGTATTGTGAAGGAAGTTCTGTTCGGCGAAAACGGTCTTTCATCGTCGGTAAAGAGAGGCACCGTCATAGTGGATATGAGTTCTGTGACACCTGATGAGTCAAGAGAATGTGCGGAAGGGCTCTCAAGGTTCGGGGCTGAATTTCTTGATGCCCCTGTCAGCGGAGGTGAACCCAAGGCTATAGATGGGACATTGGCATTTATGGTTGGAGGCAGGGAGGAGACTTTCAAGTTTGTCAGGCCTTATTTTGATATCATGGGCAGCTCGGCGGTATTGGTAGGAGATACCGGAAGCGGGTCTGCGGCAAAGCTGGCAAATCAGATAATCGTAAACCTTACAATTGCGGCGGTGTCTGAGGCCTTCGTCCTTGCGAGCAAAATCGGCGCCGACCCCGTAAAGGTATATGAGGCCATCAGAGGCGGGCTCGCAGGCAGTACTGTCTTAGAGGCAAAGGCTGAAAAAATATTCAACAGGGATTTTACGCCAGGGGGTAAGATATCAGTTAATCTAAAGGATATCAAGAACGTAATGACCACTGCCCACTCAGCGGATGTCCCACTGCCGCTTACAGGCATGCTGCTGGAAATCATGCAGTCCTTGAAAGTCAGCGGATCTCTGGAAGAAGATCATAGCGCCATCATCAAATTCTGTGAAAAGCTTGCCAATATAGAAGTCAAAAAGAAGTAGAGCATATTTGATGAAATACCTTCAAGGGAGATGAATTATACATGAACAGCAATAAAATAATTGCAGCTGAGGCTTTTAAGAAATTCGGCCCTGTAAATCAAACATGCGTGGATAAGGAATTTCAGTCTGAGCTGCAAGGTCTTAACAGGAAAATAATCGTCCTTGATGACGACCCCACCGGTGTGCAGACAGTCCATGATATACATGTTTATACGGATTGGTCTGTAGATAGCATTGAAGAAGGCTTTAAAGAAGACAATTCCATGTTCTTCATACTGACCAATTCCAGAGGCTTTACCTCGCTGGAAACAGAAAAGGTACACGGAGAAATTGCACGGAATATTCTGAAGGTGTCAAAGAAATTAAAAAGAGAGTTTATTATTATAAGCCGGAGTGATTCCACTCTGAGAGGTCATTATCCTCTGGAAACCAATGTTTTGAGAGAAACAATAGAAGCAAATTCCGGTATCCGTTTTAATGGGGAAGTCATATTGCCTTTCTTTAAGGAAGGAGGGCGGTTCACGATTGACAGCATACATTATGTCCAGGAGGGAGAGTATCTGATACCTGCGGGAGAAACCGAATTTGCGGCAGACAAGACCTTCGGGTATACACAGTCCCATCTGGGGAAATGGATTGAGGAAAAGTGCCATGGGGAGTTCAGGGCGGAAAATTTTGAGTATATATCCCATGAAAGCATAAGGAATACAGATATTGACGGAATAGTAAAAAAACTGTCCGGAGTGGACGGCTTCAACAAGGTCGTAGTTGACGCTGTCGATTATGTTGATGTTGAAATATTTTCTATAGCCCTGATAAAAGCCATAAAGTCAGGAAGGAATTTTATGTTTCGCACGGCTGCGGCTTTTACAAAGGTGATAGGCGGGATAGCGGACAGAGGGCTGCTGCTCAAAAAGGATCTGATTAAAAATGGTAACGGCCGGCATGGAGGACTTATTATTGCCGGTTCACATGTCAGGAAAACCACGGATCAATTGGAAGAACTGAGAAACAGCAGCTTTGTGGAATTTGTTGAATTCAACCAGCACCTTGTATTGGAACCCGACAGGATTGCAGCCGAAGTGGACAGAGTTGTAAATATATGTGAAGGGTTTATCAAGGCAGGGAAAACAGTGGCTGTATACACGAAAAGGGAAAGGCTGGATATAGAGGATAAAAATAAAGAAGAGGAATTAAGAATTTCCATAAAGATTTCGGATGCAGTGACAAGCATAGTTCAAAAATTAAGTGTAAGACCTGATTATATTATTGCAAAAGGCGGGATTACTTCAAGCGATATAGGAACAAAGGGACTCAAAGTCAAAAAGGCATTGGTTGCAGGGCAGATAAAGCCCGGAGTTCCGGTGTGGATTACCGGAAGTGAAAGCAAATTTCCGGGAATGCCATATATCATTTTCCCCGGCAATGTAGGTGCTAGGACAACCTTAAGGGAAGCTGCGGAGATTCTGGCCTGCGATATAGAGTAAAATAAGCGGCCTTACATCGGCGGAAGAAAGGGGGAATATTCCCAGCATGTTGAAAATGATAAAAGTCAGACAGGATTTTAATAGAGATCATATAGAGAATATAGAAGAAACGGTAAGACAGGAAATAGAAAATTCAGGGGTAAAAATCAAAAAGAATTCCAGCATAGCCATCGCAGTGGGTAGCAGAGGTATAGCCAATATTCACAGAGTGGTTAAAGCCGCTGTAGAGGCCATCAGGGAAATGGGAGGGAATCCGTTTATTATACCTGCCATGGGGAGCCATGGCGGGGCAAATGCGAAGGGTCAAAAGGAAGTACTCGAATCCTATGGGGTGACGGATGCATATCTGGGTGTCCCAATCAAATCCTCCATGCAGGTGGCAGAACTCCCTGGTGATGGCATTGTGGACGGTGTTTATATGGACAGGAATGCCTATGAAGCCGACGGGACCATTGTTATTAATCGAATCAAGGTACATACCGACTTTCACGGCACTACTGAAAGCGGACTGATAAAAATGTGTGTAATAGGCCTGGGAAAGCATAAACAAGCTCTGGCAATCCACAGGCATAGAGTTTATGGCCTGAAAAACTTAATACTGCCCACAGCCAGACAGGTTATAAAGCATGGGAATATCCTTCTGGGGATAGGAATTGTGGAAAATGCATATGACCAGACTGCAATCATAAAAGCTATTCTGCCTGAAAAATTTGAGGAAGAGGAACC
>JAEWSZ010000201.1 GCA_023397905.1 Bacillota bacterium | reverse complement strand
GGATCACGACGGTGACCGTGTTGTTAAAGTACAAGTGAAGCCGGATGAAAACAGCGAATATATAAAACCCGGTTTGACATCGGACGTCCATTTTTCTATTAAAAACAATGTGTCGGGAATGAAAAATAAAAGCAGCAATGATTAACAACGGAATTTACCTATCGGAAGTGAATTTTGCTATGCAAATTACTTAATAGGATATAAGGAGGAGTAAATCTCATGAAAGTGAGAAAACAAGCCGTTTTATTTACAATGGTGGTACTGTTTGCCCTGAATACGACGGTACCCGCGTTTGCAGAGGATACTGCTGAAAAAAAGACGCCCTATACAATTGAATATTCAAAGGTGGAACAAACTGTTTTGGGAAATAATTTGCAGGTAAACAGTAACATGCTAAGCCTTGACAGCCTTGATAATAAAAATGAGCTGAAGAAAAAATATGAAAATATTCTGGATACGGTTTCAAAAACCTCTCAAAGTCTTACAGCAATTCTAAATGATCCGGATGCTTCGGAAGAATTGAAAACTGTTGCAAAGGGTACCAGCGTAACGCTTTCTACCTTGTCTAAAATATTAGATATGCAGGAAGATACTTCGGAGGATGATTTTGAATTGACGGATTTACAAACTGATTTGGCAAATTATCAGATTGTGAGAACCGCTCAAAGTTTGTTTTCTACTCACTATCAGCTCCAATACAATATAGAGGACCTGACAGATTCCCGCGCACTGCTAGAAAACACTCTTTCGACTGCCCAAACGAAATACAACCTGAAGCAGGGTACCAGCCTTGATGTCGCGCAAGCCCAAGATGCCTTAAACACTTTGGATTGCAGCATAACCAATCTACAAAATCAGTCGAAAGCTATCGACACTGAAATGAATATTTTACTTGGACATTCTTATAACGATACGATTGTATTTGGAAATGTTCCAAATCCGGACACCGATTATACAAATAAAATTGATCTGGACAGTGATCTCACTGCAGCACAGGATGCAAGCTATAATATAAAAATTAAACGCAAGCAGCGCGCAGTTCTAAGTGACGAGACATATAAAGAAAAAGATAAAAAAAATGCTCTCAATGATGACATGGAACTTGAGTTACAGAACATAGGCTCATCGCTGGATAAGCAGTATAAAACCATACAAGAAAAAAAGGTTGTACTGACTGCTAAACAGCAAAAACTAGCAACCGCGGAATTTAGTCAAGAACAGGCTTTGAAAAAACATGAAGCAGGAATTCTCTCCACCATGGATTACGCTAAAATTAGATATAATACGCTTTCACAACAATATTCTGTAAAAGCTGCGATGTTGGGACTTTCCCAAGAGATAGAAAGTTATAAATGGATTATGCGTGGGCTTCCTGCATCAAATTAAATGCGTAACAGTATACAATTAAAAACTTTTTCTCTGATTTAATCAATATTTTAGCGTGTCATTAGATTTTTGACACACGTCAATTACTTCCCTGACAGGATCTGCTACGATTCAGACAGTTAGGAGGTAGATACACATGAGTAAATGGAATCGAAAACTGAATCAATTCCTTAAAAAGTATACGACACCTTTTACATTTGCAGCAGGCATACTGACAGTCTTAGGGTATCTGGCAGAACGAGTGACAAATATGAGAACAGCCACAATCATTTGTTATCTCGTTGCCACAGTGCTAGCAGGATTGCCAATCTTCTTCCGGGCAATCACAGGACTGAGGATGAAAGCCATTGGCATTGAAGTTTTAGTGAGCATTGCAGTATTTGGCGCACTGTTTATCGGAGAGTACAGCGAAGCAGCTATCGTGACATTTCTTTTCCAATTCGGAACATACCTGGAACAGCGTACGTTGCAGAAGACCCGCAGTGCCATCCGGATGCTTACAGAGATGGTACCCGCCACTGCATGGAGATTAGAGAGCCAGACAGCTGAACCAGAGGAGATTGATGCAGATGAGGTGAAAGAGGATACCCTGCTGCTGGTCAAGACTGGTGGAAAGGTAGCCGTTGATGGTATCATCGAATTCGGAGAAGGGTATCTGAATGAGGCAAGCATCAACGGCGAATCCGTTCCAATTCATAAGGTGGTTGGAGATCAGGTCTATGCCGGAACCATCCTTGACAGTGGAATCTTACAGATGCGTGCAACCCGTGTGGGAGAGGATACCACCTTTTCCAAGATTATTGCACTGGTGGAGGAGGCACAGGATGCGAAATCTCCGGTGGAACGATTTATTGACAGGTTTGCCAAATGGTATACACCCGCAGTCGTTGTAATTGCAGCACTTGTTCTGCTCATTACCCGTAACCTGGATACGGCGATCACCGTTCTTGTCCTTGCATGTCCGGGAGCCCTGGTCATTGGGGCACCGGTAGCCAACGTGGCTGGTATCGGCCGCGGTGCGAAAGACAGTGTGTTGTTAAAAGGCGGTGACAGCGTGACAACCTTCGCCAAGGTGGATACCTTCCTGTTTGATAAGACAGGAACACTTACTACAGGTCATCCTGATGTGACAAATGTTTACAGCTACACAGAAGATATTCCAGGTGCTATGAAGTTGGCGGCAGCCTTAGAAAGTACAAGCGATCATCCGCTGGCAAAGGCAATTGTGAATTATGTAAAGAAGCGGGATGTTACAGTGGAAAAAGCGGTTGCCAGTGAGACATTGAAAGGATTTGGAGTTCGTGCTGACATAGATGGAAATGTCGTAATAGCAGGCAGCAAACGGATGATGACGGAACAGGGAATCACCCTGACAAAGGAACAGCAGCGAGATTTACAAGAGGCACAAAGGAATGGCGCATCCACAGTTCTGATTTCTGAGAATGAAAAGATTTTATTATTGTTTGCTATTTCTGACAAGATTAAGGATGGCGCAGCAGAAACGATTGCAAATCTAAAGCGTCTGGGCATCAAAAAGACAGTGATGCTCACGGGAGATAATCGTAAGACAGCAGAAGCAGTTGCAGCAGAGATTGGAATAGATGAAGTGCAGGCAGAACTTCTGCCGGAGAACAAGCTTTCCGTAATACAGAAGATGCAAAGAGAAGGCAGAATCGTTGCATTCGTAGGGGATGGCGTTAATGACAGCCCGGCACTTGCTGCAGCAGACACAGGAATTGCCATGGGAGGCGGAACAGATGTGGCTGTGGAAACCTCGGATGTGGTTCTGATGCGCTCCAACCTTGAGAGCATCCCGGTGGCGATAAAGCTGGCAAAAAGAACAGTCAGTGTCCTGCAACAGAATATCGTGATTGCCGTCAGTACGGTGCTGTTGCTTTTAGCGGGACTTTTTGCCGGATATATCCGCATGGCAAGCGGCATGTTCATACATGAAGCAAGTATCCTGGTGGTCATCCTGAATGCTATGCGGCTTCTTCATAGAACAAAGAAATCATGAAGGGTTATGAGTCCATGGAAAAAGCGCAGTTTAAATTATAGATTGTAAAAAGTTGATCTGCATCAAGTATTTGATAAGCAACCCATGTTAAAATCGTGATATCAATGAAAAAGGAGCGAATTTAATATGAAAAAATGTACCATGCAGTTGGGCGAACTGGTCTGTCCTATGTGTGCACAGAAAATCGAGACCGTACTGAAGAATGCTCCGGGAGTGGATTCCGTGTCCATCTTGTTCAACTCCAGTAAAGCCAAGGTGCAGTACGATGAACAGACAACGGAACCTGAAAAGCTCGCCGAGGTTGTCAGAAGTATCGGCTATGAAGTATTGAAACTTTCATAAGAATAAAAGAGAAGAGAGAGTTAACATGACATATCAGGAAATTGTAAATAGCAGCGATGTAAAGGAATTAAACAAGATCTTACCAGTCGTACAGCGCGTTCACGGCGGAAACCATCCGGAACTTTCCAGAGTGGGAGAAATTTATTCAGACATTCTTAAAGGCGCAAAATCCGGTAAAAGCAGTGAAGAAATGGCTAAGCTGTTAGATGAACTGAAATCCATAACTGGAAGTTTTATGGTTCCTGCAGATGCATGTGCTACTTTTTGTAGAACCTATGAGCTTTTGGCAAAGCTTACAGAAAATATAAGCAAAGCTGCTTAAAAGGACCTCGCCAAAACGCTTTCGGAATGGAGGGAAAAAATGTCCGGACACGTATGTGCAGAGAATGTGCCGATTTTCAATCACTTAAGTCACGAAAACCTGGAGAAAATCAGCGGAATCATGCAACACCGCTGTTATGCAAAAGGAGAAATTATCTATTCTCCCAATAAATCATGTGGATTATTTATCCTTGCAAAAGGCAGGATCAAAGTTTATCAGCTTTCGGGTTTTGGAAAGGAACAGTTGCTTCGTGTACTGGAGTCTGGAAGTGTTATAGGAGAAGACACCTTATTTGGTTCCATCAATCCGAACAGTTTTGGGGAAGCACTGACAGATATTGAGGCGTGTGTCATAGGGCGTGAGGAATTCATGGAGCTGCTCATACAATATCCTGCTATCAGTGTCAAGCTGCTGGAAGAATACAGCCGCAAGCTGGCAGAGGCGGACCAGTTGACTACCCGCACAGCGACGGAAAGTGTCGCGTTAAGACTAGCTTCCTACCTAATTGACCTGTCAAAGGTCGCTGGGGCGGATACATTTGTACTTCCACTGTCTATGAAGGAGTTAGCAGCATTTTTAGCTACCACACCCGAGACCCTTTCAAGACGAATGCGACAGTTTGAAGATGATGGATTTCTGGGACGGTCGGGGAAAAACATACGCCTCTTACAGAAAGATGCATTGGAAAACGTCTTATAATAGGCGGATTATACCTATCTGGCAAACAGGAGCAACAGGGTTTCGAGGCAGAAGCCACGAATGTTTATGGCTTCTGCCTCTTCTTTTAAAAATTACAAAAATTAAATAAACTTGATATAAATCAAGGTAAGCGGAGAAAGTCTCCAGTATAATGAGAAAAAATGAAAAGAAGGACAATAGATGTTCGGAAGATCAAATCATTTAAAGAACTGCTCGAAATCTGTACAGAAATCGTTTAAGACACTGAATATATTTCTGCCGAAAGTGCTGAAAATACATGGAGCGAAACATCCGGAGTTGATGGAAGTTAAACAGGTAACAGACGAACTGCAGGCCGTATTTGAAGATGGTATGGATACTGGCAGAGCAACGGCCTTATTGGAAAAACTCAGAAGCCTCACAAGAAACTATGCAATTCCATCAGATGCTTGCCCAGCATATAAGAACGTCTATAAGGCTCTGTCGCAGATTGATGCAATATTGTCAGCGGTGTAATGGCCTAAAGCCTTTGCTATTACGATTTTATAAAGTTAAAAAGCAACATCAAATGTACACAATGTCGGTAATATATAAAAATCTCATTAACGTAATCAAAATATAAGTGCTTTTGGTCTTGACAAGCTTTCGGAAATGTTACCTATGGTCTTTTTAGATCTTACCTGACTATGGAAATTTACACCACATTTTAGATATAACCGATATCAGATTTACCATCGTGTAATATTGCAAAAATGTACTCTTATGGCAGCATTTTTCTGTTTAGTAAGATTCTGTCACACAAAAAGCGCGAGTTTGGTGGGTGTATCATCATGTCTGAATAGCAATATCGATTCCCCTTCAGACTTGCAGGTTGGAGGGCTTTCCATGTGCATTCGATATGTTCTAAACATTAGGCGACCGCTGCACAGCAGCGGCCCGGCGTGATGAAGCGGACATCTATTCGCTATACGTTGCTCTAATAGGTAGTCTGTTAAAAAAAGCCTGTGCTGTTCAACGGGTAACTGTGGCCACGAACAGGAACCTATAGGATTCAAAAACTGGATATATAAGTTCATTTTTTTGCAAAAGGCTCATTTGGGTTATGCCCAAGTGCGTCTTTTTGGCCTTGCAAAGGG
>JAEWSZ010000170.1 GCA_023397905.1 Bacillota bacterium | reverse complement strand
CGTTATTAAAATTAAATCAAAAGGTTATGCCGATCTGGTTACGGTAGTGGGAAATCTCGCTTCAGTCAGCGTAGGAGCCACTATCCGGCTGAAGGGCGACTGGAGGCATGACAGTAAATACGGCAAGCAGTTCAGCGCGGTGGATTACCGGGAGACTGTGCCGGCAACTATTGCAGGCATTGAGAAGTATCTGGGCAGCGGGCTGATAAAGGGTATCGGCCCTGTTTACGCCAGAAGGATAGTCGCACATTTCCGTGAGGAAACTCTCAAGGTTATCGAAGAGCAGCCCGATAGCCTGATCAATGTGGAAGGAATAGGACAGAGAAGAGTTGACATGATAAAAAAGGCATGGCAGGATCAGAAGGAAATAAAGAATGTCATGCTTTTTCTTCAAAGCAGCGGCGTGTCAACGGCCTATGCTGTAAAAATATATAAGACCTATGGAAATGAAAGCATAAATATTGTAAAATCAAATCCGTACAAACTGGCGGACGATATCTGGGGAATAGGCTTTAAAACCGCCGACCGGATAGCTCAGCAGCTGGGATTTGACAAGCATTCCTTTGAAAGGTGCCGTTCTGGCCTTGCCTATGTTTTAAACGAGCTGTCCAATGAAGGGCATTGCTTCGCGGAGAGGAAGCAGCTTCTGGAGGCCGCCGGAGATATACTGGAATTGGACAGAGCGCTTATTGACAGCACCATCGACAGGATGACAGATGAGAAATCCGTGATCCAGGATGAGGGAGATGCGGTGTATCTTCCTGCGTTTTATCACAGTGAAGTCGGGGCGGCCAGGAGGATAAGGGATATTATTTCGGCGGAGAGCAATTATAAGTCCGCAGGCGCCGGTGAAATAATTGAAAGCATCCAGGCCGAGCATAAGATACAGTATGATGAGGTTCAGATAGATGCCATCAAAACCGCGGCGGGTTCAAAATTCATGGTGCTCACCGGCGGGCCGGGCACCGGCAAAACCACCACGACGCTTGCAATTATAAAAGTATTTCAAAAGCTGAAGGCACGAGTGCTGCTGGCAGCTCCCACCGGCAGGGCCGCAAAAAGGATGTCGGAAACCACCGGAATGGAGGCGAAAACCATCCACCGGCTTCTGGAATACAAGCCTCCCGAGGGTTATAAAAAGAATGAGGAAAGCCCTCTGGAATGCGATGTTCTCATAATTGACGAGACCTCAATGGTGGATACGATTTTGCTGTACAACCTTTTAAAGGCGGTTTCCAACGGGACGGTGGTCATTCTGGTGGGCGATGTGGACCAGCTTCCTTCGGTGGGCGCCGGAAACGTTTTAAAGGACATTATTGATTCCGGCACAGTAAATGTGGTGAAGCTTACGCGTATTTTCCGGCAGGCTCAGGGAAGCGCCATAATAACCAATGCCCACAGAATAAACAGGGGTGAGTCTCCAAACCTCAAGGGCGGCCGGGACAGTGATTTTTTCTTTATAGAGGAGGAAGAGCCCCAGAAGGTGGTCGAAACAATAAAGGAGCTTTGTTCAAAAAGGCTGCCCAATTATTATAAGGCCGATCCGGTCAACGACATCCAGGTGCTCTGTCCAATGCAAAAAGGCGATACTGGCGCTTTCAACCTGAACACGGTTTTACAGGAGGCTCTGAATCCTTCTGATGTCACAATAAAGTATGGCGGCGTGGTGTACAGACTGAAAGACAAGGTCATGCAGATAAAAAACAATTACGACAAAAATGTCTTTAACGGCGATATAGGCATAATTTCCGGCATTGATACGGAAGATAAAACTCTGGTAATAAATTTTGAAGGCGTGGAGGTGGATTATGATGCCACCGAGCTGGACGAAGTGACCCTGGCATATGCGACCACCGTTCACAAAAGCCAGGGCAGCGAATACAAAATAGTAGTCGCGCCTTTGACCATGCAGCATTATATGATGCTCCAGAGAAACCTGCTGTATACCTGCGTTACCAGGGCTAAAAAAATACTGGTGCTGGTGGGCTCCAAAAAGGCTGTGGGCATTGCCGTATCAAACAACAAAATGTACAAGAGAAATACAATGCTGGCCGGAAGACTGAAAGCTGAAAACATGCAGGATTAAAAATTATATGGATTGTACAGGTAAAATTATCACGTGAATTAACAGTTGCATAATTTAAATTATTGTTAAATAGTGCTGAAATGCTAATAAGCGTATATAATATTAGATTATAACGAGGCGGCAAAATGCACATAGCGTCCCTTTTGGACGCATTGACCTCTACAGGCGGCGAGTACCGATTTGCTTTTCAGGCGGTGAGCCGAGCATATCTACCGCCTCGTTGAAACGCCGCCGGTGTAAGAAAATTTTTCTCTGTACTGAGGCGTTATAATATAAAAATGATTTATGTGCCTGAGGCACTTGAATGGAGGGTTATTATGAAAGTAATCGCAATTAACGGAAGCCCGCATAAGGCTGGAAATACCAGCGCGGCATTGAAGCTTATGGCAGAGGAGCTGGAACAGGAGGGTATTGAAGTAGAAACTATCCAGGTTGGCCAGTTGGCGGTCCACGGCTGTATAAGCTGCGGCCATTGCTATAATTCGGAAAATAATCAATGTGTTTTCAAAGACGACATTGTGAATGAGGCCGCCGCTAAAATGAGGGAAGCCGACGGCTTTATACTGGCATGTCCAACCTATTACGCCGGAATTGCCGGCACAATGAAGTCCTTCCTGGACAGGGTATTTTATACAAGTTCAAGATACTTCAAATACAAGGTCGGAACGTCAATCTCTGTGGTAAGACGTGCGGGCGGAGTTGATACGGTGCATCAGCTGAATAACTACCTGAACCTGGCTCAGACTGTCACCCCGCCGTCACAGTACTGGACCATAGGATATGGCCGGGTTGAGGGCGAGGTCCTGCAGGACGGCGAGGGCATACAGACCATACGGAAAAACGCCAGGGCAATGGCCTGGCTGCTCAAGGTAATCGATGCCAGCAAGGACAGTATACCGCTGCCCAAAGAGGAACAGAGGGTCATGACGAATTTTATAAGATAGGTGAAATTGGAGTGTCGCGAAACTACTGAAAAAAGTAGCTAGCGATACTCCTTTGCTTACTTCGTATTTTTCAGCACCGTTCATTTGGGATTTTTGAATGTAATTTGTTTACGTTATACCCGAGACAGAGAAGTATAAATTCAGTTCTTACGTTGGAGCCTGCACCAAGCGCAACACAGGGTTTACATAAAAAGATAACATAGTAGTGTAATATTATATCCATCTATTTGACTCTTCGGAAAATAATTTATATGGGTAGCCCCTCTTCAAGATGCTTTAGACCGGCATCCAGCAACTTGTAGAATCTATAGACGCATCCTTCTGATATATCTTCTTCCGTACTGACCCATGCGGCGCTCCAGATTCCACCAATCACACCGGCAAAGTTACATACTGCAAAGTCATCCGGACTGCGTCCGGTCCGTTTTGCCACCATTTCGCTGATTAACCGGATTTTTCCGGAAAAATAGCTCAGTGTGGCATTGTGCAGTTCAGGAATCGTACGCAATAAAAGAAAACGCGCTTTTAGCATTTCTAATTCTTCGTCGGAGCTCTTTAGATATAATTTGGAAATCGCATTGCGCAGGGCTTGAATCAGACTCATTTCTTCAGGCTCGGACAGGGTTGCCTCAATAACAGTATTATCAATAAAGTCAATGTCACAAAGAACAACTTCGGCCTTAGTCGCAAAATACCGGAAGAAAGTTACACGTGAAATTTCCGAGGCCTCTGCTATCTGTTCTATCGTTGTCTCATTATACCCTTGCTCTTTGAACAGTCTCAGCGCCTCACGCTGAATAACGGCTCTTGTCTTCGCCTTCTTCCTGTCATGCCAGCTTAAAGATGGCTGGATGTCACCATGCAAGTTGCTTTTTTCCATCTGTATATTCTCCCAACTGGGTGATTTTTTTATATTATATCACACAATATTCGTTGTGCTATGAAAAAAATGATTTGTAGAGATTTCAATAAACACAAAAGACATCTGGTATTCATATTGCAGTCAGAAGATATAAGGTATCCTGGTATGCTGCAGTCTAGTGAAAGCATGGCAATTGAAATATCTATTGGACATATTCACCATATTACAAATAGAGGCAGGTCTTGTCCTCGAATCAACAAGAATTGCCTCCATTTGATAGCACTATATACTTTATTTACCAATAAAGTTCCGCACTCCTTGAACTTTTTATATGCTGTTTTATTCCCATACACATGAGGCAGATGCTGAAATCTAGTCTTTATTTACAAAAGGGACTTTTGTAGGCATCAGCTTCTTCAGTTCTTCTGTACCTGTATCCCGTTCCGCCGCCATATCGAAATGTTGATGCATCATATTATGCTCCAGATCCTCTACTAAGCGTTTTTTCCAGGGACGTTTCGCAATCTGGCTTGTCATATAGCGGCACCCATGCGGTCGCTTCATCATATTTTCTGCGAGTTCCCATGCTCTGGAAAGTAAATTTTCTCTGGGAAGCACTTCGTTCACCAAACCAAGTTCCTTCGCTGTCCCGGCATTTATGTTTTCTCCCGTATACATATAGTACGCAGCTCTTTTCAACCCGAGGAGTTCCTGCATGATGAGATACATGCCGTCGCCGGGTGCAACGCCGAAAATAAAATGATTTTCGAAGAAATAGGCATCAGGAGCACATAACGTCAGGTCGCAGGCCAGTGCAAATTCCGTATGTGTGCCGGGACCGTTGACGACTGCGATTGTAGGAATGTCAAGTTGAAAAATCAGATTTTCAAGCAGTTTATATGAGCCCTTGTATTGGCGCATCATACTGTCGGTTGACCATTCTCTGAAAGGAAGATTATCCCAGTTCCCCTGTGCCTTGCGCTTTTCCGGATCATTCGAATAGGGGATGGTATACCATTTGTCTCCGGTACCGGTAATGATCAATACTTCATTTTCCGGATCATTGCCAATATCGACCCAAGCCTGACATAAAGCGTCATGCCCACCCCAGGTATGCTGATAAGGACCGTCATCCGTACACATTCTCACCTCCAGTATCCCATTTTTTCTTTTCATAACAAAATAATCTTTGTACTTATCCGAGTATTGCTCGAAGCTTAAGGGCTTGACAGCCCCCTCCCAATGACGCTGCGGATTTTCTGCCATAATGAATCACTCTCCTATATTGATACTAGTATCTATAGATACTAGTATCAATATATATTCTTTTTATTAATCTGTCAAGCTTTGCAGTGCTCATAAGCAATTTAGCTCAGTGTATACTGCCTTATGGCGGACGGTTTGACGGTAGTTTTTTTGTTTTAAAACGGTGCTATAAAATTAAAAAAACCCCCTTTATTTAACATTTTCTTACTGGTATAATATAACCATAATTACAATATATTGTTAAACATACAAAAATAAAACACTGGTTATAATTTTACTGATAATATATCCAAAATGAAATGTCAATGTGTTCTATTTTTGCATAATAGGCCATTAATATAATCAATATGGACTCGTATTTTATTTTGATGTGATGATGTCTAAATTTGGTTGCAGCTCTTGGAGGCACTCTGTAACCCATTTGCCGTTTTTGGTTGGAATTGATACCATATTATTTTCAATGTTCAACGGCTCTAAACCCGTTGACTTTTCAACTCTGTAACTAACAGGAACTTTAAAATTGCATATTTTCAAGATTTTGCAATATCCTGCGGTCCTATGTTCTAATTACCCTTAAATTGATCTTTAGGGATTAGTTGAAAAGAAAGATGAAAATGTAATGTACATGTAACCTATAAATGTGAATATCGTGATAAGATTTACATATTATGGAATGCACAGACTATTTTAAATAGGTTAAAGGAATTGGCTAAAATGAAAAGAATTAAATATTTACTATGTATACTGTTGTTTGTTTCTTTGTTAATATACTTTTATCTAAATTATATATATTATCTAATCCCCTACAACCCTTTAAATAACATCGGAGATAATCCGTATAGTTGTCATTTTGACTTAAATAATTCTGATGGTGTGTCAACTACTAAGGCTAGTGATAATTTAAATAATAATACTCTTATTTTTAAATATTTTAGTGATTTAAATTTGAAACCTTTAAAAAAATCAACAAATACAAATAGAGAAGAAATTTTTGAACATAAGAATGATATTAATTTTTCTTATAGATTTAGATTTGACCCACCAACATATTACTATATATATATTAATGAAATATGGTTAGATAATTTGTCTGTTCTTTCTATTAGATCTAACAAACCGGGATTACATAATGGATACTATAAAATTATAGATTCCAAATTCGATTATAAGTATGTTAATGACTTAATTACTCTTTCTCAAGATTAATAAAAAGTTTTTACATCATAATCCATCCATGTCCAGAACTAGAATGTACTCTAGTAACCATTCCTATACCCGTAACAATTCTAAACCCTTTTTCAACAAATTCTTCAACAAATTCAAGAAATGGTAATTTTACTTCTATAAGATCGTAATCTGGATTATCGTACATAAAATCATAAACTTCATCTAAATAATCCTCTCCAGCGAGAGAAAGCGAGGTAATAATACTAACCTCACTTTGTGTCGAACCTAATGCTAATGAAATTACTCCCACTGCCAACGTTACTGGAGTCGGCAACTTAAACACAAGCGATAAAACTGCTGCAAGGCCTGGTGATAGATTGTTTAAAGCAGGCGCGTATGCGGCGCGGGCCCCAAGGGCGTGCTGTTGCACTCGGACCGGGGAAACCAGTATTGCTCACATGAGTACCAGACATTGCTCAGCGAGCATAGCTTTACCTGCTCCATGAGCCGGAAGGGGAACTGCTGGGACAACGCACCGATGGAAAGCTTCTGGGGAAAGCTCAAGCAGGAGTATCAGAACGACTTCCATTTCAGGACTCGGGAGGAGGCAAAGAAAGCCGTATTCTTGTACATTGAGATATATCATCGGCATTACAGGTTACATGAGAGCAACGGCTACATGACGCCGGAGGCCTATGGGAAACAAAACGATGGAAATGCAGCGTAATCCGAGGAAGCGTATGCACAAAGCGTACGGCGTATCGAGGGCAAGTAAACGCCCTGCGCGGTTAACCGCTGCAAATTTAGGAATTAGATTCAGATTATGCTTCTGGGAGCAATTAAGAGCATTATGGAATACCCAATTAATTTTATGGCACTGCAAATATTCGGTAATCTGATAGGGCAGAAAAGAACATGAGTACCACCTCTATTTCCAGGAAGAAAAGAGGTGGTATTTCAATTATATACGTGTGGACGCTACTTTGGAAAATTTCAATTACACCCGCCTACATGGAAACATTGCTGCTGTTGACGATCACTTCCACCACAAACTCCGCCATCGCCTTGGGTTCGGGCTTCATATCCGCTTCAAGCCACTGCTGGATTGTTCCTATGCAGCCTGAAATAACGAAAGGCATAAAATACTGGCCCTTGATTTTGGTGATTTTACTGTCGATTGGCGGAAGAAAAGTGGTCTTGATGATGGCTTTAAGCTTTTCCACAAAAGAGTAGTCACCGTCGGGGCCAAGCAGAATTTTGCACATGTCCGCGTATTCCTGCACATATTCAAAAATGAAGGTGAAAAAAGACAGGGAATTGTCTTTGGTGACACCTTTGCTGTTGTATTTGGCGAGAGCTTCGCTGAAATTTTCAAACATTTCATTCTCTATTTGATCCAGCATGTCAAATATATCCTTATAATACAGGTAAAAAGTCGCCCGGTTGACATCCACCAGCTCGGTGAGCTCCTTCACGGTGATCTTGTTGATCTTCTTCTGGGACAGCAGCTGTGTCAGCCCCTGCAAAAGTAATTTTTTTGTCCGGCGGACCCGCCTGTCCGTACTCTGTGTATTCACTCCGTGTATCCTCTTTTCAAATTTTATTTCAACAGAACAAATAAAAGTGTCAATAATTATACATTTGTATTATACATTGACGATTGAATTTTATGCAACACGTAAATTATAATATACACATGTTGATAAAACAACATATGTATATAAATGGCAGAAGATGAATTCCATGGGTCCCGGAAGACAGGACCGGAGATGAATACCGGCTTGAATATGCCGGACTGTACAAAAAAGTCAACGGAGGTAGCATATATGCGGAAGATATTGAAGTATCGCTGGATATTATTGGCGGTGTGGCTTGTTGCCACAATACTGTTTACAATAAACCAGCCTGATTTAAAACAGATCATCAACCAAAAAGGTGAAACGACCATAAGTGAAGACGCACCCTCAAGAGTGGCCTCTAAAATTCTGGATAAAATGGGGACGTCGGGAGGAGAGACCATATTGCTGGTTTTCACCGACGAAAAGGGAATTTCGGCAGCCGAAAACGCCGAAATAGAAAAGGGTATAGCCAGACTGGAGGAAGACAGGGAAAAGTTTGGGATAATCAATATCATAGACCCTTTCGGCACGCCGGAGGCGAAGGAACAACTGGTCTCGGAGGATAACACCACCCTGCTGGTGCAGGTGAATTTTGAAAAGGGCACAAAAGATACCCAGACAGTAATAAATGATTTCGGTAATGAATTAAAGGATATCAAGGTAGAGCATTACATTACCGGAGATCTGGCCATAAGAAATGATTATGTAAACAGTGTGGGAGAGGGCGTGGATAAAAGCGCCATTATAACCATAATATTCATACTGGTGGTTTTAATAATCATGTTCCGGTCCGTCGTCACCCCGCTGGTGTCTCTGCTGGCGGTGGGAGTTTCCTACCTGTGCTCCATGGGGATAGTGGGCATTCTGATCGACAGGTTCGATTTTCCCATAACAAGCTTCACCCAGATGTTTATTATACTGGTGCTGTTCGGGATAGGCACCGATTATCACATACTGCTGTTCAACAGATTCAAGGAGGAGCTCGGGCATGGCCTGACGGTAAACGAAGCGATTGTGACCGCATATAAAACCGCGGGCAAAACAGTCATATACAGCGGCCTTACAGTATTTATGGGCTTTGCCAGCCTTAGCTTCGTGCAGTTTCCGGTCTACAGGTCGGCAAACGCGGTCGCCATAGGCATAGCCGTACTTCTTGGAGAAATAATGACCCTCACTCCGCTGCTGATGAAAATACTGGCGGGAAAGCTGTTCTGGCCTTCAAAGCATTCGGAAGGGCACAAGGAGAGCAAAACGTGGGAAAGGATCACTTCGGCCTCGGTCAGGCATCCTGCAATATCACTGCTCATCGTGGCCCTTATACTCATTCCTGTTATTATATTCAACACTCACAAACTGTCCTTTGATAATATCAAGGATTTAAGTGCCGACAATCCTTCGGTAAAAGGTTTTAACATTGTTGCCGAAAAGTTCGGAGCAGGTAAGGCAATGCCCATAACCATTGTCATAGAAAACAAGGAGGCCATGGACAATAACAAATATCTGGCTGCTATTGACGAACTGACCGGAAAACTGGGCGGTCTCAAAGGCATCAAAGAGGTATCCGGACCAACCAGGCCTAAAGGCGCCAAAATAGAGGACCTGTATACGAATAGCCAGACCAGGACCGTGGTTGACGGACTGTCCGATGCCAATGACGGTGTGCACAAGGTTCAGGACGGCCTGGACAAAATCAGTGATAACCTGCCCTCACCGGATATTTCACAGGTGAAAGACCTGGCGGGCGGGACAGGAGAACTGCAGAAGGGTATGGCGGCCGTAACCGCAGGGCTGGAAAAGATTGACGCCGCCATGGAACAGGGCGCCGGGGGCGCAGATGGCCTGGCAGCTGGCATAGAGCAGTTAAACCAGGGTGTTGCAGGTGTAAACAGCGGTCTTAAAACAGTTTCAGGAAAGCTGGATGAAATAAACCGGGGCTACAGTTCACTGGGGCAGGGCTATAAATCCCTGGCCGACTCCATAGAGCCTTTGAAGCAACTGGCGGTGATGATGCAGGGAAGCGTTAAAAAGGTTGACGCCAAATTGCCGGGCGATCCTGATGTGGGAAGCCTTAAAGCCATGATAGACAATCTGACCGGAGCCCTGGACAAAATATCCTCGGGTCTGGCCCAGGCCAATTCAAACTATGATATGCTGACAGCAGGCCTGGCCCAGGCTGAGGCCGGTTTGCAGACCATCACGGACGGCACGGGGGCAAGCTCGGGGCTGGTTTCGGGTATCAATGAACTGGAGCAGGGGGCGAAGGCGCTTTCAGCCGGACTCAGGCAAGGCAGTGCGGGACAGAAGCAGGTAATAGCCAGTATGGCCCAGCTAAACAGGGGCGCCGCAAAAATAAGGAATGGGCAGGAAACGCTGTATAACGGCTTGAACAGTCTTGGAAGCGGGATGGAGCAGTTGAAGGACGGGATCAATAAAAGCAGTGACGGCCTGGGCGGAATTTCCGGCGGAATAGACAAAAGCAGTGATTTCCTGACCCAGCTCACCTCTGCGGAAAGCTTTTATATACCTGACGAAGTCTTTGGCAATGCCGATATTGCCAAAATGCTTGATATGTATATGTCAGGGGACAGAAAGATAGCCAAAATAACTGTTGTTACCGATTCTGAGCCATATTCCGACGAATCCATAAATCTGGTGGAGGACATAAAAAATATGGTGGACAGCCAGCTTAAGGGAAGTGTGCTTGCCGGAGCGGATTACGGCGTAACGGGGACGGCTGCAAGCTCATATGACCTGCGCAATATAGCGACCCATGACATAACCTTCACACAGGGAATCGTTCTGGCGTCCATATTTGTACTGCTGATAATCGTAATAAAGGATTTCTGGATTCCGGTTTATATTATCGCATCACTGGTGGGCGCATACTATGCTTCCATATCGGCGACGGCATTTATTTCAAAACTGCTGTTCAGCAGCGCCAGAGAAGGCCTGTCCTGGAATGTGCCATTCTTCTCATTTATAACCATTGCGTCCCTCGGAGTGGACTACAGCATATTCTTTATGAGGCGCTACAGGGAATACCCGCATCTCCCGGTCAGAGAGGCGGTTGTTACCGCGGCGAAAAACATAGGAGGGGTAATAATATCGGCGGCGGTTATACTTGCCGGAACCTTTGCCACCCTGTATCCTTCCAACATCATTGTGTTGATGGAATTGGCCATATGCGTTATTATAGGGCTGTTCCTGCTGGCCTTTGTACTGCTTCCCGTAGCAGTTCCCGCGCTCATGTCCATAGCCGGCAGAATAGCGGCGGGACAGGATAGGCCGGATACTCAATTGGTTGGGGAAAGCATGGATTAAAGTTTGCAATCAATGCCTGCTGTGGGCTATGAGATCGTATAAACGGTCCCATGGCGCCTGCGGGCATTTTTTATACGCGTGCCAGAATTTCCTTAGTATAATTGCAGAACCCAAAACATTACAGCCGGGAAAGAGGCACAGTGTGACCAGAAACGGCCGCACCGCGCAAACAAAGCGGCTTTGCCACCTTTATTCCGTCTATAACAGCGCAAGATCTCCTCCCTGGAAGGGTATTGAAAAAGCAATGGTTATGGTAGGAGATATGAATATGGTTAATAGTACTTCCTTGGCAAACAGATTATTGCTCGGTGAAAATGCCAATGTAAAAGGGATGTTGGAGGCAATAAGCAAGTTGACAGCCACATTGATTTCCGCGACCTGCACTACGGCTCCCGCCACAAATTTGCTGAAGGCTTCCATGGATAAGATTTTCATGACATTGTTGAACATATATTATACCACCAACTTACAATATTAACTTCCGATGCGGCAATATTCAGTTAATAATATATTGTATGCAGCTGGAGATTAAGAGTTTCCATAAGTTGTTTACAGTAATGAGCCCCAATTATAAAGTTAATTTACGGCTGGAAATTTTTGCTTTTCCGCAACCGGTTTTAAAAAAGAAATTCACACCTTTAATTCGTGTAAATAACAGTTTATTATAATATTATAAATCTTATACCATCAGATATATGATGAAACTCTAATCTGAATAGTCCATCTGATGGCCGGAGGAGTATACATGAAACTGTTATCCAAATTCAAAAATTCCGTATTCAGTAAGCTTGTCAGCGCTTTTCTCGCGGTTATTCTGCCGGTCTGCATTATAGCCGTGGGCCTGTACAACTGGCAAATAAAAATACTTGATAATGCAACGGTGGACGCCTTTAACAAGAGCGCCGACAAATCTCTGGCCTCAATTGAAAAGGAGCTTGAAAAGGTGCAGAATATGTGCCTGAGCAGCCTCCATGACCAAGACCTCATCATGCTTGCCACCGCCAGCAAAACCATGAGCAATTATGAAAGGATCCTCTCGCTGAACCGGTATATGGACCGCCTGGAGATTTTGAAAAACAGCAGCGCCTATATAAAAGAGGTGGATACCTATGTTCCCGAAATTTCAAGGATAGTAAATTCCGAAAGGGACATTTATTCCGATTCCGGCAGGCTTTTAAACATATATAATACGTCAAGGCTGCAGAACGGCGGACACTTCACAGTGGTGAACGACGGCTTGTATTACGTTTTCATCCCGGCGGGGACGCAAAACAAAATACAGCCAAATTACATTATAACCGTTGAGATTTCAAAGGATGAACTGCGAAAGGAGCTTGGTGCCATAACCGAGGCCCAGGAGGTAATGCTCTATGATCAGGCGCATTCCTATGTAGCGCTGAATCATAACGGGACTTCCGGTGTTCAGGTAGACCTGGCAGCGTCGGTAAAAGAAAAACCGGATGAAAGCATAAGGAAAATGAATATTGCAGGGGAGCCCGCATGGCTTGTAAACCACCGGTCGGAACACCTGGGAATAGATCTGGCCGCATATGTCCCCATCCAGGGGATCAACCCGCAGATGAAGGAATTGAGAATGTATTTCGTGGTATTCAGCGCCATATTGATAATGGCCGTTCTGTTTTTAAGCTATGCCATGTATAAATTGATACAAACCCCTTTGAAAAGGCTGGTAAAAGCTTTCAAGCAAATGGAGCAGGGGAGCCTCGGAGTCCGTATGGCCCATCACAGGAGCGATGAATTCGGATACCTCTACCAATCCTTTAACACAATGGCGGAGAAAAACCAGGATCTCATGGAACAGGTCTACCAGCAGAAGATATTGACCCAGAGTGCCCAGCTGAAGCAGCTCCAGTCCCAGATCAACCCTCACTTTTTGTACAACAGCTTCTTTGTCATAAGCAATATGGCCAGGCTGGGGGATTTCGACAGCATAAAGCGCTTTTCGGAATATCTGGCCAGATATTACAGGTTCATAATGCAGAAAAAGGAAGGGGACATACCTTTCTCCCAGGAAGTCGAGCATACTATGGTCTATGCCGATATTCAAAAAATGCGTTTTGGAGAGCGCATCGAAATACAGATAGGTGAGGTCCCTCATCACGCGGCGAGATTGAGGGTGCCCAGGCTTATTTTGCAGCCGCTGGTTGAAAACGCTTTTGAACACGGACTCAGACATGTTGAGGAAAACGGGATACTGCGCATAAGCTTTTCGGAGATGGCAAATATATTGACTGTGGCAGTTGAAAATAACGGCCCCATGGACGACGAGACCCTAGAAGCTGTGCAAAAAAGGCTTCTGGATGACGGTGGAGAAGTCAGCGGCATGATAAGCATACACAAGAGGCTTAAAATCAGGTTTGGCCCCGGAAGCGGCATAGCCGTCTCAAGAGGGGAGCTGGGCGGAATGAAAATAACCATGATAATATGTGAGGGAGACAATGTATAAAATTTTGATCGTAGATGATGAACCGTATATAGTTGAAGGCCTGGCGGACTTATTCGGAGGAAATCCCGGACTGGACGTATACACCGCGTTTTCGGGAAACGGAGCCCTGGAGATACTGGACAGGGTGCGTATGGATATCGTGCTTACGGATATACAGATGCCGGGCAGGAACGGCCTTGAGCTTTTAAAGGAAATACACAGGCGCTGGCCCTTTTGCAGGACAATCGTGCTGACGGCATACAGCGATTTTGACTATGCATATCAGGCCATAGAAAACAAGGCCTCCGATTATGTGCTGAAAACAGAGGGGGAGGAGGCCGTCGCAGCGGCTGTGGAGCAGTGTATAAGGCAGATAGAAGAGGAGATGCAGCAGCAGAAATTCCTGGAGGAAAGCCGGGAACAGATGAAGTCCGCGCTGCCCATTATACGCAACTCCTGCCTTATCAACGCCCTGGAAGGAGAGGCCGAGGATGTTTGCAGGGAGGAATTTGAAAAATTCTCCATAGAGCTGGACACAAAAAAGCCCACCCTGCTGATGGGAGTGCGCATAGACCGGTTTGGACCCATGGACAATTCAAAGGACAAGCTGGATTACCTGATTCAGCTGGATAAGATTTTTGATAAATATTTAAACCAGTTTTTCATCTGCTGCCAGACATCCTATCAGAACAAAAATATGGTGTGGCTGCTGCAGTCCAGAAGCGAGGACGGCAGCATACTGAGGCTCAAGGAAACGCTGGAGATCATTCAGCAGCACTGCTGGCAGGCTCTGCAGATTTCAATATCGGTAATATATGACGAATTTGTTCCCTGGCATGAGCTGAACCAGCATTACAGGACTGTCAGGCTCATACTTGAGCAGATCGGAATTAACGGGGACAATGAAATACTGGCCGGAACAAGATTTTACCAGGACAGGAAGGAAAGCGCAGCGGCAGTGAAAAAGGATACAAGCCTGGATTGGAGCAGGAGGTTTCAGAATTTGCAGACCTGTCTTGAGGAAGAAGACAGGGAGGGCGTTCTGGCGGCTCTGGAGCAGATCTACTCGGAAAGCCGGGAGGAGGCCAAGGCTCTTCCGGTAAAGCTCCAGCTATATCATTCCCTTGTGGGCACGCTGCTTTCCTATCTGAACAGCAGGTCTCTTTCGGAGGAGGTGTTTGTGGACCGGGACAACTTCGAGCTTTTCCTGAACTACTGTGACAAGTCCGAGATGGAAGAGCGCATAATGAAGCTGGTCGAGCAGATACTGGACGTACGCAACAAAAACAGGGCCACTTACCGGGAAAAATTTGTTTCCAGGATCAAAAACCATGTAAAATCCAATCTGGGCGGGGACCTGTCTCTTGCGGCCATATCCGAAAAGTTCTATATAAATCCCGTCTACATGTCCAGGCTGTTCAAACAGACCACCGGAGTGAACCTGTCCGATTACATCACCTCAAAAAGGGTGGAATACTCCAAAAGACTGCTGACGGATACGGAAATGAAAATCCATATGATCGCCAAAGAAGCCGGCTATGATTCTCCCGCATATTTTATAAGAATATTTAAGAAAATAGAGAATGTAACTCCCCAGGAATTCCGGAACCTGGCTTTTGAAAGCAGATAAATCTTTATAAAAGCAGTGGTCCATGAAAATAGTTGAGAAAGTCATATAAAAGTAAATATCTTATTATATTCAGAAATCACCGCCGTAAACTATAATTTACTTACAAAGTGTTCAATGGTTTCGTAACAAAATGAAAAAGGACGGTGCTTTTAATGAACAAGTTTGTCAGAAAATGGCTGGCCTCAATTCTGGCCGCGGCGATGCTGGTTTCGGTATCGGGCTGCGGAAACGGCAGTGGGAGCAGCAATTCTACTGCTGCGCAAACAAACGGTACGGTTTCGGGTGATACGGCAAAAGAGATCAGAGAAGTCACTGCGGTGAGGCCCATACCCGACGACCTGAAATTCCCTGCCGGAGACACGCTGGATAACAACGTATGGACCAGGCTTTATGAATCGGAGCTGGGAATCAAGCTGAAGTATACCTGGATGACCCCTATAGCCCAGTACGAACAAAAACTGAATATATCAATTGCTTCAAACGACATCCCGGACATATTCCAGGTGAATTCGGTACAGCTGAAACAGCTGGTGGAGGATGGCCAGCTGGCCGATCTGACCGGGATTTATGAAAAGACTGCTTCGGATTATACAAAAGATGTTCTGAATCAGGACGGCAATTCCCTTCTGTCCGCAAAATTCGACGGAAAACTTCTGGCAATACCAAAGATGGGATCCGGGCTGGGACAGACAAATGTACTGTGGGTCAGGACGGACTGGCTGAAAAAGCTCAATCTTCCGGAGCCTAAAACAATGGACGACGTCATAAAAATTGCTCAGGCATTTACGGAAAACGATCCTGACGGAAACGGCGCAAAGGATACCTTCGGATTTGGAATAAATAAAGACCTGTGGGGAATGTTCGCAACGCTGGAGGGCTTCTTCAACGGTTACGGCGCATACCCCAACACCTGGGTGGAGGATGGAAGCGGAAAGCTGGTAAACGGGAACATACAGCCTGAAATGAAGGCGGCTCTCACAAGCCTTTCCGATATGTTCAAAAAAGGATATATAGATCCCGAATTTGGAGTAAAGGACTCCTTTAAGGTAAGCGCAAATGTAGGAGAGGGTAAAATAGGAATGTTTTACGGCCTGTTCTGGAACATGGGCTGGCTGTCGGATGCCAAAAAGGCAAATCCTGATATGACCTGGAAGCCCTTCCCTCTGGCTGGAATCTCGGAAGGCGGCGCAATGGCGCAGGTTCCCTTCCCGGTAAATACCTATTATGTGGTCAGCAAGAATGCAAAAAATCCCGAGGCCATTATCGACATGCTGAACCTCCAGCTGGAAAAGTGCTTTGGTGAAACTGCCGAACCAGGCGTATACAACGTAGATCAGGCTGGAAATCCAATATTTGAATATCCTCTTATCTACTCCGAGCCGCCTATGAAAAATATGGACGCCCAGACCAAGGTCACAAAAGCTCTGGAATCCAATGACACAAGCGCACTGAACGCAGAACAAAAAGGCTACTACGACCAGATACAGGCATTCAGAAAAGGAGATCTGGCAGGCTGGGGCACTGAAATGATGTACGGCCCCGAAGGCTCTCTGGCGGTTATAAACGGCTATGCCACCAATAAAAAGACCTATGACAACCGCTATTTCGGACCGCCTACAACCACGATGAGCCAGAAGGAAGCCACGCTTTCACAGATTCAGCTGCAGACCTTTACAGATATTATTATGAACGGGAATCCCGGACAGTTTGAGAAATATGTTTCGGACTGGAAGTCTCTGGGAGGAGACACCATCACGGACGAAGTCAACAAATGGTACTCTGAAATAAAGAAATAGCCGGTGCATAAAATAATGCAAATGCACTTTTAAAGGGCAAATGGAAGGCGGCAGGGTCATACTCTCCGCCTTTAATTTTTAAAAGTTCCGGACCCGGAATCGCAAATTATATAATTCTCTATGTTTATGAAAGGGATGATCAAAATGAGGTCTTTAAAAAGAGAACTACCGCTTCATTTTATGATGGTGCCCGGCGTAATCATTCTTTTAATCTTTTCATACGGCCCTATGTTGGGACTTGTAATGGCTTTTCAGAATTTTTCGCCTTCAAAGGGCTTTTTACACTCGGAATGGGTGGGACTTGCAAATTTTAAATATGTATTGGGGCTTCCGAATTTCTGGGAGGTCATCAGAAACACGCTGCTCATTTCGGTATTGAAAATTATCGGGAGCATACTGGTGCCGGTAATAGTCACTCTTTTGCTGAATGAGCTCCGGCATTCCGGACTGAAAAGAAGCGTTCAGACAGTAGTCTATTTTCCGCACTTTCTGTCCTGGATTATTTTAAGCGGAATATTGATCGATTTCCTGTCTCCTTCGGAGGGAATCGTAAATAAATTTTTAACTGTTTTCGGTATCCAGCCGGTTTATTTCCTGGGAGACAAGCTCTGGTTCCCGGCTACCATGGTTCTGACCGAGATATGGAAGGAATTCGGCTATGGCACCATTATCTATCTGGCGGCGCTGACGGCAATAGACCCCACGCTCTATGAGTCGGCAAAGATGGATGGGGCAGGGCATATGAGGCAGGTATGGCATATTACTCTGCCTGGGCTGAAGCCCACAATACTCCTGATGACGGTGCTGGCCCTGGGAACCATTTTAAATGCTGGAACAAACGGCTTTGAGCAGATATTCAATATGTACAGCCCCCAGGTCTATAAAACCGGAGACATCATAGATACGCTGGTTTACCGCCTTGGATTGGGCGGAGCGCAGTTCAGTGTGGCAACGGCCATAGGCATGTTCAAATCCGTCATATCCTTTGTGCTTATGACCCTGGGATATTACATCGCCAAAAAGACCGCGGGCTATCAGATATTATAGGGAGGGATTACAACATGAGCAGAAAAATATTCAATGTGGCAAATACAAGTTTTTTGATTCTGTGCGCGCTGTCCTGCCTGCTGCCTATGATAAATATCCTGGCCATTTCCATGAGCTCAAGCCCTGCGGTGGCAGCCGGAAAGGTGACACTCTGGCCTGTGGATTTCACACTGGAATCCTACAAATTTGTTGTGGAAAAGCCGGAGTTCATGAAGGCATTCATTGTATCGGTCCTCAAGGTGCTGGTAGGGGTGCCTGTAAACATGCTGCTGACCATTCTGATATCCTATCCGCTGTCAAAAACAACGGCGGAATTCAGAAGCCGCAACAAATATATGTGGTTCTTTGTAATTACCATGGTATTCAGCGGCGGACTGGTTCCCTGGTATATGATAATAAGCCAGATGCATTTAATAAACAGCTTCTGGGCTTTGATCATCCCGGGAGCCGTACCTGTTTATAATGTGGTGCTGCTGACCAGCTTCTTTAAATCCATTCCAAAGGGAATTGAGGAGGCCGCGTTGATTGACGGGGCATCCCACTGGACCACCATGTGGAAGATATACGTGCCTCTGTCCAAGGCGTCCCTGGCAACACTGGTGCTTTTCAGCATTGTCACCCATTGGAATTCCTGGTTTGAAGGTCTCATACTGATGAATTCACCGGAAAAGTATCCGCTGCAGAGCTATTTGCAGACAATCATAGTAAACAGGGATGTGAAGCTGATGACGCTGCAGGATGCCAGGGTGCTGGCGGCGGTATCCGAGAGGACGTCCAGGGCCGCCCAGGTTTTTGTGGCAACACTTCCAGTACTGGCCGCATACCCGTTCCTTCAGAAATATTTTACAACGGGAATAGTAGTAGGCGCTATAAAAGAATAACTGTAAAATTCTCAGACACAGGATTGTAAATCCGGACAGCTAAAAATAATTGAAGAAAAGATGACTATTAAATTTACGGACATGGGGAGAAAATTATGTGGGAAGTAATGTCGCCGGATGGCAAAATAACATTTAAGCTATATCAAAATGAAAACAACAGCCTGTTTTACACTCTTGAAAAACAGGGGGAAGCTATATTAAATGCCTGCGGCCTTGGGACACAGACCAGCCTGGGGGATTTTTCGGAGGGCTTGATTTTTAAGAGCCGGGAGGGCTGTTCTATAGATGAGGCCTATTCTCTGCCTGCGGGGAAAAAGCAGGTTTATATCAACAAGGCAAATGAGCTCTGCCTGAATTTTGAAAAGGGGGGCTTCTCCGGTGAAAAAGTTGCCTTTGCAGTCAGGATCAGGGCTTTTGACGACGGGGCCGCTTTCAGGTATGAGCTTTCCGGGAAGGGAGCCGTTTCAATTTACAGTGAAAACACCGAATTCAGCTTTGAAGAAAGCTACGGCGAAATGTGGCTGCAGGAGCTGGTGGATACCTATGAGGCTCCTTACGGCAAGCGGGGCTGGCCCGAGGTAAAGGGGAGAAATTACGGGATGCCGGGTCTGTTTGCTTCACCGGAAGGAAAGCGCTGGGTAATGGTTACGGAAGCGGGGCTGCTCAATACGCATGGCAGCTACTGTTCATGCCATCTGCGTGGAGCCGGTGAGAGAAAGCTGACGGTTTCCTTTGCTCCGGAGCAGACCAGGCCAATGCAGGCGGAGCTGCCGTTTCATTCGCCCTGGCGCGTCATTGCAGTGGAGGATTCTCTGGATGAACTGGTAAACAGCACGCTGAATTACAATCTGAATCCTGCTTCGGTCATCGAGGACACCTCCTGGATAAAACCCAGCAGGAGCATATGGTCCTGGTGGTCCTTTGAAAACGGTGCCCAACTGTACGGCGAGCAGAAGAAATATGTGGATTTCGCCGCCGCCATGGGTTTTGAGAGCATTACCGTGGACGCGGGCTGGGATGACAGCTGGGTCGGGGATTTATGCGCTTATGCGGCAAAAAAAGGCGTGACCGTGTGGCTGTGGGCGGATATGCAGGCGGTGGACACCATGGAAAAAGCCGCCGAAAAGATAGCAAGGTGGGCAAGCTGGGGCGTTGTGGGCCTGAAAGTGGATTTCTTTATGAACGATTCCCGGCACACCATGTGGCAGTATAATATGATCGCCGACATCATGACCCGGCACAAGCTTATGATAAATTTCCACGGGAGCACCAAGCCTGCCGGGGAAGGGCGCACTTATCCCAATATTATGACAGAAGAGGGGATAATGGGGCTGGAGCATTACAAGTGGAGCGGCATGCCGGATGCGGCCCACAACTGTACCGTGCCTTTCACCAGAAATGTGGTGGGGCCCATGGACTATACAGTGACTGGCTTTTCAAATGAGAACAGGAATACCACCCAGGCCCATCAGCTGGCACTGTCGGTTGTGTTTGAATCGGGAGTGCAGCATATATCCGAATCCATATACCACCTGGAGGCCTGGAATGGCACGGAGTTCCTGAGAAGGCAGCACGCCCGCTACGAGGGGATGAAGCTGCTGGCCGGATATCCCGGGGAATACGCCGCCATGCTCAGATATTCCGGGCAGGAGTGGTTCATAGGCTGTATCACCTCGGAAGAAAGGGTAATTGAGCTGCCCCTTGATTTCCTTCCGGAAGGCGCCTTCAAGGCCGAGATATACAGGGATGACAGCGAAGGTTCCATGCTGGTGAAGGAGACGAAGGACGTAACAAGCGGAGATATCCTGACATTAAACCTGCTGTCTTCGGGCGGCGCCTCCATATATATAAGCGACGGCAGCGTTGAAATGAAAGCGGGAGCCGCAGAGGGCTATATGAGCGGCAGGAGGACGGTTTACCCGGCCGGGGAGGCAGTACTGCGGGGCGGTTCAAAGCTTCTTTCCTATGAGAACGGAGACAGTGCGGCGGCTCTGGAAGATGGTCTGAGTTTTGACAATGTGAAGGCGGAAAGGGCGGGCAGGTATACCCTGCGGCTCACATATGCGGCCGGGAGCGGTTCAGAGCTCCGCATATCCTGCGGAGAGAGCCGGACTGTATTTGAGCCGGAAGCCAGCGGCGGCGAAAAGGTATTCCGCACCACCGATGCGGTGATTTCACTTCCGGAGGGTGCCAATACTCTGAAGCTGGACAGAGTGGGCGGCTGCGTCCCGGCGGTGGCAAAGCTTGAGCTGATAGACAACGCTCCCGAACCGGACACCTATTATAATGCCGGACAGGGGATAACCGGCGGAGGAGCGGAGCTTGTACCCGTAAGTGAAAATTCCTCCCTGATGAAGGCAACAGGACTTGGAAATGGAGGCAGTTTGCTTTTCGAAGGAATTGAGGCCGGCGAAGCAGGTGAGTATATACTGAGCATGGATTACTGTTCGGGAGAGAACAGGCCTGTAAAAATATCCGTAAACGGTGGACCGGCCATGACCTCGGTGCTTTTCAATACCAGCGGCTGGGGGCCCTCCAGATGGGATATCGTAGGTACAAAGGAAGTTAAGATCAAGCTGTGCAAAGGCGGCAACACAATTAAGTTTTTCAATGACGGGGAGCCGGCTCCGCAAATTGTGAGAATAGGAATAAGAGCGGAAAAATAAAAGAGTGCTGAGAAGCTTATATTAAACAGATAAAACAATAAAAGGCCGGTTCCGGATTATTTACGGAATCGGCCTTTTATCTGTTCAGGAGGATTGTATAATAAAAATCAAATAATATTTTTAGATTTAAGAAATTCTTCAGCTACCTTTTCTATGGACTGCTTTTCATTATCCGCCTTATAATTAAGCTCCTGCATGGTTTCATCATCAATGGTGTCCGCCAGCTTATTGAGCAGTTCTTCCAACTGAGGGTAATTTTCAAGCGTTTTTTCACTCACTATGGGCGCCGCATAATATGGAGGGAAGAAGTTCTTATCATCCTTAAGCACTTTCAGGTTAAGGGCCTTTAATTGTCCGTCGGTGGTAAAGGCATCCGTAACATCCATTTTTCCCTGGCCGATCGCTTGATACTTAAGAGAAACGTCCATCTTGGCCGTATTCTTGAAAGTTAAGCCATATATTTTTATAAGTCCGTCATAGCCGTCGTCGCGATTAAAAAATTCGTGTTCGGCTCCGAAAGTAAAATTACCGGAAAGGTTCTTCAAATCGCTTATGGATTCGATATTATTTTTGTCGGCAAGCTCACGGGGCATTGCCAGAGCATAGGTATTATTGAATCCTATGGGTTCCAGCCATTTGATTTTAAATTGTTTGGAAAATTCTGTGCTTACGGTAGCATAAACCTTATCGGGATCTGTTTCCACAGGCAGCTTCAGCTGTGCGGTAAGGCCGGTTCCAGTGTATTCGGGGTAAATGTCTATCTGACCCTTTTTCAGAGCTTCAAAGCAAACAAAGGTACCTCCCATATTTATTTTGCGTTCCACCTTAATGTCTGAATTTTTCTCAATGACTTGAGCCATCATCTCTGCAAGAATTTTGTTTTCTGTAAAATCCTTTGAGCCAATGACCACCTTCTTACCTGACGTACAGGCTGTAAATGACGTTAATACCAATAAACCGGTGATTGATAATGCTATAAGCCTTTTAAGCATTTAACCGCCTCCCTTTCTGTAAGTTTTGTAATTTATTAAATAAAAATTGAGAAAGCAGGGATAAGATAACAACAGGTATGGTGCCTGAGATTATCTTACTCCAATCCTGCGACTGGATACCGCTGTATATTATATATCCCAGGCCTCCCGAACCTATTAGGACTCCTATCACCGCCGTACCCAATGCGGTGACAAATGCGATCCGGATACCGGAGAGGATCATAGGCATTGCAATGGGCAGTTCCACCATGAGCAATGCCTGCAGATGGGACATTCCCATACCCCTGGAAGCTTCTTTTATTGCCGGTGATATATTTGTGAGGCCTGTGAAGGTATTGCGTATTACAGGCAAAAGGGAATACAGGCAAAGTCCGATAATCACGGTAGTATCACCGAGCCCGAATACCACCATCAGCAGCGCAAGCAGTGCGAGAGAAGGTATGGTCTGGATTATGTCCGCTATTGTCAATATGGGATTTGCCAGAACAGGCCTTTTAGAAATAAATATTCCCGCGAGAACTCCTATAAAAGTTGCAATAACCACACCGGCGACTGTTATGGATAAGTGTTCAAAAACAGCTACAAAGAAACTCTGCATTATGAAGCGCCCCCTTTCACTCTCAATGGTTTTGGCGTAACAGCAGTATGGATAAAATCAATTGCAAGTCCGGATACAATCGACAACAGCGAGGCCGGAAGAGCCCCTGCCAGGATCATATTGGTATCGTAGCTGGAGAGCCCCGTCCATATAAGATCGCCCAAACCGCCTGCGCCGATTAAGGCTGCCATCGTTGCCCAACTGATGATATAGACCACAGAAAGCCGGATGCCGGCTACAATGGCAGGAAGGGCAAGCGGTATTTCGATTTTGAAAAGTACCTGAAATGCGGACATTCCAATGCCCTTGGCGGCTTCAACGTATAAATCGTCGGTTTCTTTTATTCCGGTATAAGTGTTCTGCATTATTGGGAGTATGGCATATGCCACCAGAACGATCACTGCCGGGCGACCGCCCAGACCGAAAAGCAGCAGGCCGATACCCAGCATTACCAGTCCAGGTATGGTCTGTATGATCCCTGCTATTGCAAGAATGTATCTGGAGGCCTTCTCATGTTTGGTAAGCATGATTCCCAGAGGTATTGCAAGAATAATTGAAATAACGGCCGATACGGAAGATATTTCAATATGAACTATAAAAGCATCAAAAACATCTCTCCAGTTATTTTGAAGATATTCTGCGAAACTCATTTTACAACGCCTCCCCACAAGACCTGAGCCATTGATTTGACCATACTGGTACGGGTGACTATACCGACAACCTTGTTATAAGCATCTACTACAACAAGATAATCGGATTTTGTGCCGGTAAGAGTATCAAAAGCATCCCTGGCGCTGCAGGATGTTGCCACTATACCCGCATCCTCGGTAATCAGGCTTTCAATTGTTTCACCGGGCCTGCCGGACTTCCTGATGGATTCGGCTGTTATGACTCCTTTGAATAAACCGTTTTCATCAGTCACAATCAGACTGTCAATACCCTTGCTGCTCATAAGCGAGATGCATTCCAGGGTGCGCCTGTTTTTTTGCACTGTAACGGGATTTGTTTTCATGACCTCCGTCACTGGCATTTCATTGTTTCCCGGATTATTGTGAATGCCTATAAAATTCCTTACAAAATCATTTGCAGGATTTTTCAGAATTTCTTCCGGAGGGGCCACCTGAATGATGTTCCCCTTATCCATAAAAACTATTATATCCGCCATCTTAACAGCTTCCGACATATCATGTGTTACGAAAACAAAGGTTTTATTTAAAGTTTTGTGAAGCTTTTTGACTTCATCCTGCAGGCTGTCCCTGGTAATTGGGTCAAGAGCGCCGAAGGGCTCATCCATCAATATGAGAGAAGGCTCGGCGGCAAGTGCACGGAGTACTCCCACACGCTGCTGCTGGCCTCCTGATAACTGGGAAGGATATTTTCCGGCGTAAATATCCGGATTGAGATCAACCATTTCCAGAAGTTCGAGAGCACGCCTGCGGCTTTTGTCTTTTGGCCACCTAAGAAGTTTTGTCACTACCTCCACATTTTCCAGTATGGTCATATTCGGAAACAATCCTATCTGCTGAATGACATACCCTATATTGCGGCGCAGATCTACCGGATTCATCGAATTGATACTGCTGCCGTTGATAAATATTTCCCCTGACGTGGGTTCGATCAATCTGTTGATCATTTTAAGAGTAGTCGTTTTACCGCAGCCTGATGTGCCTATCAAAACTATGAATTGACCATCCTGTATTTCAAGGTTGATGGAATTTACTACTGTGCTGGAATTATACTTTTTTGTAACATTTATGAGATCAAGCATTGTCCTCTCCTCCTTAAAATATTAGTAAATTGAAATGCATACAAACAAATCGCAATAAAGTTGCAGGTTGGCTGTTTTGACAAGGCATATTGATTTAATAATATTGTTATCTCGCATTTCAGAATGTTTATATGATCTATCTGGCAGATTTAACTGGTTGGTGGAAATATATTACAGACAACTTGTACTCGAAATTAAGTTGTCGCTTGCCATTCACTTATTCTATTAAAAAAAAATTTTTTTGTCAAGTTTTTGAAATGGAAATAAATAGAAAAAGACAGCTGCAACCAGCTGTCTAAGGTAGATTGATTTTTTTTACAATTTAATTTATGCCATTAATAAAAGCGTTAAAGCGCTCAATTACATTTTCGTCACCCACTATTAAAATCTTGTCGTTTTCAGCAAATTCATAATATGGCCCGGGTGATATTATAATATTTTTTTCCTGAATGATGCCAATTATTGTAGCCCCTGTGTTATGCCACACTTCAAGAACTCCGATACGCTTTCCAATGACACTGGAATTGGAGGGAAGCTGGATTTCAACAGGGGTAATCAGATCTGAGCGCTTATATTTGTAGAGGTCAATTATCTGTTTGGTCAGCATGCTGATTTCTTCATCGATAGTCTTTCGGTTATCAAGCATTTGCGAAAGCTTTAACCGTAATTCGGCCACACTCTCGTCATCCTTGAAATTTTTCAGAAATTGTATGGCGTTTTCTCTAGATGAAACCACGATCCCGCTTCCTAGAGCTATTTTAACTACATTTTTGTCAGACAGTATTGACATTGCCCTGCGGATGGTCTCGGGAGATACATTGTATTCGGTCGAAAGGACGGAACGTCCCTTTAATTTTTCCCCTTGAATAATATCCCCGGATGCAATGCGGGCTGAAAGATCAACTGCTATTTTTAAATAGCGGGGTATTGTTATTTGTTCTACACTCATTATTTTCACCTGTTTTATTTTGAATAATTAATTGGAAAATATGAAAAATAAATCTCTCAAATAAATTGATTATATCATGTTTATATATAGCTTATCAATTAGAAAATTATAAGAGGGGAAACGGTGAGCAGTGCCATATTTGCAAATTTGAAGCGTTTTTTCGGAAAGCGGCGTTGAAAAATAGAGGATATATAATATATACTAAATAAATATATTAGCGTTGAGAGTATTTAATTTTATTTGGAGGATCCACATATGAATTTCACATCCCGGCGATTAAAATACAGAGAATTCAGAGAGGAGGATTTCCCCCTTTTTTATTCTGTGTTCTCGGATGAGAAAATAATGAGATACGCCTGGATCGACAGCCTTAAAAAAGAAGATGAAGCCAGGGCACAATTCGAAAAGTACCTGAATATTGACGGTAAACCGGGTCTGAACAATACTTACGCTTTTGCAGTTTTTGCGAAGGAAGACAGCAGTTTTGTGGGGTTTGCGGATATTGAGCTCTATGTAAGCAATTCCCATGTGGGCTGCGGTGAAATGGGATATTTCCTTTTGCCGGGCTTCTGGGGCAAGGGTTATGCTACCGAAATAGCCGGAAGGATGATGGAATTCGGCTTCACAGGGTTAAAGCTGCACAAGGTGTGCGCAAGGTGCGATGCGAACAATTCCGCCTCGGAAAATGTAATGAAAAAAGCGGGTATGACAAAAGAAGGCGAACTGCGCAAAGTCAGGTTCAAAAACGGCGCCTGGGATGACGAAAAACATTACGGCATACTGGTAGACGAGTGGAAAGTGCAGAAGCAAAATGAGGCCTAGCCGTTTTTTTCAACATGCCCGGAGCATTTCGGACATATCCCGGAAATCTCAAGACTGTGCCCTGTAATGGTAAAGCCCGTCTGGCGTGTGAGGTCGTCTTCCAGGTCTGTCAGGGGACAGTCGTCAATTGGTATGGTCTTGTTGCACAAATTGCAGACAAGCTGGTGCTTGTGCTGATGGTTGTTTATCTGGTAATAGGTCCTGCCGTCCTGCCGCAGATTCTTTAAAAGAATGCCTTTCTCGGACAGCGTGCCAAGTGTACGGTAAGCGGTGGAAAGGCTCATATGAACCTCCTTTACAACACTTGTATATATATCTTCAGCCGTCATGGGTTCCGGCGATTTTTCCAGTATCGTCAGTATTGCCATACGGCGTTTTGTCGTCTTTAAATCGGTTGATTTCAATATGTTGTCCTCTATAATATTTTCAGCCATTGCTACAGCTCCCTTCCCGCAGGTCTGACAGGTCATCTGCGGAAGACTGCCGCATCCGCCGGTGGTATTTCTCGTCCATACTATAAATATAGCTCAATGGATATTTATCTGTCAATTAATAAGGATTTCACAGATTTTACATACTTGACAAAGTACAGGCATAATAATAGAATAAATGCGAATAGTTCCCATTTGAATTTGATTGCTTTTACCAAAGTCAATTACAGTTGAAAGCCTTCGCCCACCAGGCGGATATTGCTTTTAAGCCGGCTTTCAACGCAGTTTGGGTTTGTATGATTTCTTTATACTTCAGGAGGCTTCAGCCTCAAACCCAAACTATCGGCTTTCAGCCCATAGTAATTGACTTCAAAATATTATGGCAATAACCGGTTTTGAGTTGTATTTGGTAATTTTTGCAAGTATTATAGTTATAGTGGATTTGTTTTACCAAGGTCAATTACGGCGGAAAGGACGCATTGATGACTGCAAAGATAGATATTGTATCGGGCTTTTTGGGCGCCGGGAAGACAACTTTGATCAAAAAGCTTTTAAAAGATGGCCTGAACCTGGAAAAAGTGGTTCTCATTGAAAACGAATTTGGTGAGATAGGCATTGACAGCGGCATTTTAAAGAATTCGGGCATTGAGATCAGGGAGATGAATTCCGGCTGTATATGCTGTTCACTTGTAGGCGATTTCGCCACGGCACTGAAAGAGGTATTTAAGAAATATGCTCCCGACCGGGTGATAATAGAGCCCTCGGGTGTGGGAAAGCTGTCGGGCGTGATCGAGGCCTGCAAAATGGTGGAAAGACATGTGGGCGCGGAAGTCAATATGCGCATTGCCGTGGTGGATGCGGTCAAATACAGGATGTACATAAATAATTTCGGAGAGTTTTTCGAGGATCAGATAAAAAATGCCGGGACGGTCGTTTTAAGCAGAACTCAGAATATGGACCCGGATAAGCTTGAAGCGGTGGTCAAGGATATCCGGAAGCGCAACCAGAAGGCGAATATTGTCACCACCCCGTGGGAAAAGCTCGGCGGGGCGGCTATTGTTTCAGTTGCGGAGCAGGATGCCGCAAGCTCTCTGGAGAGACAGGTGAGGCTGAAAGTCACGCTGCACAGGGCCAATTTCAGCAGCGCCCAGCCGCCGCCTCACAGGCATTCGGAACACGGCCACGGACATGAGGCAGGCGATGTATTCCAGAGCTGGGGCGCCGAAACTCCACATATATTCACAGAGTCTGGGATACGGAGTATATTGAAGGAAATGTCAAATGTAAATGTTTACGGCGGTGTATTGAGGGCAAAGGGAATTGTTCCGGTGGAGAACGGCAGCTGGCTGCAATTCGATTTTGTACCCGGGGAAATTGAAATCAGGCCTATAGAGCCCGATTACACAGGGCGCATATGCGTAATAGGCGAAGGACTTGAGAAAACCTCTCTGGCAAAGCTTTTTAATATTTATTAAATTGAAGAATAAAGGAACAGATGTATGGGAGTGCAAATAAACCTTATAGGAGGATTCCTTGAAGCAGGCAAAACCACATTTATACAAAATCTATTACAAAAAAGCCAGTTCAAAGACGGAAAAAAGACGGTGCTGCTTTGCTGCGAGCAGGGAATTGAAGAATACCGCGAGAGGATACTGGAACGCAGCAACACGACGCTGATTGAGGTAGACGACATAAATCTGCTTGATAAAAGCTTTTTTAACAGTATTTTAGAGGAATATTCCCCCGCCCGTATCCTTGTCGAGTACAACGGGACATGGGAGATAGAGGAATTTCTAAAAATAAACCTGCCCGACCGCTGCTATATAAACAAAATAGTATCTCTGGCAGATGCCTCCACTTTTCAGCTTTACATGAGCAATATGGGAACCATAATGTCAGAACAGTTCTCCAACAGCGACATGGTTCTCGTCAACCGTCAGGCGGCTTTGAATGACGAAAGCAAGGGCTCCGTAGTAAGGACCTTAAAAAATATAAACAGGCGCGCCAAAACCATATCATATCAAAAGAATATAAAGGACGGCATTGCAAACCAGATAGCCGACAATTATGAAATACAGGGTTTGTACAGCGGCATAAAGGCATTTATGGTAATAATCCCGCTTTTGCTGCTGTACCTGTTTTTGATTTCGGCCAGGGACAGCGGCTTCAGCGGGAACCTTATCAGGCTTCAGGCTTTGAATACCGTATTTATAAGCATATTGATACAGGCCCTTCCCTTTATATTGATAGGAGTGTTCATATCCTCCGTCCTGCAGATATTTGTTTCCGATCAAAGGCTGGCTGCGCTTTTCACAAGGCATAAATGGCTGGGCTTTCCCATGGCGGTGGTTCTGGGAGTGTTTTTTCCGGTATGCGACTGCGCCATGGCTCCCATAACCTCCCGCCTGGTCAGGAAGGGAGTGCCGCTGCACTATGTGATCACATTCTTGCTGGCAGCCCCTGTGGTAAATCCCATAGTCATAGTTTCCACCATATACGCTTTCCCGGACCAGAGGGAGGTCGTGGCCTTAAGGATAGGCATAGGCATTGTGATCGCTCTGATTTCCGGGATATTTATAAAAAGGGGCGGGATTACAGGAGAATATGCGCTGAATCAGACAAGCGCCGACGCCGTATGCTCGAGCGGCTTCATAGGAAAGAGCTCCGGGGAAGGGATAGCGGGAAGGTTTGAAGCGCTGCTCACCCACGCGGGTCTTGAGTTTTTTAACGTATCCAGGTATGTGGTGCTTGGAGCCTTCATCACTTCTGTGATACAGACCTTTGTACCGAGGGCTTCCCTGGCCGCCATAGGTGCCAATCCGGTTCCGGCCATACTCATAATGCTTGCGGCGGCTGTACTCATGTCGGTGTGCTCCACCTCCAATGCATTTATTGCCAGAAGCTTTTCCTACAGCTTTCCGCTGTATGCGGTCATGTGCTACATGGTAATGGGGCCGATGCTGGATTTGAAGAATCTGCTCATGCTTTCCAGCGGATTCAAGAAAAGGTTTCTTGCAGAGCTGGTATTTGTTTTGATTGCAATAGCCATTCTGGTATTTTTGTTCATATCGCTGGTCATATAATAAACAGGAACAGGAGCGGGTGATAGAGTTGAAGAAGCTGAATTGGGAATGTTTTATACAGATATCTGTTCTGGTGGTTCTGGACATTTTGTTATTTACAGCCCTTACCACCGGGAAAATGAAATATTATGTCCATCCCAGAATAGAAAAATACGTATGGTTTGCGGCGGCAGCTCTGCTGGTCATCGCATTGTCCATGCTGCCAAGGCTGTTCAGGCCCAAACATAAAATTAATATTTTACCCTGCATTATTCTCGCAATTCCAATAATGACGGGCTTTGCAATTCCTGCGTCAACCGCGGGTTCGGCCAACATGCAGCTGGGAGGCGGAATCGCTGTCGCCTCGGGAACCCTGGGCCGCAATACGGGAGGCGGCACACAGGATACTTCACAGGCCGCCCCGGACCGGACCGGTACTCAGGACGATCTGCAAACCGGTACCCAAAACGGTCTCCAGACCGGCGGTCAGACCGCAGGAACAGACCAGCTCCAGGACCCGGCGGCTTCAGACGGAAATACGCCGCCCGCCTCGCAGGATATCATTGAAAGCGATGCGGCGAAAGCCTTCAACTCAGACTCGGATTTTATAACCGTCAGCGATGACGATTTTCTGGCATGGTATGCGGATGCATACGACAACCCCGGAAAATACGAAGGCAAGACTATAAAAATCAAGGGCACCGTATTCAGAATGAAGGATTTCGGCAAGGACGAGTTCGTTCCGGCCCGTATGTCCATGGTTTGCTGCGCGGCCGACCTGGCGCCCTACGGCTTTATCTGCAAAAGCAGCTCGGCGTCTCAGTGGAAGGACAACGACTGGGTCTATGTTACTGCAAAAATAAAGGTCGAATATGAAAAGCATATGGACATGAAGGCTCCGGTCCTGTATGCGCTGGATATCACAAAGGCTGAAAAACCTGAGGATGAGTATGTTTATCCATACTGAGCTGCGTTTAGCGGACATACTTTTCGAAGCACCCCTTTTGAGGCTGTTTAAACTGGCCTCCCTGTGATACAATTGGAAGAGGCAACTGTAAAATCCGGAACCCTGAAACAGGGCGGAAACTATATGGAGATTATCAGAAAAGGGGAAAATGAGTATGAATTACCGTAAATTCGGAAATACAGGGGAACAGATTTCATCAGTGGGTTTTGGCTGCATGCGCCTTCCCGAATACCAGGAAAATGAAAAGTGGTTTATCGATGAGGATAAAGCCTTTGAAATGATCCGTTATGCATATGAAAACGGCATCAACTACTATGACACTGCTCCATATTACTGCAATAAAAACAGCGAAGAAGCGGTGGGAAAAGCAGTAAAAACCTTCCGCAGCAAGGTCATGCTTTCCACAAAGCTCCCGCTGGAAGTGGTGGGAAAACCGTCGGATTACCGCAAGACTCTTGAAGCCAGCTTAAAGAAAATGGACACTGATTACGTGGACTTCTACCATTTCTGGGGAATTAACAAGGGCTCCTTTGATAATATAATAATGAAGCAGGATTTGCTGCTTGAAGCTCAGAAGGCAAAGGAAGAAGGCCTTATCCGCCATATTTCCTTTTCTTTTCACGACCAGCCCCAGAGCATAAAGCATATTATCGACGGCTCAATTAAACGCGGCATCCCCATGGAGACTATGCTTGTGCAGTACAATCTGCTGGACCGCAGCAATGAAGAAATGCTGGCTTATGCGGCGTCAAAGGGAATGGGTACCGTGGCCATGGGGCCTGTGGGAGGCGGAAGGCTTTCGGCGCCCACGGATTTGTATACAAAACTGACAGGTAAACCGTCTATAGCCACTTACGAGCTGGCATTTAAATTTGTACTGGGCAATCCAAATCTGAGCTGCGCTCTGTCGGGCATGCAGACACTGGACATGGTGCAGAAAAATATTAAAATAGGCAATGACGGGACGGTGCTCTCGGAGAGTGAATGGGTACAGCTGGGAGAAGCCATGGAGCAGCTGAAAAAATTCAGCGAGCTGTATTGCACCGGCTGCAAGTACTGCCAGCCCTGCCCGGCGGAAATCAAAATTCCCGATATTTTCAATATGTACACAAACCACAATGTTTATGGCCTGTCGGAGGCCGCCAAAAAGCAGTTTGCCGATTATGTAAAAGAAGGCGGAAAGACATTTGATGTCTGTAAGGACTGCGGCTTCTGCGAAAAGAAATGTCCTCAGCATCTGAAAATACGCCATGAGCTCGCCCGCGTGGAAAAGGTGCTGACGGCAGTATAATGGGAATAAATGTACAGGAATACAAAAATATGAAGGTACTTGTTGATGCGGACGCATGCCCCGTAAAAGGCATAATTGTAAAAAACGCCAAAAAATATAACGTTCCGGTTACTATGATAATAGATACCAGCCATGAGCTTTTCGACGGCTACAGCACTGTGGTGACGGTGGACAAGGGAAGGGACAGCGTTGACATAAAGCTCATAAATCTGCTGCAAAGCGGAGACATAGTGGTGACACAGGATTATGGGGTTGCCGCTATGGCGCTGGGAAAAGGGGCGAGAGCCCTGAACCAGAACGGAATGGTCTATTCCGGGAACAATATGGACAGGCTGCTTTTTGAAAGGCATCTTGGTCAGAAGGTCCGCAGGGCCGGAGGCAGGACCGGCACAATAAAAAAGCGGACAAAAGAAAACGACGATGCCTTTGAAAAGGCGTTTATAAGGCTTCTGGAGGAATAAAAACCATGCTGGCGGGAGACATATATGATGAATGATATAATAAAACCCGGAAAATACAGGCATTTCAAGGGTAAGGAATACAGAGTGCTGCATGTGGCAAAGCACAGCGAGACCCTTGAAGAAATGGTGGTTTACCAGGCTCTTTACGGAGACATGGGTGTCTGGGTCAGGTCCGCCGCAATGTGGAATGAGATCATTGAAAGAGACGGCCTGAGCCGCAGGCGTTTTGAGTACGTGGGAGAGTAGAGGCGGCGCCCTGTGGGGCCTGTCTGCCACATTGCACGGGACGGAGGATAAAATGGTAGTATCAACACTGAGAATAAAGCTGTATGCGCCTGCCTGCCATTCTCTCAAAGAAAAGAGGATGATAGTAAAAAGCCTCGTACAGCGGGCAGGCAATAAGTTTAACATATCAATTGCCGAAGTCGATGAGCAGGATTATTGCCAGACAATCGTACTGGGGGCCGCCTGCGTATCAAATGCCAGAGCGCAGGCAAACGCCGTGCTGGACCAGGTCATGAGGTTTATTGAGGGAAATACCGAGGCCGAGATAACCGATTTTGTGTACGAGGAATTGTAAAAGCCCCGTATCAGCCCCCGGCTGATTTGGCCTCTCCGTGTTTTACAAACAGCATGCAGATTATGGCGAGGGCAAAGGCAACCGCAGAGTAGGCAAAAATTGCGTCGTAGCGCGACACCATATCCCGTATGAAACCAAAGAGTATGGGGCTTATGATGGCAGCGCTGAAAGAGAAGAAATAGTAGTAGCCGGTATATTTCCCTATATCCGCCCATTTTGCCATCTCCACCACCATGGGCAGTGAATTTATGTTTACGCAGGCCCAGAAAATACCCCCTATGAGCAGAAGTATCCTGAGAGCCCAGATATTATCCGTAAATATCATCAGGGTAAAGAGCACCATGACGCCTGCCAGGCCGATTATAATGGTAGTTTTCCTCCCCAGCTTCGTCGAAATAAAACCCGCGGGTATGGAGAAAAACAGAAACGTGAGGGAAAACAGCGACAGCAGCAGGGAGGCATCTCCTGCAGTGAGAAAATTTCCGGCGGAATCCCTCAGGGTGTTTTTTACATACAGGCTGAAAAAGGTTTCAATGGCATTGTAGCCTGAGAACCAGAACAGGATGGCAAAAAGCAGGAAAATCAGACTCTTGTTTTTGCCGGATTTGAAAAAATCAAGTTTCCCGTTATTCTGTGAGGCAGGGGCGGTACTTTCATTTTCTGTCTTTTCTGTTATTTCTTCTTTTTCTTCCTCGGCATTCCGGTCATGGAGCAGCACGTTTTCCCTTTCCTTTATAAACAATCTCAAAATAATCACGGCTACTACCATCAGCAGGGCGCTGGCCAGGAAGGGAAGGGGCATTCCGCCCGCCTTAAAAAGCAGGCCTCCCACAAAGAAGGAAAACAGGCTTCCAAGGCCCCCCATAAAGTTGATGATCCCGTTTGCCTGGCTTCGCAGGGGCGCGGGTGTCAGATCCGGCATCAGGGCCACCACCGGAGCCCTCCAGGTGGACATGACGAAATTGAAAACTATTACGACGGCCATCAGTGAAAAAATGGATTTGGTATAGGGTATAAAAGGGAATACTGCGGCGCAGATTGGAATTCCCAGCAATACGTAAGGCATTCTGCGGCCGAACCTGGTGCGGGTCCTGTCGGAGAGGGTCCCGAAAACCGGCTGGAAAATCACTCCGAAGATATTGTCAAAAGTCATGATTACGCCGATCAATGTCGTACTGGACAGGTAGTTGCTCAAAAGTACGGGAACGTAATTGTTATACACTGCCCATGCAATGGAACTGGCAAAAAATCCAAAGCCTATGAGAAAGGTCTGCCTGTAGTTCAGCTTCATAGTCAGTCCTCCGGTATTTTATTTTTAAAAGGTATTTAAAGGTTTTAAAGTAACTCTTTCCTTATTTTCAGCGCCACATCGGGGTAATTTGTAATTATGGCGTTTACGCCTTCCCTGTACATCCAGCCCATATGCTCCGGCTCGTTTACAGTCCAGGGATGTATGCGGATGCCGTTTGCCTTGCAGCCGGACACTGTACCGGGAACCATAATAGTCGGATAATATGGATGGATAGCGTCGGCCTTCAAATGCATTGCATAAATATGGGGCTCAAACATTGCTTCCGTGTATAAAAGCCCTATGGGAATGGATTTGTCTATTTCCTTTATGAGCATCAGGCTGAAGTGATTAAAGGAGGAGTACATGACCCTTCTTTTCATTCCCATTCTCGAAACGAGGGAAAGGGCCTTTTCTTCAATACCGTCATAAATGACTATTCCGGATTTTATTTCAATATTTACAGTCATTCCGGTACCCTTGACAAAGGATAAAACCTCCTGCAGGGTGGGGATCTTTGTATTTTTATAGTCGGGCATGTTGTTTGAAAAGTCATAGGTGAGAAGTTCTTTAAGAGTCATATCTATTATCCGGCCCTTGCCGTTTGAACACCGGTCTATGGTTTCATCGTGTGCAACTACAAGATGGCCGTCCCTGGTCATATGTATATCCAGTTCGATTCCGTCCGCTCCCTGGCGGTCGGCCAGCCGAAAGGCTTCCAGCGAATTTTCGGGAGCATAGGCAGAGGCCCCTCTGTGGGCCCAGACTAAAGTACTCATGCAGATTCTTCCCTTCATTATTGTTTAAGCATTCTACTGATGATATGTCTGAATACCATATTCTATCATAACATTTAATTCTTTAAATCACAAACAGTATATGGGCATACAGTTAAAAATTAACAATAAATTAATATGCGCATTAAACGGTTTTTAAAACCAAATCCAATTATTTCTTGAGGTTGACAATTCTTCCGGCGGGGGATAGGATGGTTTAAGAAACTCTGATTTGGGTAACTTTAAAGTATCGGATGCATCAGTTTATCTTTTGGTACCGGGTCTTATTCCCCCTACCGGATGACTGAATATATCTGATGAAAATAGTGTATATAAAAATTAACAATAAGTATTTTTGGAAAGGAGCGTATGATTTAGATAAGGATCAGACTATATCATACAAGGCATTTATGATAAATCCAATTGACAGATTTTCGGAAATATGGCTTGCAGGAGGGTGCTTCTGGGGTGTTGAAGCTTTTATCAAAAATGTTCCGGGAGTGCTTCACACAGAGGTGGGCTATGCCAACGGCAGAACGGAAAATCCATCTTATGAAGAGGTTTGCAGAAATAATACGGGACATGCGGAAACGGTGTATATAAAATATAATCCGGGCAGAATCTCTCTGGATACCCTGTTGGACTATTTTTTCAGGATAATCGACCCCACTCTGCTGAACAGGCAGGGACATGACACCGGCACCCAGTACAGGACCGGGATATACTACAAAGATCCTGCGGACAGGACGGTCATTGAAAGCTATATAGGAAGAAAACAGAAAGAGTACAGCGGTAAGATCGTCACGGAGGTTCTGCCTCTGAGCAATTTTTACAAAGCCGAGGAATACCACCAGGCTTACCTGGATAAAAACCCCAACGGCTATTGCCATGTGGACCTGGCATTGATCAGCGAACTGAAAAATGCGGCCAGGGCCAGGGTCGACGGATCAAAGTATCCAAAGCCCCATGACGGGATCCTGAAAAAAGAGCTGAGCAGGGAACAGTATGAGGTCACTCAGAATAAAGCCACCGAGCCCCCCTTTGAAAACCGGTTCTGGGATAATAAAAAGAAGGGAATCTATGTGGATGTTGTGACGGGAGAGCCCCTGTTCGCCTCCGGGGATAAATTTGATTCGGGCTGCGGCTGGCCCAGCTTTACGCGTCCTATTGACGACGAGGTTGTAAAATACAGTGAGGATAAAGGCCGCATGTACAGGACAGAGGTGACCAGCAGAGCGGGGGGCAGCCATCTGGGCCATGTGTTCGAGGACGGGCCGGCGGATAAAGGCGGCCTGAGATATTGCATAAACAGCGCGGCTCTGAGGTTCATACCTCTTGAGGACATGAAGGACAGCGGATACGGGGACTTTATACCGCTGGTGGAACAAGCGGAATAGCGGAATAAATGAGAAAACCAAAAGGAAGCGGGCTGCACAGCTCGCTTCCTTTTGATTTTTCAGGGGGAAAAAGTATTACAGTATATGATAATCAATGGATAACATTGTTGTTTTTATTTGTCTTCCGTAAAGGTCACCTTGACGGTGAGGTTTGTTCCGTCTCTTGAAACCACGGCCTCAACCGTATCGCCGGCCTTGTGCTTCTTTTTGACCGTGTCTATGTCGGACATGCTTTTTATTGCGGTTCCGTCAAGCTTGGTCAGGATATCGCCCTTTTTCAGGCCTGCATTGGCTGCTGCTCCGCCGGGAGTTACTTCATAGATATATACTCCTACGGGGAAGCCGTACATCTGTGATATTTGCTCTGTAACCTCCTGGGCCTGTATTCCAAGTAATGGCTTTCCTTTCACATATCCGTAAGCCCTCAGCTGGTCTATTATGGGTTTGGCCGTATTCATGGGGATTGCAAATCCCAGGCCTTCCACCCCGGACTCGGAAATCTTGGCGGAGTTGATACCGATTACCTGGCCCTTGGAATTTACCAGTGCGCCGCCGCTGTTTCCGGGATTTATTGCCGCGTCGGTCTGTATAAGATTCATGCTGTTGTCACCGGTATTGAGCTGCCTGTTTAAAGCGCTTATTACACCATAGGTGACAGAGCCCGCGAATTCCATGCCGAGAGGATTTCCAATGGCGACCGCCGGATCTCCAACCTCGATTTCCGAGGAGTCTCCCAGTTCTGCCACGGGAAGATCTGCCAGGTTGATTTTTACAACCGCCAGGTCGTTGTCGCTGTCCCCGCCCACAAATGTGGCCTTTGCTTCTCTTTTATCGGGCAGATATACCGTCAGAGTGGTGTTATTAGCGCCGCTCTTGGGATCGGCGTACTGTACCACGTGGTAATTGGTCATTATATAGCCGTCCTCGCTGATGATTATGCCGGAGCCCTCGGAGTCGGAAGTGGACGAGCCGTTGCCGAAAAATGAGGATTGCCTGTTGGAGGGCACCGACATTTTAATTCCCACTATTGACGGGCCTACCTTTTTGGCTATCTCAGGCACCGTCAGATCCCCGGAACCCGATGAACTCAAAAGGTTTGTCGCCTTTGGGACCGAGGAAACCGCGGAAGTCTGCGAGACTTTGGAAGAGCTTGAGGCGACTGTCCTCTGAAGGGTCCCCATCTGATCGTCCAACTGTGAAAATTTTGAATACATAACTCCGCCCACAACAAAGCTGGTAATTAGCGATGTAATAAGTACCAGGGAGAAATAGGTAATAAATCTGCGCCCCCTGCTTTTCTGAGGTTTTACAATTATTTCTTTATAATATGTCTGATTGCTGTTCCGGTAGCCTGAGCCTGTATCAAAATTATAATTACTCTGTGATTGCCTGTTCCAATCATCATCGTTAAAGTTATTATACATATTATCTCCTCCGTTCATTTAAAATTGGATTTAATTTATCCTATGCTTATATAATAAACATAAATTATGTATTTTTTTCGAAGAAATAATTAATAAATTGTTATAATTTTTAGAACAAATTGTTAATAAAAGCCTCCAAATGAAAAAAGGTGAAACACTTTAAATATGTTTCACCCGCTCAACGGTGCTATTCTTTCTTAAATTCTCCGCTTTCAGGACAATATCTTTCATTGACAAATGTAAAATCACAAGGTATGTTTTCACTGAAAATTTCAAAAAGTGATTTGCTGGCTTTCTCATCAATATCGACAAGCACATGCTCATCCAAAACAGTTATGACCCTGCCGTAACCTATAAGCTTATCATCCCTGGTTATGGCTATTCTGTCGTTCTGTTGAATAAATTCCTTTCTTTCACACTGAATTATCATAAACTCACCTGACGATTAATAATTGGTCTCACTTTCTTCTCATGTAAACTTGGGCATATAGGAAGAGAATGTAATTTAGTACGAAAGTGGCATTATTATTTATACCCTCCGCAATGAATCTTTATTCAGCCTCTGCCTGTACAAATTTGAAGCATATTTACAGGGACTGTCCGGGGACTGAGAATAAAACTTATCAAGTAAAAGGTATTTTCAGCCGACAATTTATACATAAGGATATGTTGAAGTTGCCCGACGGGCAATGGTAATCTATGGAGGGATTGAATATGATAAACGGAATTAACGCCAATCAGGCGGCGGCACAGAGATATGCCGTTTCAAAAACAAAAGACGGCGCAGGCGCGGCGCAAAAAGCAGGAACGCAATCTCCGGAAAGCGGAGTAATCCTGGAACTGGGAAAATCTGAGGACAGTTATCTGTCCACATACGGAAAACCTGCCTCAAAGGCGCCGGACACCGCAGAGGAAGCTGCAAATACAGAAGAAAAAACAGATAAGTTGAACGCTGAAGAAATAAACAGGCTCTGGGATGAAGCCAATAAAGCTACCGAAAACCTCAGAAAGCTGGTGGAAGAGCTTTTAAGAAGCCAGGGAAAGTCCTTTGAGGGCGTTTTGTCGGGCAAGGAAGAGCTGATAGTCGATGAAGAGACCAGAGCGGCAGCGGCCGAAGCCGTTTCAGAGGACGGAGAGTGCGGAGTGCAGGCTGTCAGCGACAGAATAGTGGCTTTTGCAAAGGCCATCTCCAATGACAATCCGGAAATGTACGATAAACTCATGGCCGCCATTGACGAAGGTTTTGCACAGGCAGAGAAGGCTTTTGGCGGAAAGCTGCCGGATATATGCGGCAAGACCCGTGAGGAGATCAACAGAAAGATGGAGGAATGGAAAAACAGCAAGGCCCAGCCGGAAGAAAAATAATTTCTGGAAATCCGGAAAATCTGTTAAATTTATAACCTGTTAAGGATATAATGTAAGTAAGGACATAAAAAGACAATCATAATGATTGTCTTTTTTTTAGCAGAGCGTGTAAGAAACGGAGATAAGTATGGGATTTGTAGAATTTAAAGACGTAGTCAAAAGATACAGGATGGGTGAGGTGACAATAAACGCCGCCAACGGAGTCAATTTTGAAATAGACAAGGGTGAATTCGTCGTCATAGCCGGACCCAGCGGAGCCGGGAAGACAACTGTCCTGAATATCCTGGGAGGCATGGACACCTGCAATGAGGGCGAGATAACGGTGGACGGCCAGAAGGTAAGCCAATACAATCACCGTCAGCTTATTTCATACAGAAGATACGATATCGGCTTTGTTTTTCAATTTTACAATCTGATCCAGAATCTCACAGCCAGGGAAAATGTGGAGCTGGCTTCACAAATATGCAAAGATCCCCTTGATGCCGTGGAGATACTCAAAGAGGTGGGATTGGGAGATCGGCTGGACAATTTTCCGGCGCAGCTTTCGGGAGGCGAACAGCAGCGTGTGGCCATAGCCAGAGCTCTTGCCAAAAGGCCCAAGCTGCTGCTCTGCGACGAGCCCACCGGAGCCCTTGATTACAACACGGGAAAGAGCATATTGAAGCTGCTCCAGGACACCTGCAGGATAAATGGAATGACAGTGATAGTAATAACCCATAATATGGCTATTGCGCCTATGGCTGACAGGATCATAAGAATAAAAAACAGCAGGGTGGAAAGCATGATGTTGAACGATAATCCTATTGATGTGGAAAGTATAGAATGGTGAGGCTGTTATGAGAAACGCGCATCTTAAAGACACATTCAGAGAGCTGTGGAACAATAAGAGCAGATTTCTGGCCATATTTGCCATAATTGCGCTGGGAACAGGCTTTTTTGCGGGAGTCAAGGTGACCAGCCCGGATATGAAGCTGACTGCAGATACATATTTTGAAGACTACAGCCTGATGGACATACATCTGATTTCCACATATGGCTTTAATGAGGGCGACCTCAATGCCATAAAGGCAAACAGCGGGATCAGGGGCATACTTCCGGCCTATTCCATGGATGCCATAATCAAGACCGACAATGAAGACAAAGTCGCCAAGGTACATTCCATTTCTCTTGATGAGCTGAAAAATCCCGGCAATGGATATATAAACCGTGTGAGGCTCACCGGCGGAAGGCTGCCCGAAAAATCCGGAGAGTGCGTTGTGGAGAAAATGGATAAAATCGGAGGTGTAGACCTCAAGCTGGGGGATACCATCAGGCTGAACACGGGCAAGGAAGACAAAGACATATCCGATTACCTGAAAAAAGATACCTATACGGTGGTGGGATATGTGGAGACGCCCTATTACCTCACATTTGAAAAAGGGACCTCAAGTCTCGGAAACGGAACTGTCTCAGGTTATGTGATGATTCCGGATGAGGATTTCAATATGGAGGTTTTTACAGACGTATTTCTGACGCTTAAAAGCACAGAAGGGATTTCCGCATTTGCCGACAGCTACAAAAATTCCGTTGAATCTGGGAAGGATCAATTTGAAGATATTGCCGCCGCAAGAGAGGAAAAGCGGTATGAAGAGGTATACAATGAAGCCGAAGCAAAGCTGAATGACGCTAAAGAGAAGCTTGCCGAAGGGGAGAAAAAGCAGAAGGAGGAGCTGGCAAAAGCTCTTGACAAGCTGGAAAAGGGCGAGGCTGAGCTGGTTGACGGAAGGCGGACGCTGGAAAGCCAGGAGGCCTCATACAGGCAAAAAATCTCCGACGGGAGCAAGAGAATAGCCCAGGAGCAGGCCCGGCTGGAAAGCGGTGAAAAGGAATACGCCGCACAACTGCTGCTTTTTAATCAGAACAAGGCCGGTATGCCGCCAGAGCAGGCAGCTGCCGCCGAAATGGCTTTGAATATGACAAGAGCACAGCTCGATGCCGGAGCCGGGGAACTGGCTGCCCAGAAAGTGGTTCTGGATAAGTCGGAAGCACAGGGAAGGGACCAGCTGGCGGCGGCCGGGCAAAAGCTTGACCGGGCGGAAAAGGACCTGAAGGCCGGACGGGAGGAGTACGAAAAACAGAAAGCGGAATCCGACAGTCAGCTGGAAGACGCCCGGAAGGAAATTTCCGATTCGGAGCAAAAAATAAGCGAAATAGCAAAGCCAAAATGGTATGTAAACGACAGGAACAGCAATCCCGGTTATTCGTCCTACGCGGATGACGCAAAGAGAATAGACGCCATTTCAACCATATTCCCGGTATTTTTCTTCATTGTGGCGGCATTTGTGTGCCTGACCACTATGACCAGGATGGTGGAGGAGCAGAGAACGCAGATAGGAACCTTGAAGGCTTTGGGCTACGGTAATTTTGCCATTGCGTCAAAATACCTTGTTTATGCGGCCATTGCCAGTGTTGCCGGGAGCGCCCTGGGCCTTGCGGTGGGACTTAAGCTATTCCCCTTCGTTATTATAAATGCTTACAGGATGCTCTACAGGCTGCCTCCCACAATAATGCCCTTCAGAGCGGACTATATTTCCCTGATAACCCTTGGGGCCCTTGCCTGCACATCGCTTGCGGTATATCTCGCCTGCTATAAGGAGCTGCTGGAGAATCCCGCCGCATTGATGAGGCCAAAGTCCCCGAAAATGGGAAAGAGGGTTTTGCTTGAGAGGATCCCCTTCATATGGTCGAGGCTGAAATTTTTCAGCAAGGTCACGGTCAGAAATCTGTTCAGGTATAAAAAAAGGATGGTCATGACACTGCTGGGAGTCGCAGGCTGTACTTCCCTGATGCTGGCCGGTTTTGGGCTCAGAGACGCCATATCCAGCATAGTTCCCAAGCAGTACGGGGAGGTTTTCAGGTTCAACTCCATAATAATAATTGACGAAAACTCAAAAGCACAGGATAAAAATGATGTCTACAAAGCTCTTGGATCAGATGAAGATATCGACGATATGCTCAATGTCCGGTTCAAAAATTATGAAGCGGGCTATGAGGGCGATTGGCAGAAAATAAACCTGATGGTTCCCGAGAGTCCGGATAATATCGGGAAATTTATTTCACTTCACGAAATGCACGGCAAGAAACCCATAGGGATCTCAGACGAGGGCGTGGTGATCGGAGAAAAGCTCTCCGAGATACTGGATCTGAAGGCGGGGGATGAGCTGACCATCAGGGACGGGGATTTTAAAAGCGTTTCGGTCAGGATAGCCGCAATAAATGAAAACTACACCCTGCACTACGTCTACATGAGCCCTTCCCTGTATGAAAAAGAGTTCGGTGAAAAGTATGCCTCCAACTGCATATTGGTGAAAACAAAAGGGACCTCCCAGCAGATCGACGACAAAATAAGCTCGGGGCTTGTTAAAAACAAGGCGGTGCTCCAGATGTCCTTTACAAGGGACAACAGGAAAAGCTTCTCGGATATGGTGGGCAACCTGGGCAGCGTGGTGTTTGTGCTGATCATTTCGGCGGGAGCGCTGGCCTTTGTGGTACTGTATAACCTGACCAATATCAACATCACCGAAAGGGTGAGGGAAATTGCCAGTATTAAGGTGCTCGGCTTTTATGACCTGGAGGTTTCGGAATATGTATTCAGGGAAAACCTCATTCTGACGCTGCTGAACACTGTAATAGGGCTGCTGGGAGGGATAGTGCTGAATAAATTTGTCCTTGAGACCACCGAGATAGATATGATCATGTTCGGCAGGGAAATATACTGGTACAGCTATGTGGCTTCCGCCGCACTGACGGTGGCTTTTTCGGCGCTGGTGAATATAGTTATGCACTTTAAGCTCAAAAGGATCAGCATGATAGAGTCCTTGAAATCAGTAGAGTAAAAAGCGTTTTTTGTCTCCATTTCCGGCGGATTTCCATATTATATAGTAATAATGCTATGCCATGCGGAAGTTTTATTGCGAGGAGGATTAAAAATGTTTTACTCCAACCGTTTTGATCAGTCCGGTATTGATGTGAAAAATGTGGTTGCCAGTGCATACGGGGATGTAAATGGCGACAATATAAGAGATTATGTCTATCTGACGGGTATCAGCGCTCCGGGCAGCAATTTTATACAGGATATAGCGCTGGTAATAAAAGAAGGCAGAACGGGTATAAGGCAGAGGGCAAAGCTCAGGTCCGATGCCGGGTACTCTCCCTCTATATTCTTAGGGGATTTCACAGGAGACGGGATACAGGACATTTTGATCAGTATAGCTTCGGGCGGGAGCGGGGGGATAATGTTTTATTACATATTCACCGATGTGAACAACCGGCTGAAAATGATATTTGACTATGAAGAATACAACAACAGGTACAGCTATAAGGTAGAGTATCTGGACAATTATAAGGTGGCGGTCACAAATCAGGGAAACGGCGTTACATATATTATTGATATTTCTCACAAAGGCAAGGAGTATTTAGATGAAATCTACACTCCTGAGGGGATACTTAAAAAGCCTGTGGAAGGCTGGGTGGATCCTTTGAGCGGGCTGTACCCCGTTGACTACGACGGAAACGGCATCTATGAACTTCTGGGTTATCAAGGGATTTCCGGACTGTACCACGCCGACAGGCTGGGCTATGTTCAGAGCGTCCTGAAATGGAACGGCACAAATTTTTATCTCATGGACCAATATGTGGCGGTTTTCGGGGATTCACCGGAATCGTAATAAGGCCGTCTGCCGCAGGCTCAAAAGCAGAATCCGCCTGTGGACGGGGTTTCAGCATGATTGCTTTTGTGAGTTTAAAAAGTATACAAGAATATATTGATACAGGCGGATAATTTTTATAATTTTTCACATATACATATAAATTGAAATAATATAAAATTTGTATTGTGAAATCAATCCATTCTGGCCGGTGGATTTAATCCGCCGGCTGGTCTTAAAATATATTCCTCCTGAAAATTATTGTCCTTGTGTTGGATTAACATAAGGATTTTTTGTTGTAAAATTATTATTTAATAATGTGGATTATAGGTTTATAATGTTTACAAAGCCATAGCAGCAACAAATGACTTCCGTCTTTGCAGGCGGAAGAATGGCCCATACCGGGCACATGGCAAATTTGAAGGAGGCGCCCATGTTTATTGACAAAAAGAGCCCTGTTCCCGTTTACTATCAATTAAAAAATATAATACTGGAAAAAATCAAGTCCGGAGAATATCCTGAGGGCAGCATTATCCCCTCGGAAAGGGAGCTGTCGGAAAATCTGGGCATAAGCCGGATGACGGCCAGGCAGGCTATCAATCAGCTCGCTTCCGAGCAGTATCTTGTGAGGGAAAAGGGGAAGGGTACCTTTGTAAATAAAATCAAATTTGAACAGAGAAATATAATGAGTTTTTCTGAAACGGTCAAAAGGCTGGGAATGGTTCCCACCACCAGGATCCTGGAGCTTTCCAGAGAGTCGGAATGCTTTGGCGTCAGGGAAATGCTCGATCTGGAGCCAGGACAGGAGATATTCAGGATAAAGAGATTGAGGCTGGCGGATGAAAACCCAATTGCGGTGGAAGAGGTGTATATTCCCGAAAGGCTTTGCCCGGGCATAGACAGGCTGGAGCTGACCAAATCCCTGTATGATCTTCTGAAATCAAATTATTCCATTGATATCAGCTATATTGACAATAAGATAGAGGCAATAAAGGCGGACAGCGAGTGCCGCCGGCTTTTAATGCTCTCGGCCGGGATCCCTGCGCTGAAAATTTCAGGCATAAGCTACACAAAAGAAGGGGAAAAGCTTTTTTATGAGAGGGATGTATACCGCGCGGACAAGTATAACTACAGCGTACGCATATACATGAATCACGAATAGTACACGTCCGGTTTATAAGTCGATTCTCGGCCGGTTTTTGACTTTTGCAGAAATTAATTTTGCATGTGCCCATTGCTTTTGCCGCAAACCTGAATTATAATGTATGTATAGTGGTATATACAACTATACATATAGTGCGCTGTTGTATAAATTGTTGATATAAACCCAAAATAATAAAAAAGCCGGATGCTGCGGATACTCCAGGGAGTGGCCGCCGGGGTGCCTGAGCTGGAAATGGAGATAAATATGACTAAAATGTGGCAGGAAATAATGGAGCAGCCGGAGGTTTTAAAAAGAACGGTTGAGACCAATAAAAGTGTTATTGACAAACTGATCGGAGAGCTGGAGACCAGAGACATATCCACGGTGATTATTGCGGCAAGAGGTACCTCGGACCATGCGGCCGTATATGCAAAATATGCAATTGAGACTCTGGTGGGTATTCCGGTTTCACTGGCGGCGCCTTCCGTACTGACAATGTATAATAAGAAGATTGATATGAAGAACTGTTTTGTCATCGGGATATCCCAGTCCGGTAAGGCGGCGGATGCCATTGAAGTGGTCAGGTCCGCGGCGGAGCAGGGGGCGTTGACCATGAGCGTGACAAACTTTGTCGATTCTCCGCTGGCAGAAATATCTAAGTATCATCTTTTCTGCGACACCGGTCTGGAGACCAGCGTCGCCGCTACAAAGACCTTTACTTCCACCGTATATCTGCTCATTAATTTCATAGCAAAATGGGCTAAAAATGAAGAGCTGCAAAAAGAGCTGAAACAGACTCCCGAGATCATGAACAGCGTGTTCGGACAGGCGGATACCATAAAGGAAACGGTGCAAAAGTACAGATTTATGAAGGAATGCTTTGTGCTGGCCAGGGGAATAAACTATTCCATTGCGTTAGAAGCCGCCCTGAAAATACAGGAAACCACTTATGTGCGCGCAAAGGCCTTTGCAACCTCGGATTTTCATCACGGCCCCTTTGCCATGGTGGAGAGGGATATGCCGGTAATAGTGTATGCGCCGGAAGGGCCTTCTTCCAAGGATATACTGGAGATGATCCACAAGCTGAAGGACAGCCAGGCTGATATTTTAATTGTTTCAAACAATAAAAGCCTGTTGGAAATGGGGGACAGCGGTATTGAGATACCCGCCGGTATAAGCGACTATGTTTCGCCTCTCATTAATGTAGTGGTTGCCCAGATGTTCGCCTGCAACCTTTCTCTGCTGAAAGGGCTCAATCCCGACAGTCCGAGAGGCCTGAACAAGGTAACTATCACCAGGTAATCATGGATGTAAGTGCCTGAAAACAGGCATTGAAATAAGATTCAGATATTGAAGTATATGATATGGGGGGATTTTTATGAAGCTGAAAAATAAAAATGCCGAGTGGTTTATCCCGGATGGAAAGGAACTGGGCGAGGCTCTCAAACGGACCACGCATTTGGCTGTCTCCGCCCATCAGGATGACATTGAAATAATGGCCTATGACGGGATACTCAAGTGCTTCGGCAGCGATGAGAAATGGTTTGGCGCGGTGGTAGTCACCAATGGTGCTGGCAGCGCCAGAAACGGGATTTATGCGGACTACACAGATGAGGAAATGCAGAAGATAAGGAAGATAGAGCAGAAGAAGGCAGCCTACGTTGGGGACTACTCCGCCCTGGCGATGTTGGATTATACCAGCGCCCAGGTAAAATCGCCGGATTGCAGAGATATAATTGATGAATTGAAAAACATAATAAAGGAAGCCGGAGCGGAGGTCATCTATACGCATAACCTGGCGGACAAGCATGACACCCATCTTGGAGTAGTGACCAAGGTAATCACGGCAATCCGTGAGCTGCCCGGAGAGTTCCGCCCTAAAAAGCTCTATGGCTGCGAGGTATGGAGAAACCTGGACTGGGTAATGGATGACCAGAAGGTGGTTTTTGATGTCTCAGCCCATCCCAACCTGTCGGCGTCTCTGGTGGGAGTTTTTGATTCCCAGATAGCGGGAGGGAAGAGGTATGATCTGGCCACAGCGGGCAGGCGGTTGGCAAATGCCACCTATGCCGCATCACACAGTGTGGATGAAAGCGACGCCCTGAGCTATGCCATTGATCTGACCCCGCTGATAGAGGATGACAAGCTGTCAATTGTTGAATATATAAGAGGGTATGTCAGACGCTTTGAAGAGGATATAACAGCAAAGCTGGGCAAGATTCTGTAATATTGCTTGTATTTGCAGTGCACAGGTACGCCGCGGCGGGCCTGTGCACCGGTTTTATGCCGGATTGTGGGCCATAATGTGATCCGACAAAATAATTAATTATTTGAAAAACTTCCTATTGACATAAAGCGCATTTCTTTTGTATAATGTAAAGGCACGTTAACAAACGGGCAGGCAAATGGCGGCGTAGCTCAGTTGGCCAGAGCATTCGGTTCATACCCGACAGGTCGTAGGTTCAAATCCCACCGCCGCTACCAATTTTAAGCGATAGGTCCTATCGCTTTTATTATGGCCCATTGGTCAAGAGGTTAAGACACCGCCCTTTCACGGCGATAACAGGGGTTCGATTCCCCTATGGGTCACCATTGGAAAAGGCATCTACTTTTAGTAGGTGCCTTTTCCAATGCGTAAAATTATCAGGGGAATCGAACCCGGGAGGGCTCGGAGCGTAGCGCGCTGGAAGCACGCGAGAAAAAGTGCTGAATGCACTTTTTTAGCTTCGAGTAGGAGCCCGGCACCACGTCGGAGCAGATTACGCTCTACTTAAAATCCATTAATATATACTACTCATGGATTTTAAGTACCGCTACAACGCTCCTCCTTTTCCCCGCAAGTCTATGACTTGCAGGGCCCCCTTGATTAGCGAGCGGTGGGCGACGTCACTGGCATGCGAAGCATGCTGGATTCCCCTATGGGTCACCACGTCGGAGCAGATTGCGCTCCACAGAAATCCCTGATAATGACAAACTTACCAGACAGCTTATTCCTATAGTTATTGTTCTGGATGAGGGTCTGTTTCAGATGGTGTATAGTGATAACCACAGTTCATACTTATTACTTTGATTATCTTATAATATCAATGACTCCATCTGGCAATATGTCTTGAATGGGCATTTGAGAATCCTCTTTTATAAGTGCGATATATGTATTATAACTTTCTAAAATTGTTGTGAATGACTCTTCAACTGAGTCCACTTGCTTATGTTCTACATAATGAACTACTTCACTCATCACTTGTGCTAAATAGGTATACAAATGTTCAATATATATCATTAAAGACTTATCCACTTGAAAAGCAGAATGAGTGATTTCATTTCGAATACGATATAGCCGCTGTATATGCCAACGAACCTTTTGGGTATAATGTTCAAATTTACTTAGGATAATTTCAGAGCTATTTAAAATATTAAAAAGTTCATCACATCGGTAATTCAAAAGCTCATTTCTTATGCAATTTGTCTGTAAAATTTCATACTTCGTGGGATTTCTAAAAATAGATATTAAATCTCTTATCAGTTTCTTCTTGTCAACTGATTCCATACGTATATCTAAACTATCATCGAATTTAAAACCGCATCGTATGCAGTCTTCCGAAAAATTTCGGACAATCCTATATAAATATCTGATGCACAAGATTTCAGGTAGGACACATTTTATATGTGAGATGATATCGGGATATTGCCCAGTACGCATCATTGACTCAATAGCAATCCAAAGTGATATGTACTTTGTTTCCTGAAAATAAGATGCCCTGCTCAAATTTGTATAGGCAAACGCAGCGTGCAACCTATTCATTATCTTAGCTTTTGTAGGATTATTTAGAATATTTTTTGTGTCTTCAAAAACATTATTGTTGCTATCAATATAATCATATGTTCTAAAAACATCAGTAATAGTTAAGGACTCCGCTAAACTATTTCTTACATCATATACAATTATTTGTGGAGAGTTGGCAATCCATGGACTGATAGTATTGTAAAAAGTAGCTACACTTAATCGACTATTTAAAATATTAATTGCAGATAAAGCCGCTGAGTATAAGTCTGTAGCATTAATCGTTATAACAATATAATTGCTATCCGAGTTGACCTTTGAATAAAGGTTCTGACGAGCAGGATTGTCATCTCTGATTGTGTTTCCTTTTTTAATATTTAGTCCTAAAGAGCATACAATCTCTCGCACACTATCAGGAGTGATGCCTCTGCGTGTTTCAATTTTAATACCATAATAAACTTCAAAAGTACTATCTGATCTTACAGAGAGACTTTCAGTAAAACGGCACCATTTGTCCTCTGGACTTGCATCGCCTTCTAAACATGTAGAAAGTAAAAACAAGCCCTTAGCGGACCATCCCATAAAAATGCATTGGCTTATAATCATAGCCATATGCTTTTCAATCTGTTTATAATTTTGGCTATCAATATCCGCTTTTAATTCTTGTAAGATATATCCAATATATGTTCTCTTAAGGGTTTTAATTGGAGTTGCTAATTGGTATCCGAGCCTGTTGACAGTAATATAGAAAGTACTATTTTTATCCTCAATCGCCTCCCCTCGTTGTTTAGAATCAATTTTTGAAGACATGATTCTAAGTAGAGTATTACGTAAAGGCTTGTCATACTTTTCTAATACATCGTCTACTCTTATTATTTCAAGTGCTTCAGCTTTAGCGTCATCAATATTTTGCCGTGATGTAAACAAACCTGATAAAGTCTTATCAATTACATCAGCAAGTTCAATACAAGCTACACAAGAGTTTAAAATGTTGTACTGGTACATGTCCAAAGTTTTGCTTTCCAACATCTCCTGCCACCGTTGATAGAAGAAAAGATGCTCCGGTGTGACATGCTTATAATATTGCAATACATGATTATTAGTTCCTGAAAGCATAAATACGCTCCTTCTACCAGTTTACAGCACGGCACTCTAAAAATAGCATTGACTTTTTTGCCCTTTGTGCATATAATAAAAACATGGATGAAGATCCATACTAATATCGCTATAAAGAGGTAGATTCTTTAGTGACGAGACATTTTGTCCGCACGAAAAGAACAAACCTCTTTTTTATTTTATCATATTATGCCCAAATATCAATGTATTTGTCTGCGGATGAAATTTTCCATTCAAATCTTGGGGCCGAGTACGACTAAAATATGCTTATAATTCAGTATCTTTTTGGCATCTTCTTTGCCTGGGCTCCGCAAGAGTAAATTTCCTCACGATATCACGGTTTTGTCCGGAGGTCAAAACACTTGATCCATCGCACTTGCGGCGGATTGCTCTAGCTCGCACTGGAAAATCCCTTTCGCACTATACTCACGTAAGGCCTTGTTGCTGGGGCTAAGGCGGCGCAAAGATAATGTAAAAGGTTGTAAAAGAGATATAAATATACTATGATATGATTAGAGCGTCAAAAGTCTGATTTTTTGCTTGAGCGAAAAATATGCGCAATACATAACATGAATTTTATTGAAAAACGGTCTGGGATATAGCAAAAACTAGATTAAAAACACTGATTACTGTGTTTTATTCAGTGCTCAATATTACTGGTTTATGCAATATAACGAACAATTCATTAAAAAGTACTTTTGATACTTGAATCATAATATAGTAAAACAAAAAGCTTAGGAGACCATCATGAAACTCAACCTATTTCTCAAAAAGACCCTTTCCCTTTTGCTCTTATCCGTATTTCTATTTGCTTTCAATGCCTGCGGGCAAAACAGTGTCAGCACTCAGTCAACCGCAGCTGTATCACCCTCCTCACCAAGTGCGATGACTACGGCGAATCCTGCCCAACCTTCTGATAATAGTTCTCCACAGACATCTGATAATGTATCTTCAGCATATAATGAGGCGCTTGCAGCATATGACAATTTCTTGGCAGGAAGTATAAAAGCACAAGACTTAAAACATGAGATAAGTGATGGGGCCGTTAATATTAAAGATATTTCTTTGAAGCCGGATTTTAAAACTTATTACGCCTTATTTGATATGAACGGGGATGGATTACCGGAACTTCATCTGCGCCCTATAGCGGGTGGCGGTTATGTTATTTTTACATATCTTAACGGGCAAATTGTTTTATGGCATGAAGGCCCTGATTATGAAGCTCCACTAGACAGCGGAGCGATATTATACCAACGCGATGGTGCAGCACCGACTCACATAAATTATTATTATTTAGTTTTGGATTCCGATGGAAATGAGAGCTCAAAAGTATATTTCTCAAAATATCACAGCGTCGATGAAAGCGGCTTGAATGAAAGTACCGATTATGATGTATTTAAATTTGAAGATAAAGAAGTTTCCAAAGATGAATGGAATTCATTAACCAATGAATATCTTTCGAAATCATCTGACTTGATCATATGGAAAGAAACATAAGCAAAATCCTCTTTCCCGCTTTAAGGAGGGTGCTCGGAAACAAGGAAGTGTTTCGCAAAATGAGCCTGCATTCCCTGGCAAAGGCTTGAGGGACTGTTCCCTCCTGGGCGCCCAAGTCCTTCGGCGGAGTTTTAATTAATGGAGGGAACCGAACCCGGGAGATATTCATACCCGGCTATAGTAAGATATATTTGTACATTGCATCAACTGCGGCGTCTATCAGCCTGTCCCTGTCGATTTCATTTTTTCCGAAGACGATCCTGTCAACGATGGCGGAGATCAGTTCAAAAGAAACTGCTGCGGCAGCTTCAACGTCTTTTAATTTCAAACCGTCCTTAATGTCCAGGAAGTATCCTATAGTGGTACGCATGGTTTTCGCCTGGTTATTCTCAAGAATCTCAGCTACCTTTGGGTTGTAATAAGCCAAAACCTTCAGTTCACGGTTGAGTTCCCTTGTCTCCTCATGTATCCGTATGAGGTTTTCTATCAATGATCTCAGCCAGGCCCTTGGATTTGTCCGCAAAAGTTCAGGATCGTTCAGTGAATGGCCATTCGCCATGACGAATTTCTCATAGTACTTTTCCAATATTTCAAAAAATATAGTGTCCTTATCCTTGAAATATGAATACAAACTGCCGATGGACACATGGGCTCTCCGGGCAATCTCGTTGGTTGTCGTTTTATAGTAACCTTTTTCGCAGAATAGCTCCAGAGCAGAATCAAGTATTGTCTCTTTTTTGTTTATACTGCGTGCCTGTACGGGTTTTCTGATCTGTTTTGGCATTTTTTTTGGTATATCAGGTTTCATTTCATCAACTCCCAGAGCCATTTTATGATGAAGATACAAATTTGTCAATATTATTATGAGCAATTACTCACATTTGTATTGACAAGTCAAAGATGCAAGAGTAATATAACAACATGAGCAATTACTCACATTATTTATGCAATATAAAATAAAAACGGTATCGGGTAAACGTATGGAAGAAATACTTTACAACCGGAGGGCATTTTACGAGATACCGCCGAACACTTATTTATTGAGAAATGGGGTCTGTATATGAAAAATAGAAAAACCGCGGCCGTAGTATTGGCTGTCGGCATTGGTACATTTATGTCTTCGCTGGATACAAGCGTTGTGAATCTTGCCATGCCGCTTATAAAAAATGAATTTGGCGTATCCATTTCCATGGTGGAGTGGATCGTAACCGCATATCTGCTGGTAATCAGCAGTCTGCTCCTCACTTTCGGACGGATATCAGACATTTATGGACACAAAAAAGTCTATTTAACAGGTTTCGTGATTTTTACGGCAGGTTCGTTGCTTTGCGGACTGTCATCCAACATTACCATGCTGATTGCCTGCAGGATTGTCCAGGCGCTTGGGGCAGGTATGCTGTTTTCCACAGGACCGGCCATTATTACAAATTCGGTTCCGGCCTCAAGCAGGGGAAGGGCTCTCAGTGTGACTGCCATTGCGGTGGCTTTGGGGCTTTGCGTAGGGCCGGTGGTAGGCGGAACGCTTTCAACCGTGTTGGGATGGCAGAGTGTGTTTTTTATTAACATACCCATTGGGCTTTTAGGGATATTTGTTGTCATAAGAAATATTCCGCAGGATGGGAAAAGCATACCGGTGCCGTTTGATATAGCCGGAAGTGTGATGATTTTTATTGCATTACTGTTTATACTGCTGCCTCTGAACATATCAGGGGATTACAACATCCCGCTTGCCCTGTTTGTCTCCTTAATCGCGGCGGGGCTTCTTTTGATTGCCTGCTTTGTCATGCTGGAATCGAGATGCAGATATCCCATGTTAAATATCAGCCTGTTCAAAAACCGGGTATTTACCGCCAGCAATGCTGCAGCACTATTCATATTTATGGCACAGTTCATAATGGTTTTTCTTGCGCCATTTTACCTGGAAAACCTGCGCGGTTATTCGGCGCTTCTGAGCGGCCTGCTCTATCTGCCAATGCCGTTGGCAACTATGTGTGTTGCTCCGGTAAGCGGCATGGTTTCCGACCGCTTTGACAGCAGGTATATAAGCTCATTCGGCGCACTGGCTATGGCCTGCGGCCTGTTCATGCTCAGTTTTTTGAATATTGGTACTTCCATTGCGTATATAGTCATTTCCATGGTTATAACCGGTATTGGCTTCGGTATGTTTCAGACGCCAAACAACAGCTCCGTCATGGGCAATGTGCCGGCTGAAAACAGGGGTACGGCATCGGGGACCCTTGCAACAATGAGGAATGTGGGCATGGTTATCGGTGTGGCTGTTTCAGGAGCACTCTTTTCATTTTATCAAAACAAAATGACCGAGGTTTACTCCTCTCAGGGACAGTCCGGAGTTATCCTCAGCAATAATGCCTTTTCATATGCCCTGCACATTACATTCGTAACGGCGGCTATTGTTGCATTAATTGCAATGACGGCTTCCTTTATTAAAGGGAAAGTCTCATAATAAATCCTCCGGATTGTCTATGCGGTGACTGGAAAGATCAGCAGTATCACTATTACAACAATGGAAGAAACTCCATATGCCATAAGCGGTCTTTTGTGGTGCAGTGCCCAAATCGGGAACATGACAAAATTCCAGCCAAGGGACCAAAAGAGATTCCAGCCGTAGTGATAGGTAATCCTGCCGGATATGGAAAAGACAAATTCAAAAAAAGTGTACACGGCAATGTATTTTAGAATATGGAGGATTTGATTTTTAAAGGGTACCGGATAATTTGACAAAAACATCAATGCGGTCAGCGGAAATATAAAAACAGAATAGAATACCTCAACAACAGTGTGATTCGTTATGTCAGGTTGAATCTCCCATAATAGATGACTGTAGTATATAAACTGATATAATAGATTGCCTGCCATTACCAGAAGCATGGTAGTATGGTACTTTTGCCAATTTCTCCAGTCTCCCCATTTCCAGGTCGAAAGGAGAACGATTATGGCAACTGTTATGTTCAAAATTATGTCCTCCCTTGATGTTTATCCACACATATTTGCCAATAATGATATTTATATGGGTAGCTTTCCCTGGGGTTATCTTTTTTATGAATTTACAAATAAGGTTAAAGATTTAATTGTCCATGCTTCTGAAGCCTTTTCCGATTATTTCCGAAGAATTTGTGATCGTGATGAAGGCAAAACGGTCGGTGCTTCTTATATAGGTACGCAGCTTTATGGCCTGCCTTCGGCTCAAAACGGTGGAGATTACCTCCTCCTGATTGTGGGTGAAAGCCCCTTCTGCCTTGTAAATAGTTGCGCCCCTGTGGAGCTCATCTACAATATACCTCTTTATTTCCTCCGGTTTTGAACTGATAATTACCATCTGCTTGCTCACATTGAGCCCTTCGATCACCATATCGATCATAAAAGCCTTCATAATGAGCCCTAAAACGGAATAGAGGCCTATCTTTATGCCGAAGACCGCACCTGCGCCGACGGCAATGAAAAAATCGCTTATGAGCAGGGTCTTCCCGATATTCAGATTTGTAAACTTGCTGAGGATCTTTGCGACTATATCCGTTCCGCCTGTGGAGGCATTGCGGTTGAAAACTATTGCGGAGCCTATGGCTGGGAAGATAATTGAAAACACCAGCTCCAGCATCATGTCGTTGGTGAGCGGGTGGGTAAGAGGAAAAATTTTCTGGATGATCCAGACCAGGCCGGACAGGGCAAAGCTTGAATAAACTGTTTTCGAGCCGAAATCCGAACCCAGGAAGAAAAAGCCTACGATCATCAGAATTATATTTATTATCATCATCATGGGACCCACGTCAATATTGGGAAAGAAACTGCTGAAAATTATTGCGAGGCCGCTGACGCCTCCGGTGGCAAAATGGTTGGGCACTTTGAAAAAGCAAATACCGATAGCAACTAAAAGCAATCCGAAATTAATCAGTAAAAAATCCCATAAACGCTTCATCATAACAGCTCCAGGCTCCTTAAAACGTATGATATTAATTAATACTGCAATTGCACTGCAAACTACAGTTACTTATTTTCTTTGCACCAGCCCCATTATAAATGCGGTGACAAAAGCAACGAAAGATACGGCACATGCAAACAATGCAAGAACTACATAACCTATGGCTCCGAAGCCTTCTGAAAAAGCTCTTGCCTTTATGAACAGCCCAACAGCCCCGACAGCTGAAATCACTGCCGGAATATATTTCACAAAGGCACTTTTTCTGAAAACCCTGCCAAGCAGTAAGGTTATCAGTACAGCTATAAAACATCCAATTGCAACCATCAGGTAAAATCTGTTTATCATCGGAATCCTTTCAATTTGTGTGTAAATATATTTATGTATCCCGTTTCTGGCTGCCTTATTCATGGTTCTGTGTATTATGGCTGCATGTGTTCATAGCTTTATTATTTATAATTGCACGTACTTATACCGTATACTTTTATAACTGCATATATATGATATATTAAAAAAATCAGATATTCAAGGACAGGCAGATTTTATACGTCAATTATGGCTAAAACCTTCGTCTTCAGCCGGCAGTAATTGGCTTTGCACTGTTTTTATATTCCATGGGCGTCTGTCCCGTGTGCTTTTTAAAGAGCTTTGTGAAGTAAGGCACGTCTGCGTAGCCCACTTTTTCGGCGATTTCATATATTTTGAGCTGAGGGGACAAAAGCATTTTTTTTGACTCTTCGATTCTTATTTCATTTAAAATGTCTATGAAATTGCTTCCGGTTTCTTTTTTCAGCAGCTTGCTCAGGTGCCAGGTGCTTATATACAGCTGATCGGAAACAGTTTTCAGGTCCAGGTCCCTGAAATAGTTCAATTTTAAGATTTCAATGGCTTTTGCAACAAGGTATTTGGAGTTGGAGGAGGGTTCTGAGGAGGAAGAAGGCATATCTTGGGCGGACTGTGATATGCCGTACAATTCCTTTAGCTTTGTGCGCAGATTGGCAAGCTCATTCTGGCTTGAAGCCTGCCTTTTCAGCTCGGCAACTGCATCGTCAATGGTCTGGAGCAGTTCATCTGTGTTTGTGGGCTTGAGTATCAGCCGGAAAGCCCCCAGGCGTATGGCCTGCTGCGCGTATTCAAATTCCCTGAAGCCTGTAAGGATAATTATTATACACCGGTGATGCAGCTCACTGATCTGTGAAATCATCTCCAGGCCGTTCAGACCGGGCATCCTCACATCTGTAAAAATTATATCGGGCTTTAATTCCGTAATGAGCTTTACGCCCTCGTCTCCGTCTTCGGCTTCCCCTATAATGGCACAGTTGTGCTTCTCCCAGTTGATAACTGAGCGCATGCCTTCTCTTATGGTTTCTTCGTCGTCTATTATCATTACTTTGTACATTTTTGCTCCTCCAATCCGGGTTTTATTTAACCTTCTGTAAACCGCCGCTTTTTGCAAAACAACAGTGTTTTACAGCACCGGTATTTTTATTGTAATGGTGGTGCCCTGTCTCACCTGGCTTTGTATGGTCAGGCCGTACTCGTCGCCATAGAGCAGCCTGAGACGCCTGTGGACATTTATGACGCCTATCTTTGAGTTATCCTGCGGCGCATGGCCGGAATTGTTAAAAATATCCTCATCCATTTTGGCCTTCAGGTCTGAAAGGGTATTTTCATCTATGCCCAGTCCGTCGTCGGTGACATATATATACATAATATTATTCGTCTTATGGATGTTTAATTCGATCGTGCCGCTGCCTTTCTTCATTTCCAGACCGTGGTATACAGCATTTTCAATAAGGGGCTGTATTATGAGCTTGGGAATTTTGCAGCCCAGCGTATCCTCCGCCACATTAATGACAAAGGTGATTTTGGAGCCGAATCTTTTGGATATTATCAGGTTGTAGTTTTTTATGTATTCTATTTCCTTCCGGAGCAGTATGGTGCTTTCGCCCTTTCTGTTCAAATTTGCATCTATTATTGAAGAAAGAGCTCCCACCATTTCGCTGATCTCCTCCACACCGTTTATTTTGGCTTTCCAGTTTATGGTCTCCAGAGTGTTGTATAAAAAGTGCGGATTTATCTGGGCCTGCAGGGCTTTTATCTCAGAATCCTTCACTGCCAGCTGCACCTTGTAGACTTTGTTTATCAGGGTGCCTATCTGCTGGGACATATTGTTGAAGGAGCGGATCACATAGCCCATTTCATCCGAACGCTTTATGTCGATGGTGACGCCTATGGTGCCTTTTTCGATCTGCAGCATTTTTTTAATCAGAAGATTGAGAGGGCGTATCAGGTCGATGTATAAAAAATTTATTAACATAAGTATGATGGGAAGGCCTATGAGGCAAAGGATGATTATAATGCTGGCCTCATTTTTTACCTCCTTCAGGAGGCTGTTTGAGGAAATCTTGATGACAAGCTTCCAGTTGGAGGGCTTGATGACCTTGCATATGTAATAAATAGTGTCATTGCCGATATTTACTTCTGAAACCTCCTGCGTATTGGCGCCGGGAGGCAACTTGGAAAGATCGATCTTCTGATCCGACGTATTAAAGCTGTATACCTCGACATTATTGGCGCTCACAACGCTCAAATCATGCTTTAAGGTTGACTCAAAGCTTTTAAAGGTTTTAAACAGCTCGGTCCGGTCTATTTTAAAGACTATGAGTCCCACCTCGTTTCCTTCCCCGTTGGGGGAGTACACCAGCTTGGTGAGGTAGATATCCATGGTTCCGGGTTCCGGCTGTTCAACTACCCACACCGGGGTGCCCTTGCCGGCCCGGGCCTGCCTGTAGAGTTGGTCTTTTATAAAGGCTGAGGTTGTCATCTGAAGGTTGGAGCGGCTTACCTGGTAGAGCCTGTCACTGGAGGTGAAATAGACCGACAGCTCGGAAAACTCATATTTTGAGTAGAGATTGGCTTTAAGGTATTTGGTGAAATTGCTTTCCCAGTCATAGTCATTCTGGTTCAATTCTATGATATTGCCCGCTTCATATATGTTGCGGTCATACAGGATCTGGAAGGAAAAGGCCCTGAGAGTTTCCAGGCGTTCTGAAAATATGACCGAAAGCTCGTCCACTGTTGCCTTGGAATAATTGAAGGACTTTTCCTTCAGGGTCTCGGAGACGCTTTGATAGCCGAAATACCCTATGACCACGATAGGATAGCACAGAAATATAATGGATATGATAACAAGTTTCGCTTTTATTGTCAGCTTGCCCGATAAATTTCGTATTATGTTTCTTACCATAGCGCACCTTTTATTTGACTTTATATATTAAAAATATGTTATTGTAATTATTATACAAGTGATGGTAAAAATCCTTTAAATTGTATAAGCATGCCAAAATTAAACAAGTAATACCAAGATTATCTCATTCAAATATATATGTGCAAAAAATATAATACAGGTATATCAATAAAAATTTTAAGGAGGATTTAGTAATGAAGAGTAGTTTTAGAACCATAGCCGCTACAGTGGCTGCGGCAATGACAATCACCCTGTTTGCGGCATGCGGCAATAAGGACCAGCAGTCCGATTCCTCGCCTTCGTCAGCCGCCCCCACTACAACTGTGGCAAGCGAGTCTACAAAACCGCCTGAAAAAGTTAAATTCAGAGCGTCGTCATTTTTCACCGGCGGAGACACCTGGACTACGGTATGGCAGGAAGCCATAAAAGACTTCATGGCGGAAAATCCAAATGTTGAAATAGTGGACGATTCCACTCCGGCCGCTTCGGATGCATTTAAGACAAAGATAAATACGGATTTTGCTTCTGGCAATGAACCCGCCGTTACATACGGTTTTACCGGCGAAATAGGAAAGCCTCTGGTAACTTCGGGCAAACTTATCACCTGGGATGACGAGCTTGCAAAAGACACCGAATGGAGCAAGAATTTCGGAACAGGAGCCCTCGACTATGTAAAATATGACGGAAAGCAGTATGCGCTTCCGTACATAGGCTTCTGGGAGGGAATGTACTATAACAAGGACCTGTTTGATTCAAATAATATAAAGGTTCCCACAAACTGGGATGAACTGTTGGCGGCGGTAGATGCCTTCAACAAGCTGAATATCACACCTATAGCCTGCTCTTTCGCGGAAGAGCCCCACTATTTGATTGAAACCTTCCTGCTCTCCATGGGCGGAAAAGAAGGCCACGATACGACTTTTGACCCTTCCTGGGCTCAGGCTCTGGACAGGGTAAAGGAGCTGTATCAAAAGAATGCTTTTTCAAAGGATGCTTTGACTATAAAGCAAACCGCATGCCAGCAGCTGATGAAGGATAAGAAGGCGGCAATGTTCATCTCAGGCTCATGGTCCGCAGCGGCACTTGAAGGGGATAAGACCTCGGTAATGCCGGTAAATCTGCTGCCGGGCGGAAAAGCCGATCCTACCTCAGTGATTTCCGGTTTCAGCAGCGGTTGGTATGTTACCAGCCAGGGAGACAAGGATTCCAACGGAGCAGCCGTTAAATTTGTGAAATGGGTAACTTCACCTGAGAGAGCTGCCAAGTTCTTCAAGGTTGGAGGCGTGCCGGCCATCAACTGCCAGGTTGACGGTGCTACCCCGCTGTTCAATGCAGGCATCCAGATGCTCAACAATGCGACTATAGTAACAGGACCTATCGGAGATACCATGAACCAGGAAGCCTTCACGCACATCTGGAAGAACCTCCCCTATGTGATAACCGGTAAGAGGACCTCCACACAGCTGCTTGACGAAGCTCAGAAGCTCATTAAATAAGCGGTATTAACGACATGTGTTATAAAAGAACATGGTGGGTGACCACCATGTTCCTTTGTAACAGACAGGAGGTATTTAGCAATGGTGCTAAAAAGCAAAAAATACGTTTTATTGTTTCTTTCTCCGGCAATTCTGCTGATTACCGTTTTTCTCTATTTTCCTCTGGCAAAAACGGTAGAATACAGTTTTACCAACTATTCCAACTGGTCTCAGATATTTGATTTCATAGGCGTGGAAAATTATAAGCGGCTCTTTACCGATCCCATCATAGTAAAATCACTTATCAATACCTTCATTTTATTAATAGGCTGTGTTGTAGTCGAGGTGGGCTTTGCGCTGATCCTGTCCGTGCTTGCCGACTCCATCCGCAGAGGCTTCAAGTTTTTCAGGACGGTTTATTTTTTCCCTGTTACAATTTCGGGCTCCGCAATAGGTCTTATGTTCTATCTGGTTTTTCAATTTGAGTACGGTCTGATGAATAACATACTGGCGTCAATGGGCATGGAGAAAGTAAACTGGATCACCGAAAAATCCGCCATGTATCTGGTGCTTATCCCCGTACTGTGGCAGTATGTGGGTTTCTACTTCGTAATATTCCTGACGGCTATTGCGGGGGTACCTGCCGATATTTATGAATCGGCGGTGCTGGACGGTATCACAGGCATTAAAAAAACCATTTACATAACCATTCCTCTCATAAAGGATGTTGTAATCACTGCCATAAGCCTGGTAATAGCCGGTTCCCTGAAAGTATTCGACATTGTTTTTGTAATGACGGGAGGCGGGCCGATGGATGCCAGCCAGCTGTTGAGCACCTACCAGTACCAGCAGGCCTTTGTGTATAACAACCAGGGCTATGCCAGCGCGGTATCGGTGCTGATAATTACACTGTGGCTGGTTATCTATGTGGCGACATATCTTAAATTTCAAAAGCGGGAAGATCTTTATTAGGGAGGAGGAGCAGAGATGGAAAAAAACGGGACTACTGAAAGGACGTATATTCCTGTAAGCGGCATATACAGGATCAAAGGTTCAAAGATTATCACATATATCATACTGAGTTTATGGGCGCTGACCACAATAGCTCCCCTTGTATGGATATTTATCAATTCCTTTAAAAATAACGATGAGATAATCGGCGGTGCGTTTTCCTTTCCCAGGGAGTATATTGAAAACGGCACCATATTCCAGAATTTTCAGACCTTGAAGAGGTTTTCGGAAAACAATATTATCAGAGGTTTTGCAAACAGTTTTATCATATCCGGCAGCGTACTTCTGCTGATACTGGTTTTGGGCAGTATGGCGGCTTTTGTGCTGGCCAGGTTCAAATTCAGATTTACAGGGTATGTAAAGGCCTATCTGGTGGCAAGCATGCTTATACCGCAGTTTGCGGTAATAGTACCCAACTTCGTCATTATGAGAAATATCGGGCTTCATATTCCGAATTTCCAGGGCTCGCACTTGACGGTGATCATTCCGCAGGTGGCGGGGCTGATGAATTTTGCGATACTGATGCTGACCAGCTTCATGTCGGGGCTGCCCAAAGAATTGGAGGAAGCCGCGTTAATGGACGGCTGCAGTATAGGAAAAATATTTACGCGTATTACAGTACCTTTGACCATACCCGCAATGGTATCGGTGGGTATCATGGAATTTCTGTGGTCGTACAATGACCTTCTGACGCCGCTGGTATACCTGAGCAAGAGAAACCAGCCTGTCACGGTTCTCATTTCACAGGTCCAGAGCCTGTACAGCACAGATTACGGCGCTATGATGGCCGCGATCCTCATAACGGTGGTTCCTGTAATAGTTATGTACATCGTTTCACAGGAGTATGTAATAAAAGGGCTTACGGCAGGAGCTGTAAAGGGATAAAAAGCGTTCATAACTTTGCATAAATGCAATTTACCATACAGGGAGGCTTAATATGAGATACGGTTATTTTGACAACAAAAACAGGGAATATGTTATAGAAAGGCCGGATGTACCGGTTTCATGGACAAATTATCTCGGAGTTAAGGACATGTGCGCCGTAATATCCCATAATGCCGGAGGATACCTTTTCTATAAAAGCGCCCAGCATCACAGGATTACACGTTTCAGGCCAAACGGAATTCCGCTTGACCGTCCGGGGCACTATGTTTATCTGAGGGATGATGACAGTTCGGATTACTGGTCGGTTTCCTGGCAGCCGGTTGCCCGGGAGCTGGAGTATTTCCAGTGCCGCCACGGGCTGTCCTATTCTAAATTCAGCAGCAGCTACGGAGGTATTAATGCTGAACAGACCCTGTTCATCCCCATTGAAGACGATGTGGAATTGTGGGATATAAAAATCAGGAACGATTCCGATATTAAGAGAAATATAAGCGTTTTTTCCTATTGTGAATTTTCTTTTCACGAAATAGAAATCGACAATCAGAATCATCAGATGAGCCTGTACTGCGCCGGCTCAAATTACCGGGACGGCATAATAGAATACGACCTGTTCTATGAGCCCAACGGATACCAGTTTTTTGCCTCCAGCTTTGAGCCTGACGGGTTTGATTGCCTGAGGGACAAATTTATAGGTCCTTACAGGACGGAGTCAAATCCAATAGCTGTGGAAAAGGGCGTATGCCGGAGCAGCGCCGAGCTGGGAGGCAATCACTGCGGTTCTCTCCACAAACGCATAGTTCTGGAGCCCGGTGAAGAGATAAGGCTTGTGTATATGCTGGGCGAAGGGGACAGGAAAAAAGGCCGCTTGATAAAAGAAAAATATTCAAATTTACATAATGTAGACAGGGCTTTTCAGGAGCTAAAAGAATACTGGGATAAGAAGCTGAGTATTTTTCAGTGTGCTACTCCCAATGAAGGAATGAATACAATGCTGAACATATGGAACCTGTACCAGGCCGAAACAAATGTGGTCTGGTCACGGTTTGCGTCTTTTATAGAGGTTGGAGGCAGGACCGGTCTGGGATACAGGGACTCGGCCCAGGATGTCATGTGCTTTCCCCATTCAAATCCGGAAAAGTGCCGCCAGCGTATCATAGAGCTTCTGAGAGGGCAGGTGAATAAGGGATATGGGCTGCATCTTTTCGAGCCTGACTGGTTTGACCCTGAGAAGGCGAAACTGCCTAAAGTGAAGTCTCCCACCATTGTCCCGGAGCCGGATCTGTCAAATGTGATCCACGGTCTGGATAATACCTGCTCTGACGACGCTTTATGGCTTGTTCCTGCCATATGCCAGTACATAAAGGAGACGGGGGAGACCGCGCTGCTGGATGAGCAGGTGACTTTTGCGGACGGCGGAGAGGCTGCGGTATATGAACATATGAAACGCATTCTGGATTTTTCCGCCGAGCAGGTGGGCGCCACAGGCATATGCAAAGGGCTGCGGGCCGACTGGAATGACTGTCTGAATCTGGGCGGGGGAGAGAGCGCTATGGTGTCATTCCTTCATTACTGGGCCCTGCAGGAGTTTATTGAAGCCGCTGAGTTTCTCGGAAAGCAGGATGACGCGGAAAAATACCGCAATATAGCCCAAAGGGTCAAAGACTCCTGTGAGAAGGAACTCTGGGACGGCAGCTGGTACATCAGGGGAATCACCGCAAAGGGCGACAAGATAGGCACGAAGGAGAGCCGGGAGGGCAAGGTCCACCTGGAGTCCAACGCCTGGGCCGTGGTGTCGGGAGCGGCGGAGAGGGAAAGGGCATTGTCCTGTATGGATGCTGTGGACGAATATCTGTACTCGGATTTCGGAATCCATTTGATCAGTCCGTCATTCTCGGAGCCTGACGATGATATAGGCTTTATAACAAGGGTATATAAAGGGATAAAGGAGAACGGGGCAATATTCAGCCATCCCAACCCCTGGGCATGGGTGGCGGAGTGCAAGCTGGGCAGGGGAAACAGGGCCATGAAGTACTACAACGCCTTGCTGCCCTATAACCAGAATGATAAAATTGAAATACGTGAGGCCGAGCCGTATTCCTACTGCCAGTTTATTATGGGAAGAGACCACACCGCCCACGGAAGGGCGCGGCATCCATGGCTTACCGGAAGCGCCGGCTGGGCATATTTTGCCGCAACAGGATATATGCTGGGGATAAGGCTGTCCTTTGAGGGTATGGTGGTTGATCCATGCATACCGGAGGAATGGAAAGGCTTTGAAGTAAGCAGGAAATGGAGAGGGGCCGAATATAAAATCAGTGTCAAAAACCCTTCGGGAGTCCAAGCGGGAATCAAATCTGTCCGGCTGAACGGGCAGGCCATAGCCGGCTCCATACCGCCCCAGCCTCCGGGAAGCGCAAATACAGTGGAAGTCGTGATGGGATAGCTGGAATAAATCAGGTATATGAATAGTGTGGACATGGATATTTTCGGGTTGCGTATATAGAGGAGATGATAAAATGATCAAATTTGGTACAGGCGGTTGGAGAGCTCTCATAGGAGAGGATTTCACAAAGGAGAATGTAAGAATACTGTCACAGGGCGTCGCCAATATGATGAAAAGTCAGAATTGTGTCCATAAAGGTTTTGTAATAGGCTATGACAGGAGATTTCTCTCGGACAAGGCCGCAAGATGGATGGCAGAGGTACTTGCAGGCAACGGTATAAAGGTTTTTTTCATTGAAAAGGTGGCGCCTACGCCTCTGGTGATGTTTACGGTGAACAGGGCGGATACCTGCTATGGAGCTGCTGTCACAGCCAGCCACAATCCGGCCGACTACAACGGTATTAAAATATTTACAGGCGGCGGGCGGGACGCGGCGGAGGATGTCACTCATGAGCTGGAACGGTATATAGACAGGATGGATAAAGCTTCCATAAAGGCCGCGGACTTTGCAGAAGGGCTGGAAAAGGGTCTTATTGAGATCATTGATCCGTTTAACGAGTATATAGACACCATTATAGGCATGATCGACATGGAAGCCATAAAGGGCAGAAAGCTGAAGGTCTTGCTGGACCCAATGTTCGGCGTGTCCAAAACCTCCTTGCAGACCATACTGATAACTGCAAGATGCGAGGTGGATATTATCAATGACAGACATGATACCCTTTTCGGCGGAAGGCTGCCTTCTCCCAGCTCACACACCCTGCAGCGCCTCAGGGAGCTGGTGGTTGAAAAAGGCTATGATCTGGGGATAGGTACGGATGGGGATGCCGACAGGCTGGGCATTATAGATGAACAGGGCAATTTCATCCACCCCAACAGTATTCTGGCGCTGCTGTACTATTACCTGCTGAAATATAAGAAATGGACCGGAGGAGCAGTGAGAAATGTGGCTACAACACACCTGCTGGACAAGATCGCCCGGGGCTTCGGGGAGCTGTGCTATGAGGTGCCGGTGGGCTTTAAGCATATCAGTTCAAATATGGAGAAGTACAATTGCCTCATCGGGGGAGAAAGCAGCGGAGGCTTGACCATAAGAGGGCATATCCGCGGAAAGGACGGTATATTTGCAGCCAGTCTGCTTATAGAATTGCTGAGCGTGACAGGTAAAAGCCTTTCCCAGCTGCTTGAAGAGATTCATCAGAAATTCGGGTATTCATATATGACCGAAAGTGATTATAAATTCAGCCTGTCGGAGAAAAACCGGCTGCTGCAACTGCTGTTCGACGAAAAAAAGCTTCCGGATTTCAAACACAAGGTTGAAAGAGTCAGCTATATGGACGGGGTAAAGGTATACTTTGAGAACGGAGGCTGGATAATAACCAGATTCTCGGGAACCGAGCCGCTGCTCCGGATATTCTGCGAAATGGAGAACGAACAGCAGGCGGCTGAAGTCAGCAACGCCATGAAAGGATTTTTAAATCTGTAAAAATTTTTTGGCAGTAGCCAGCAATTGAATAAGTTGGAGGTATTGCAAAACAGAGCAAATTACACATATGTAAAAAATCCAGTCTGTCCAGGTACGCAAGTGCAACTTTTATCAATGTGAAGCACGGATAAAGGTATAGCGTATGTTAATAGATAAGCGCATTGGTTGCAGGTTAGTGCGGAAGGACCGGCAGGTGGATGAATTTTGCATATATGGAATTGTTATTTTGCAACACCTCAGTTTTAATTGCATCCGCGGAAAAATTTTACCGCATTTTATAAATCCGACATGTACCTGTAAACCTTGTCCTGCATTCCCGGGAGATTTTCGTGGCCGAAATCGGGATAAATCAGCAGCGACTTTTTGGCGGTGATTTTGTTATAGGCTGAAAACTGTGTAGAGGGAGGACATATGGTGTCCATGAGTCCCACGCCCATAAGAACTTCACCCTTAATTCTTCTTACAAGGTATTGCAGGTCGATGTATCCAAGCCTGAGAAATACTTCGTCCTCCCTTTCATGGCGGGGGTCGAACAGCCTGAAATAATCTCTCAGCTCAAGGTAGGCTTCCTTTGCCAGGTCCATTTCCCACACTCTTTTATAATCGCACAGGAAGGGATAGACCGGTGCAAGCTTCTTGATCCTGGGCTCCAATGAAGCGCACGCCAGTGTGAGAGCTCCTCCCTGGGAACCTCCCATGGCGCCGACCCTGTTTTCATCCACCTCGGGCATGTTCATAACGATGGTGGCAAGCTGGGCAGTATCAAGAAAAATGTGCCTGAAAAGCAGATTGTCAGCCGAGTCGTCCAACCCTCTTATAATATGGCCGTGATGGGTATTGCCCTTTACTCCTCCCACATCTTCCGAGGCTCCGCCCTGCCCGCGGCAGTCCAATGCGGCAACCGAATAACCCATTGCCACATAATTCAGCTTGTCGTTCCAATCCCCCGAATGCCCTGTGTAACCATGAAACTGCAGGATCGCGGGATGCGGAGCTTTACTTTCCCGGGGCCTTAAATATTTTGCATGTATCCTGGCGCCTTTTACACCTGTAAAATAGAGATCGAAGCATTCGGCAAAAGGCGTCTGAAACTCTGAGGGTATCAACTCCACCTTTGGATCAACAGCCTTCATTTCCTTCAGGGCTTTTTCCCAGTAGTCGTCAAAATCCTCAGGACGAGGGCTGATCCCATTGTATTTTTTTAGTTCTTCCAGCGGCATATCAATTATCGGCATATGTTATTCTCCTTCTTTCCATGACTTTGATTTATAAATTTCATTTTATTTTGTTGCTATCGTTGCCATCGCTATAAATAAAATATTATATAACACCAAGGCTGCGCGCAGCATTTATGAGAAAATCCTGCACATTGGTCACAATGCTGTTGACACTGAGGCTGCCCCTGTCGTGGAGCTTGCCCACCGCAAATTCCGAAATGTCCACATTGTAGAAGTAGACAGGGCGGAGCCTGTTTTCACTGATTTGCCAGGACGGGGTCATATTGCCGGTTGCTATGGTGTGAAGCTGTGTGGCCAGGGCTATTACGGTGGTGGCCTTCATAATATGGCTTCTCATGGCGTCCTGAGCTTCATACACATTCCCTATAACTCCCGGAAGAGGGCCGTCATCGCGTATGGACCCTGCCAGCACAAAAGGAGTATTCTTTTTCACACACGAGGCTATAATACTGTTCTTCATATCCTGCCGGGCCACGAAGCTTTCGATGGAACCGGCGTTCCTGACACGGTTTATTGTTTCGAGGTGATGGTAATGGCCGTTATAAGCCAGCTCTTTTGTATAGATATCCTGTCCGAGACCCGTATGGAAAAGGCCGGCTTCCAGGTCGTGAGTCGCCAGAGCGTTGCCTGCAAAGAGCGCGTCTACATAGCCGTGTTCAATCAAACCTGACATGGACCGCCTGGCGTCATAGTCAAAAGCTACGGCCGGCCCCAGCACCCAGACGATTGAGCCGTGCTCGCGGTCGTGCCTCAGAATTTCATAGAGTTGATCATAATCCCTTGAGTAAGAGGATTCCCTTGATTTTCCCGTACGGAAGGCGAAGCTCTGGGCCTTGCTTTCAGAATCGCTTTCCTGGAAAGCGTCGTAGTTTATAAATACCCCGTTGGAAAGGTCCTCGGTGCGGCCCACAACTATTTCATCACCCTTTAAGACCCGCCTGGCCTCTGTGGCATAAGGCATACCGTTTCTGACCACCACGGCGCAGTCCATCCTGGGAGCGTTTATCAGCGCCCAGCGGTCATTTATTTTGAAATACTCGGGATATATTGTGGTGGCGTAAAAATTATCAGGCAGCAGTCCGTCCCGGGGAGCCGTGACAGTATGGACGCAGGGGGCCGCTCCAAAGGCGGGCAGGCTGAAGTCCGGCTGTATATATTCTGGAAGTGTAAACAAGCAGCAACTCATCCTCTCTTATTTTCGTAGGTTTTCAATCCCAATTATTGCATAAAGAAAAAGGTTTTTCAATTTATATTTTGATTTATAAAAACCTTTCGACATCAAATATCAAAATAAATTAAAACTTTAGCAGTATTATTTATTAAATCAAGCTTAAAATGGTTAAATTCATGTTATCTTCGTAAAACTTTTTGCTGATAACTGTCTAAAATCTATTATTTCCAGTTGCCTGAAAGTGACAAATATTTCCATTCAACTGAATTATAATCATTCTGCATGCAAAACCAAATATGTCGCGGCGGGAATATACCAATGACAAACTACAGGGGGTCTGCTACAGATGAAAACAGAATTGCTTCCATATAAAAATACCGGAGGGTCTGGTACGGCAACATCTCATAAGGGTAAAAGTTCAAAGGCCTCGGCCATATTGGACTATCTGAATAAAACTAATCTTATTATTCTGCCGGCGGCTTTTCTTTTGGGCAGGATATCGCTGCTGGGCGGGCTGATGCCCTTTGGGATAGCTCTATATGCGGCTACCCTGGGACTCAACGTCAACAGGATCATGATATCGGTGGCAATATTTGCGGGAATGCTAACTTCAGGGGCCACAGTGCAGCTGTATACCACATTTGCGGCCATGCTGCTGTTCAACGCATTGAACCTGCCCTTTAAAAAGAGCGTGGGATCATCTGCCAGAGTGGGCATAATCGCATTTATAGGAGTACTCATACCTGAAATGCTGATTACCTGGCTCCAGGGATTTTTAATGTATGATGTTCTGAAATCACTTCTTAACGGCTTCATAATTTTTGCGCTGGTCTTTGTTTTTAAAAATGTTCTGGAGGTGCTCGGAAATCCGGCCAGAAAGTACTCCCTGTCAAATGAGGAAATATTGTGCATAGCCATAGCCTGCGCGCTGGCTGTAGGAGGCCTGGGGAACTGGAATATACTAGGCATAAGCATTAAAAATATACTGTGCATACTGATCATCCTTGTGTTCAGCTTCAGGACAGGCGCCGGAAACGGTGCGGCAATAGGTGTGATCGTGGGAACGGTTATAAGCATTTCTTCAAATTCATCCCCAACTATCATCGCTTCCTATGCTTTCTGTGGATTACTTTCCGGAATTTTAAGAAATATGGGGAAAATCGGATGCTGTGTTGGCGTTCTGATGGGGAATGCGCTGCTTACATTTTATACCAACGGCTCTACGGAGGTTCTTATATATTTATATGAAATCGTTATTTCCATATTAATATTTATGATTATCCCCGAAAAGGCCATGGATGCCATGGTGAGCAGGTTTAACAGAAATCTGGCGGTGGGAAGCGACAAGAAGGCATACAGCCTCCGGCTGCGGGATATAACGGTTGAAAAGCTCAACAAGTTCTCGGCAGCCTTCGGGGAGATGGCAAAGACCTTTGATGAAATTTCAGAGACCAAGGCGATTACTGAAAAGCAGGATATTACCGGCATATTCGACCGGGTGGCGGACAGGGTGTGCAGGGATTGCAGCCTGTGTGTACATTGCTGGGAGCATAATTTCTGCAACACTTACCAGATCATGTTTAAAATAGTTGAAAAGCTGGACAGTAAAGGATGGGTGGAGCAAAGTGATATCCCTCAATATTTTCTGGAGAGATGTGAAAGGGTGGATGACTTTGTTAAAGCCGTAAATAATGTTTTCGAGTTGTTCAAGGTGGACATGGTGTGGAGAAGCAAGATCGGAGACAGCCGGGGACTTGTTTCCCAGCAGTTGAGGAGTATGTCGAAAATAATATTGAATCTTGCCGGAGAACTAAAGACGGATATTAATTTTAAGGAAGACCTGGAGAATCAGATAGTTCTGGAGCTGGCAAAAGCGGGCATCCGGAATGCCGAGGCTGTGGTGTTTGAGAATAAATTCGGGAAATATGAGATGTCTTTATCATATAAAGGCTGCGGCGGGAAAAGAAGCTGTATCGGAAACGTGGAAAAAATAATCTCGGAGGCGGTGGACAGAAAGATGGTCAAGGACGGCAGCGAATGCGGCCTGAATGCCAAAACCAACGTCTGCACGGTCAAATTTGTGGAGGAAGAGAACTTTAAGGTGATTACCGGAGTGTCCAGGATATCCAAAAGCGAGAAATATGTCTCGGGGGATAACTACACTTTTATAAATACCGGCGACGGCAAATATATTTCCGCTCTCAGCGACGGCATGGGGACGGGACATAAAGCCTGCATGCAGAGCAAGGCCACCGTGAACCTCATTGAACAGTTTATGGAATCTGGCTTTGACAAGGATACAACAGTGAAGCTTATCAATTCCATTCTGGTGCTCAGGTCCACCGATGATTCCTTTGCGACTATTGATATTTCAGTAGTGGATTTGTACGAAGGAGAGGTGGAATTTGTAAAAGTTGGAGCGGCGCCTACCTTCATCAAAAAGGAGGATTTTGTGGAAACTGTCAAAGCAGCTTCCCTTCCGGCGGGAATACTAAGCGACGTGGAAGTGGAGCTCATACATAAAAAGGTGGGCAACGGAGATTTTGTAATAATGGTATCTGACGGGATCATTGATTCCTTTAAGGACTCCGAGGATAGCATAAAGGCCGTACAGAGCCTTTTACAGGATATGGACAGCAAAAACCCGCAGAAAATAGCCGATGATCTGCTGGATAAGGCATTGAACAATTGCCCGGACAAAGCTCCAGTGGACGATATGACGGTGATGGTGTCCAAAATATGGAGGCCCGTGTGAATGCACAGGTGCAAATGTTAAATTAAAATTACAGATAGAATATTTAAGTAGAATATACAAATCGAATATATAAATCAAGTACACAAATCAGGCCTGGAAACTGAGCCGGATAAATAAATTATATAGATTGGCAAATAAATGGCAATGGCATCCTCCATTTATTGTTTAAAACATATGTATAAAAATGCTATAAATTCATAAACTACCCATAATCAGAGTTTGGGGAGGATGCTATGTTTCATGGAAAATCAAAAAAAGTGATTATTTTAAAGGATATTCATTCCAACTTATTTGAAGAAGCCATTCTGGTTCTGAAGGAAGATAAGGAACCTGAAGGCAAGATAAAATCAGGAGGCGAGGGCAAAATTAAAAGTGATTTCATTCTGAGAGAGGCAGAGACCGTAATAAATAATTATATTAAGGAAAACAAAGTCAAATTCAGGCCTCAGAAGAAAAAAAGGCTGTTCAAAAAGGATTCCGGGCTCATGAAAAGGTTTCTGATTAATTCCGCTGTGCTTGGAAGTATTGCTGCGGCAATTTACCTTCTGGTAAAGTTATTTTTATAGTATAGTATTTGCTCTATTGATTTTCCTTCGCTAAATGATATATTATTATAAGTAATGCATTTCTAAGTTAAGGAGCAAATAATGAAATCTAAAACCTCTAAAATAATTGATTTTTTCTTGCTGCAGAAAGATTTTTATTCGAAATTGACCGATAAAAGTATGTGGCTGTACATAGGTATTGCGTTGATTGGAATACGCGATGTGGTTCTCGGCGTAATCGGAACAAATATCGATACAACGGATGGCATAAATATCAATTATAATGTCAAAACAGTTCTGATACTGTTTGTTACAGCGTTAGTAATAGGCTTGATAGACGCCATGTGTTTTTCATATCCTGTGTTTGACATTATCAAGCATTTTAAAAAGAGGAACGACAGCAATTCCATGACAATGGGTATGTCATATTCAAGCCTTTTGACAAAGGTTATAAAGGTGTATGCTGTCGTTAATATCATTATAACTCCGCTGGATCTGCTCACTTATTTTACAACGCATCAGGGAATAGTCCATCAGTCCATAACATTATTGTATATTTCAACGGTTTTTAACATACTGGCCTATTTCTGGTTCAATGGAGCAATAACAAGGGGGCTGTGCGTGCTGTTCAAGATTCCCAACAGCGTGCGGGGGCTGGTGTTTGTACTTGTTTTCCTGTGGAATGCGCTTCTTAGCTCGGCTCTCGGACTTTTGTTCAATCAGGTTTTAATAAGGCTGTAAAAGGCAGCAAAGATAAGAAAAGATAATGAATTTCGAGAAAATTGATTATACACGCAGAAGAAATAGAATAAATTTTTAACAGAATGTGAGGTTGATATTTGCCATTGCAGAAATTTCTGTTATAATAATAAAGCGATGTCTCGGTAGTCTAATGGATAAGACGGTGGATTCCGGTTCCACTGATACGGGTTCGATTCCTGTTCGGGACGCCATAAAAATAGCGGGTTTTCTGAAATTGAAAACCCGCCGGAATGTGAAAAACACAATTAAAAACCTCACATGAGTTTTTTAATTGTGTTTTTTACACTGTCAACTATATCTTCGGTAACATGTTGATATTGCTTAGTTTGAGCCACATCAGCATGTCCAAGTTGCTGGCTTATCAAAATATCAGGGATTCCTACTTTCAACATTCTGGTCGCACGGTAATGTCGAAGATCATGAAACCTGGTATGTGGTAAGCCTAAATTTTTACAAGTGTTTCGAATCTTTTGCTGCAATTGTCTGGTTTGTCGTTTTCAATGATTAACCTATTCGCCTTTGGGATTCCGTCCAATAAAATAATACGAGCCTTTTCTTTTTTTAGGAGTTCTGGCGTCTGTGCATGGATTTTTTCTCTTAAGGTATTCCTTAAATATCTCATTCAGAACACAGTACTGCTTTAACATAGAAGTCCCGGATTGCTTTTTTATTTGTAAATCACCTATTTTGCCGCCAAATTCGAGAATGTCCAAGAAATCATTTATATCTTCGGACATGATTTTACCCAGTTTCATATGCCCAAAGAATGCTTGGCTCAGAGTTCTCATCAGAGCAATAACGTGATAAATAATCACTAAGCTTTTCTTTTGACTTTTTATCACCAAGATTAAAAATCTGCGGACCCAAAGACAGTCCTTCGTTAAACGCATAAGACAACGCCGCTGTCCTAGCGGAATGGCGGTGGAATGGAGGATATTATGATTAAAATAAAATGTGAGTATGCAAACGGAGATGTAATTACAACCAAATTTAATGGTACTTATACTGAAGCAAGGGATTATTTCCTTGGACGAGTTTTTAATCTGGGCACAATATCAGACAATCCACAAAAATGCATAAGTGTTGAGCACGTGGAATGGCATGATGAATAATTGCAGATGGGCGGCCAGCAGGGCGTTAATGCGCTCTCGGAAACCGGGAACCCGTCCAAAGTCGGGAAGCATACAGGAGGCTTTATTGATGGGTAAATACATCCTTAACCAGGAAACACAGAAAATCGAACTGCATTTCGAAAAATCAGTGTACTTGGCTTTATCTGCGGAATTGAAGAAAGAAATCAATTCCGCTTTTTATGGTCGGGTAAGACCGGCGCAGGGGTATCCAGGAGTACTAACAATCACTACCGGGCCTTAAAGGTAGCTGAAAAACTGGGCCTTGTTCAGGACAATTTATAAAGAATGCGATATAACTTAGCTATAAATTAGATTTTAGATTTTTAAATATATATCGGATCTATTTCATATCCCATTTCCTTCAAAACCTCTAATCCATTTAGATACTTGTATCCATCCTGTTCAAATCTTTCTCCTTTTTCTCTACATTGAAGTATTATTTGAGAAATATATGCAGGTTGGTTTAAATTGATTAAAACTTTATTACCTTGAAAAGTTGCTGGTAAGCCATTATTGAGCATAAAATGTTCTTTAATAGGAAATTTTATATTCAGTGTGGCTTTTTGTCTTGAGTTCATAACAATTAGCAGGTATGGATAATTTATATAATCATAATCATCATATCGGAAAAGCCATTTATATTCTATCTTGTCCACTATGATTTTTCTA
>JAEWSZ010000102.1 GCA_023397905.1 Bacillota bacterium | reverse complement strand
ATGCGAATGAGACCTGTAATATCTCCTGGATGAATGCGAATGATTCCTGTAGGCCATATTATTCACCTCTGTTCCAGCCTGTTTTCCTGATTTTATTCCGAATCGTCAAGTACTTTTGTTAAGCTTCCCAGCCTTATGAGCTTCATACAATTCTGCAGCTTTTTTTGCCTGCCCTTGTTGAGATATGGTCTTATGGCGTTCAGCAGATTCACCCTGGGGTCGTTTGCGGTGCTGCTCATCATATTCATAGCCTTTTTCATTTTCCTTGCCATATCAGCCATATCATCGGTGTCATCACTGCCCGGATCATCTGTTCTTGAGCTTGGAGAGGTATCCTCCGAAGGGTTTTCTTCTTTTGAAGCGCCGTTGTTGGACATGAGCATGTTAAAAATACCCTTGACATTATCAGAGATATTCGGGTTTGAGTTTTGTCCGAACAAATCGGCTATCTGTTTGATTTTTTCCCCCATGTCGTCACTCATTCAAATACCTCCAAACTTACCTTTTTATTTATAGTCTGTCAGTTTATGAATTCAAAAAATCATTAACCTTTTTCATTATGGCATCGCTGTCTTTTCCCAATAATTTCTCCAATTTTTCCAGATCGGTTGAGGTTACTTTCTTTTTGATTTCATCCTTGTCGATTTTGAGATTCTTCATCTTTTCTTCGTCAAAATCATTAACTTTTTTCATTAATTCATCCCTGTCAAGTTTATCGATTTTCTTTGCCAGGGTGCCATCGTCATTTTTCAACATGTCAATAGCCTGATTCACCTTTGACTGAACCATTTTATCCGATAACAATTCCTGCAATTTTTTGCTTAAAAAAGACTCCCCCATAATAACCCTCCCCTGTCGATATCCACGCGTAAAAAGTACGTATGAAGCACGCAGCCTATTTTTTACGCTTTATACATTCTATGCTGTCTGACAAGCCTAATATGTTCAAACCGGTTTTCTTAACCTGAAATAGAAGCTTGGATTCCGAACCCAAGCTTCCATTTCAATACTTTTGCCCGGCGGTCTTAAAAGACGCCATGTATTCACCGCTACATTTTTATGTATTGTGAATACTTTTTTTAAAAATGATGATGTGATCAGCATTCGTCTTCGCAGTTGCAAAGGAATAATAACAAAAGGATTATTGCAACCCATATCAGCCAGTCGCAATCACTTCCGCCAAAGAAACCGTTATCGCCGTTGCAGAAAAAGAAGAATAAGGCAGCTAATATTATCAGCCATTCGCATCCGATACCATCGCTTCTACCACCAAAACATGTCATAGCTTTACCTCCATAAAATATTTTTATGATAATGCATATTATGTAGCGAAAATAAAAGTTGTTACATGTTTTCAAATTATTTTAAAAAACGTAAACAGTGGTATATTATATTAATATACATAGAATATTTACGGATATTGTATATGGGCCGGTAAATGGCCGGAGCCTTTGCAAACGGCGGAAATACGGCATATTTTGACCATGGAGGAGAAGGATTATGTTTGACGTGATAATTATAGGAAGGGGACCGGCAGGTCTGTCGGCGGCAATATACACTGTCAGGGGCGGGCTTAAGACCCTGGTGATCGGTCAGGACAACAGCGCTTTGAGAAAGGCTGAGAGGATTGAAAATTACTTTGGCTTTTCCGAGCCGGTCTCGGGCCAATACCTTCTCGAAGAAGGAGAAAAACAGGCAGCGCGCCTGGGCGTGAAATTTGACTATAATGAAGTGGTGGCCCTGGAAAAGAGCGAATTTTTTGAAGTATATACCACAGACCAGAACTATTCCTGCAAAGCGGTGCTGCTGGCGTCGGGGCAGCAGGTTGTCAGGCTGAAGATTGACAGGCTCGCCGAATTTGAAGGCAACGGCATAAGCTATTGCACCACTTGCGACGGCTTCTTCTACAAGGGCCTGAAGGTGGGCGTGCTGGGATACAAGGACTTTGTCATGCATGAAGCCATGGAACTGGAGCCGCTTACAAAGGATATTACCATATATACCAACGGCAGGGAGCTGGAGCTTACAAACAAGTATGAGAAAATCGCGGAGCGGTTCAGGATTAATAACAAGGCAATTAAAAGCATTGACGGCAAGGATTTCGTCGAAGGGATAATTTTCGAAGACGGTACAAAAGAGGAGCTTGCAGGGCTGTTTGTGGCGTTTGATTCGGCGTCCAGCACGGATTTTGCCAGGAAATTGGGAGTTATAACAAATAAAAACGCTGTAGTGGTGGATGAAAAACAGAGAACAAATCTGGAGGGATTGTTTGCGGCCGGCGATTGCACCGGAGGCTTCAAGCAGGTTTCCACCGCAGTGGGCCAGGGGGCCGTGGCAGGAAAACAGATAATAGAATATGTACGGAATATTTGATTGAATTTAGTCGTATTTTAGCAAATTATAGCAAATTATTGTATTATATGATAAAATATGACCACGTTATATTTTTCCTTAATTAATTAATCTAGGAGACCTGGTCATGTTTGTAATTTTTATATTGTTATGGCTGATTGCCGTATTGCTGGTATATGCCAACCCGAAGATTTCCTGGGCCCGGTGGGCAGCTTACTGTTTGTTTTTAAACGGATTTGGCGGAGTGGCGGTAATATTTAAAGACAATATTATCCCCTTTGCCAAATCGTACAATAATTCCAATCTGGATTTTCTGTGCCTTATGGGAAAAGGCATTGCGGATGTGCTGCACCACTATTTTGCAACATATGCACTGCTGGGATTTGTTCTGTTTTTCACAAATTTTCTCGATTATAAAATCAAGAATAGCTGCAAGCGCATTGTTATGCTGATATTATTGATTCCAAGTGTCGCAATGTGCATATTATATCCCTTGACTCCCGAATTTAAACCGGATTACAAAGTGCTGTCGGCATGGGTGGTTTTGTACACTCTTGCGGCAATTGTCATTTTGATTGTCAGCGTTGTCAAAGAGAAAAATTCGACCAAGATGCATCAAAAGATTTTTGCATGTATTTTCACAATTCCCTCTACATTGGGTATCACGTGGACAAGCTATTTGTCCATTGCCTTGGGATACCACGAAATCTGGTATTTAAACATCTGGATAATAGTTCTGCAGTTTGCCATGTTTGTGTTTATGGCAGCAAAATACGGTTTTCTCGGCGTAAAATTGAAAGTTGAGAGGATCAATCTTGATGAAACCATAGATACCATGCTGAACGGCATGTCCATGATCTCCCACGCCATAAAAAACGAAGCTTCCACCATCAGCCTATGCGTGGACGCCATCAGGGCCATCGACGGTGTGAACGCGGGCGCAGACAAAAAACTGATGGTTGTGAAGGAGTCCTGCAGGAATCTGGTGGATTTTACCCAGAAAATTAACAAATTCGGAGCCATGGAGGTGGACCTGAAGCCGTGCGATATAAGCGACCTGGTTGAAAAGGCGGTAAATCAGGTGATGCCCCTTGTCGCCGGTAAAAACATCAGCATTGTAAATAAATGCCGGGAAAAGATCACAGCCAGGGTGGACGGAGTGCACGTTGCGGAGGTCCTTAAAAATTTATTGATAAACGCCATCGACGCCATTGAAGGAGAAGGGATAATTACCGTTGAAACCGGGCTGATCAATGAAAAGTTCTGTATTTCCGTGACCGATAATGGGATGGGTATATCCCAGAATGCTTTGGACAAGGTTCTGACCCCGTTTTACTCCACCAAGAAGGGGAAAAATAACTTTGGCCTGGGCCTGAGTTACTGTTATAAAGTGATGAAATCACACAATGGAAATCTCAGGGTAAGCAGCAAGGTGAACCATGGAACCACCATGTCCTTATTATTTCCCGTAGGAATTCTTCTCTAAAAACCGGCCTCAAAAAAATGTTAAAAAATACTGGCAAGTTAGAATACTTCAAAAAGCCCGGGCATAAAAATAGTGGTGTAAGGATGAATATTCATATAGCCTACTTTTAACATTTTAATGAGAGGTGTCAAAAAATGCGAAAAATATTAAGTTTAATTTTAGTTTGCTTAATAGCTATAACTATTTTTTCGGGCTGCGGGGCATCTGATCCGGACAGCCTGAATTCGGACGAATTAACCCCTGCCAGCAGCGTATCTCTGGGAGAGGACCAGGCAAGCGAATTGAAGGATAAAACTCCGGTCCGCCTGTATTTTATAAGTGAGCAGGGAAATATGCTTTCACCGGAAACAAGATATATAAGCAATGAAGACGCTGCAAAAGGGAGTGCGGATTTTGCAACCGCGGTCCTGAAGGAATTGATAAGCGGACCGGCTCAGGGCAGCTTGCTGAAAGCGACCATACCCCAGGGAACAACGGTGCATTCAGGGGTGACCATAAAAGACGGTGTGGCTGTTGTGGACCTTTCAAAGGAATTTGTCGATAAACATCCCGGCGGCAAGAAAAGTGAACAGCTGACACTTTACTCCATTGTGAATACATTGACAGAGATAACAGATATAAAAACCGTACAATTTGAAATCGAAGGAAAGGTAAAAAAGGAATTTAAGGGGAATTACCAGATAGATATGGCGTATCCCAGATCCGCGTATCTGAACACCACCCAGGAGATAGAAAAGGACGTTGTGAAACTGGAAGGGGATTCTGTAAACAACAACAGCAATACCAATGATAATAAAAATAACAACAACAATAACAAGAGCAATGAAAATAAGGGCAACGATAATAAAATAAACGACAATAACACCAATGATCAGAATCAGCAGGGAGCAAGCGGTGAAAAGGACCAGAAGACTAACGCCGATATTGTTGACGGAGAACTGCTGGAATAAACCCTGAACCCTGAAATCCTGAGAGAGGATTTCAGAATAAACTCAAAACCGGAATTCAGCAGACAGGATTACACAATAATACCCAAAGCCGGAATTCGGAGACAGGAACAGACCTGGAATATGTAAAATAATAAAACACGGAGGCAGCAACTGCTTCCGTGTTTGCTTTCTTCCGGGTTTTCATTCCGTTTACTGAATACCGGCTTCTGCATTCATATCAATGGCTGCAGTTTCCGCCGCAGATATGGCTGTGGGGGCATTCGGCCGCCCTTTCTTTCCTGGACTGGATGATATTTATATTCTTGAACACGGTCTCCAGATGGTTGTTTCCGCACTGGGGGCAATTGATCTGATTGTTTTCCCGTTCACTCATTCTTGCCATAATATTAAATTCACTGCCGCACTCAGGGCATTTCAAATCATAAAAAGGCATGGTTTTGCACTCCTTTATCATAAAGCCGATTATATGGGCTTAAATATAATTTAATTAATTATAGCACAGGGAGGCCTGGGAGCAAACTTTTTTTGACGTATAATAAAACAGTTTTATACGGAAAATAACTTTATTATAGAACTCAGAATGCAGAAGCCGGAATTCGGAATGAAGGAGTAAACGCAGAATAGAACCATGAAAAGCGGAAGATAGAATTCTGTTCTTGGGTTTTATTCTGAATCCTGATTTCTGGCTCCTGAATTCTGATTAAAGGAGAAGCTCCGTATGCACACTGTCTGGAAGGGTTCAATAAGCTTCGGGCTGGTCAACATACCCGTAAAAATGTTTACGGCCACCGAAGACAAGGATATCCGCTTTAAATACATCCACCGGGAATGCAATACCCCGGTAAAATACAAGAAAATATGCCCTGTCTGCAACAAGGAAGTGCAGCCTGAAGAGATTGTCAGGGGATACGAGTATGAACCCGGCAGATATGTCATTCTGACAGAAGAGGATTTCGAATCCATTGAAGTAAAGGGTGAAAAGACGGTAGAAATATTGGATTTTGTCCGGCTTGAGGAAATCGACCCCATCTATTTTGACAAGACATATTTTCTCGGACCCCAGGAGACGGGAGGAAAGGCATATACCCTTCTCAGGGAAGCCCTTAGCGGCAAGGGCAGGATAGCCGTTGCCAAAATCACCATAAGAGAGCATGAATCCCTTGCGGTTATAAGAGTGTACGGAAATGTGCTCGTTCTGGAAACCATATTTTATCCCGATGAAGTGAGGGATTCAAAACAGGTGCCGGGAGTGCCTGAAAATATCCAGACCACCAAAGCCGAGCTGGATATGGCGGCCCAGCTCATTGACAATCTCACCACGGTCTTTGAGCCTGCCAAGTATACCGATACCTACCGTGAGAGGCTGGTGGAGCGTATTAACGCAAAGGTGGAGGGCAAAGAGTTTGTTGTGAAGAAGGAAGCTGAAAAGGAAAATGTGGTGAGCCTGATGGAAGCGCTGCAGCAAAGCATTCAGATGTCAAAGGCCAATGCCGCTCAAAAGGAAACCGGGAAAAAAGCTGCGAAGGCAAAAAATGCGGCGGGGGATACTGAGGATGTGCGGAATGAACCTGACAAACCGGCCAGAAAACCCAGAAAGGCGGTCAAGCCATGAACTGGATAGTGCCTATGGAACCCATGAGCATTCCACAGGTAAAGGAAGGCCCCTTTTACATCCATGAGATCAAATGGGATGGCATCAGAGGGATGGTGTACCTTCAGCAGCATGATATGCACATATTCACAAAAAAGGGAAACGACAGGACCGGATTTTATCCTGAACTCCATATTTTAAAAGAAGCGCTGGGGGACAGGGAAGCGGTTCTGGACGGAGAAATGGTGGTGAATGATAAGAACGGGCTTCCGGCTTTCCACAATGCTCTTGTGAGAGAGACCGTGAAAAATAAACGGAATCTGGAGTATTATCTGAAAAACTATCCGGTCAGTTACATGGTTTTCGACATACTTTTTCTCCGGGGAAAAATATTGACAGGCCTGCCCTTGAAGGAGAGAAAGCAGATACTGGAGGAACTGATGGCGCCGGTCGCAAGGCAGATCGGCAATGTTTTTCTGTCAGAGGTGTTTGACGACGGAAGAAGTCTGTACGAAAGCATGAAGCTGAAAAATATGGAGGGGATCGTTTCCAAAAATATTGAAAGCTTATATATAGGGGGCAAAAAGCATGGGGAGTGGTTTAAAACAAAGTTTACAAAGAAAATGCTGTGCGTTGTGGGCGGTATCCAGTGGAAACAGGAAAATCCCAATTCACTCATACTGGGTGTAAAAAATGAGGAAGGCCCTGAGCTGATTTTCATGGGGAAGGCTTCCCTGGGGCTGAAAGGTTCGGACATATCACTGCTGAAAGAGTACGGGAAAGAGCTCATGCAAAAGGAGTGCCCCTTTGGAAAAGAGAGTATTTCGGAGCTGGATATGACCGGCACCGGTATCACCTGGACTGTACCGGCCCTTACCTGCTGGATCAGCTTTCTGGAGCTGTCAAACGACGGGCATTTCAGGCATCCCAAAATTGCAGGCTTTACGAGATTTCCGGCGGAAGAGGCCGATGGAAAGGTGTTGACGGAATAGTGGATACTGTGGTTGATATAAAAGTGGAAATAGAAAACAAAATTATTGACGTTAAAAATCCGGACAAACTGTACTGGCCTGAAGCCAACATTACAAAAATACAATTTATCGAGACCATGACAAAGCTGGCCCCTTTTTTAATAAAATATTCAAAGGACAGGATGCTCACCTCGATACGCTATCCCCATGGAATAGGGGATAAAAGCTTTTTTCAGAAGGAAAAGCCGCAAAACACGCCTGAGTGGGTCAAAACCGTGAAGTTCAATGAAAAAAACTATATCGCGTTAAATTCGGCGGCGACTCTGGTATGGCTTTGTACCCAGGCCGCGCTGGAGCTGCACACCAGCTTCAATGTATATAGCAGGCCGGACAATCCCTGGAGTCTTGTTTTTGATCTGGATCCCGATGAAGAAAACAGCTTTGAGGATGTGGCGGAGGTGGCCCAAAGCATACATGAAACGCTTGAGTCCCTGGGAATACAGGGGTTTGTAAAGACTTCGGGGGCCACCGGGCTGCAGATATTCGTTCCCACAGGCGCCCGCTACAATTATGATACCGCCCGGGAACTCAATGAATTTTTTGCGGGGTATTTTGTCCACAAGCTGAGTGACAGGGTGACCATGGAGAGGCTGAAAAAGAACAGGGAAGGAAAAATTTATTTTGACTGGCTCCAGATGTGGCATGGAAAGAGCATGATCACTCCATATTCGGCCAGGGCGGTAAAAAGCGCGGCTGTGTCGGCGCCGCTGGAGTGGGGAGAGCTTGACCGGGCCAGGCCGGAAATGTACAACCTGAAAAATATCGTGGCCAGACTTGAAGAGAAGGGCGACCTTTTCGAGGCAAGCCTCCGCTGCGATAACAGCAGGCAGCTGGATGAAATATTGAAGCAGCTTAAAAAATCCTGAGGAGTCACCTTCTGATGGACTTGGCATACTCCGAAGGACTTATGCCGTACTTGCCCTTGAACTGCCTGGAAAAGTAGTGAACGGAAGCATAGCCCAGTTTTTCGGAAATCTGGGAAAAATTCAGATTGCTTGTCTTTATGAGCACTTTGCTTTCCTCCAGCCTGAAATTATTGATATAGTCCACTACCGTCATGCCTGTTTTTTTTCTGAATATCAGAGAAAGGTATGACGGGCTTATGGGTATGCTTCTCGCCACCTCCGGCACCGTTATTTTGCTTTCGATATTTTTTTCAATAAAATCAATGCATTTTTTTACGATGGTATCGTCTATCCGGGTACGGATGTCGTTGTCCTGCTGGGTTATGGCCCTTTCCAGCCTCAGATTCCGGACCAGCTTTATGATGAATTCTTTGAGATAGCACAGGATCAGGTCTTCTGAATAGAGAGAGTTGCTCTCCTTCTCGTCTATGATCTTTTGGAGCAATATTTTCATTTCGTTGTCCACTCCGTGGCTCTTGTCAAAGAGCACGGGATCCGCGGCATCCATATCAAAGGTGACGGTAATGAAGGAGACGGAGGTATCCTCGTCGGACCACTGGGAATGGTACTGGTTGCGGTTGTAAAATACGGCTTCTCCCTGTTCGAGCAAAATGGTCCTGTGGTCTATAAGCGTGTACATTTTACCCTTGTCCACATAGGTCAGTTCCAGGAAATCATGGGTTTCGCCCTTAAATGTAAACCCCTTTTCCTTTTCCTGATAAAAGAGTGTGTGTATTTGGGATATGTTGATGCTGGAGGATAAGCCCAGGGGCCCCGCAACGGGAGAGGGCATCCCGACCGCCTTTCCGGGACCTGCGGACCAGAGCTGGTAGCAGCAGCTTCCGTAAAGGGATATTACATTGAAAAGGACTCCAGGATTTAAAACCACAGTTTTGTCCAGGAGAAAAAAACTGCCCTCATTTTCCGTCCAATCAGTGAGATAGAGCAGCGAAACTCCGCTTACAATATCCAGAACCACTTTATTCTCATAACAGAGAAGGCTTTCAACACTTTTATAGTTGACATTGTATCGCAGGCCGGGGGTGTCGGCGCCGGTTTCCAGCCCGTCCACGGCGGCCTGAAAGCCTTCGTGCTCAATGCTTCCAAATTTTATAAAACTGGTGTAATTAATATTTTCAATCAAATTCATATAAAAAATCCCTCGCCGGTCCGATTCGGGTCATTGTACCGCAGTTGTTTTATCGGAAGATTTTGTATAAAATATTTAGGAAGCAAAAAAATCTATTTTTATAAAAATTGTGTTAAAAATTATAAATACTTTATACGTAAACAATTATACACTATATATAAAGTAAATTATATCACCGTGGGGTTTAAAAGAAATGGTTTCAACAGGTATGCGGTAAGTACCGGAACATACCTGGACGATATAAGGAGGTTTGATTATGAGTGTACTGGTAACTGGAGGAGCCGGATATATCGGCAGCCACACATGCGTAGAGCTGCTCTCTGGAGGATATGAGGCAGTGGTGGCGGACAATCTGAGCAACAGCAAGGAAACAGCCCTTGAACGGGTGAGAAAAATATCCGGCAGGGATTTAAAGTTTTATAAGGTGGATCTGCTGGACAAAAATGCGCTGGAGCAGGTATTTATAAATGAAAAAATCGACAGCGTCATACATTTCGCAGGGCTGAAGGCAGTGGGAGAATCGGTTTCCATACCGCTTAAATACTATCACAACAATTTGACGGGGACATTTAATCTTCTGGAATTGATGCAGAAATACGGGGTTAAAAATCTGGTGTTCAGCTCCTCTGCCACGGTTTACGGAGATCCTGCCAGTGTTCCGATTTTTGAGGAGTTTCCCCTTTCGGTGACAAATCCCTACGGAAGGACGAAGCTTATGATAGAGGATATACTGAGGGACCTGCTTGTGGCCGACAAGACCTGGAATATTGCCATACTGAGGTATTTCAATCCTGTGGGCGCACATATAAGCGGAATGATAGGGGAGGACCCCAACGGCATACCGAACAACCTTATACCGTATATTTCGCAGGTTGCCGTCGGAAAGCTGAAGCAGCTCAGCGTGTACGGAAATGACTATAACACCGTGGACGGCACCGGAGTGAGAGACTATATACATGTGGTGGACCTGGCAAAGGGGCATCTGAAAGCCCTGGCAAAGCTTGAAAAAGACCATGTGGGCGTCAGGGAATACAACCTGGGCACGGGAAAGGGCAGCAGTGTGCTCCAGATGGTGGAGGCCTTTGAAAAGGCCAGCGGAAAGAAAATCCCATATAAAATTGTGGAAAGACGGCCCGGAGATATCGCTGCATGTTACGCTGGCACGGAACGGGCAAAAAATGAGCTGGGCTGGACGGCTGAAAAGGGGCTTGAGGAAATGTGCGCCGACTCCTGGAGGTGGCAGTCCGCCAATCCGGAAGGATACGGTGCGTAAAGCGTGAAAGAGGGTTGAGCGCAGCAAGGGATATTTTTCACGCTTCAAAAAGCCGCTTGCGGCTTTTTATAACTATTTGGATACGCGTTATACGCGTACAGGGGAGATTATTATGTCAAACAAAACAACTTTAGTAATTATGGCCGCGGGAATGGGAAGCAGATATGGCGGGTTGAAGCAAATTGACCCGGTGGGACCCAACGGGGAGATCATAATGGAGTATTCCATATACGATGCCATCAAAGCGGGCTTCAGCAAAGTTGTATTCATTATAAAAAAGGAAATAGAAGAGACCTTCAGAGAGGTCATAGGCAAAAAGATAGAAGGGCTGATAGAGGTGGAATATGTCTATCAGAACCTGGACGATGTACCCGCCGGCTTCAGTGTGCCGGAAGGCAGAACAAAGCCGTGGGGCACGGGACACGCGGTACTGAGCGCCAGATCGGCGGTAAAAACGCCTTTCGCGGTTATAAATGCGGACGATTTTTATGGAGGGACCACCTACAGGCTGCTGAACGGCTTTCTCTCTTCCGGCGCCGACGGCGCGGATAAATATAAATACTGCATGGTGGGGTTCATACTTGAAAACACGTTGACCGAAAGCGGACATGTGGCCAGGGGCGTGTGCAATGCCGACGGTGACGGCAATCTGGTCGATATCCACGAGAGGACCAAAATAATGAAATTCGGAGACGAGACCAAATACACGGAGGATGACCGGAATTGGATACTCATACCCAAAGGGAGCATAGTTTCCATGAATACCTGGGGTTTCAACCTGAGCTTTTTCAAAGAGCTGGAGGACAATTTTCCAGCTTTTCTTGAGAAGAACAGGGACAATATATTAAAGGCGGAATACTTCCTGCCCACAGTAGTGGACAATCTCATCAAAGCAGGAAAAGCCGATGTAAAGGTGCTGTCCACCACCGACAAGTGGTACGGTGTAACCTACCAGGAGGATAAGCCGGTGGTAAAGCAGTCCGTCAGGGACTTGGTGCAGTCCGGCAAATATCCTGAAAACCTGTGGGAGGATCTGAAAAAATGAAGGACATGAGCGGTGCGGATTTGAAAAAAATAGCCGGACATTTCTGTTTTGAGGGCGAATACGTGGAAACCGTACCGTACGGGTACGGGCATATAAACGATACCTTTGCGGTGAGCTGTAAAGCCGGGGACGGCTCCCGGCGGAGGTATATCATGCAAAGGATCAACAGCAGCATATTCAAAGACCCGCAGGCCCTGATGGAAAACATAGAACGAGTCACAAGGCATATCAGGGACAAGGTGATAAAAAGAGGCGGAGATGAAAAAAGGGAAACTCTCAACATAATTTACACCTCCGATGGAAAAAACCATTTCAGGACTGAGGACGGCCAGTATTGGAGAGCCTATGTTTTTATCGAGGGGGCCAGGACTTATCAGATCGTAGAGGATGAAAAACATCTTTACAATGCGGGCAACGCTTTCGGAAAATTTCAGATGCTGCTCAGCGATTTTGACGCGGGCACGCTCCATGAAACCATTCCGGATTTTCACGATACCAAAAAGCGTTACGGAGCATTCCTGGAAGCGGTGGAAAAGGATGTCTGCGGAAGAGCGCCCCAGGTCAAGGCTGAAATTGAATTTGTCAGGAGCAGGGCGGAAGAGGCAGGCAAAATTGTGGATTTTATTAAAAAAGGTGAAATACCGGTAAGGGTGACCCACAATGACACCAAGTTCAACAACGTAATGATTGACGATGCCACAGGGGAAGGTATCTGTGTCGTAGACCTGGATACGGTCATGCCAGGGTCTTCACTCTATGATTACGGAGACGCCATCCGCTCGGGTACAAATCCGGCGGACGAGGATGAAAGGGACCTGTCCAAAGTTTCAATGGATCTGAAGCTTTTTGAGACATATACGCATGGGTACCTGGATGCCACCAGAAATATATTGACAGAAAGTGAAACAGATCTTCTGCCCATGGGTGCAAAGCTTATGACCTTTGAATGCGGAATGCGTTTCCTGACGGATCATCTGAACGGGGATACATATTTTAAAATACACAGGGAAGGCCACAATCTGGACAGGTGCAGGACGCAGTTTAAGATGGTCTCAGACATGGAACGTAGCTGGGAAGCCATGTGCAGCGTGGTAGACAGGTATAGAAGGTAAAGAAACTATTGTGTCGTTTTCATTAACAAATTTTTAAGTTTTAAATTATATATTGAATAATGGTAATGTTTGTAATATAATGTAAAATGTTATAAAATACCTGTGGAGTGAGGGGCGATACAAATGTATAGTGACAAGACCTTGATTTGCAAAGAGTGTGGTGAGGAATTCATTTTTTCTGCCGGGGAACAGGAGTTTTATGCAGAAAAAGGTTTCCAGAATGAGCCTACCAGGTGCAAAGCATGCAGAAGCAAAAGAGACCATTCGGCTAAAAAAGAGTTGTATGATGCTGTGTGCGCCGAGTGCGGGCAACCTACAAGGGTTCCTTTTAAACCCCATCTGGATAAGCCTGTTTATTGCAGCAAGTGTTTTTCAAATCAGAAATAAACATACGACATTCATTAAATTAATGAGAATTTAGCAGGCTGGCCGATTTAGTGTTTAGCTATATTTGCCAGCCTTATTTTATTTTAAATAAATTTTCTATATAAATTTCTGTATATATGCGGATAATCCCGCTTCTGTTAACTGGCCGGCCGGTATTTCAAGGGCGGTTCAGGTGGAATTCCGTATCAGCAGGCTCGTGGGAAGAATTATCTTTTTTGGCAGCGAGCGTTCCCCCTTAATGTGGGATATCAGGATTTCAGCGGCAATTTCACCCATCTGTGTTTTGGGGACGTCGATTGTGCTGAGGGGCGGGTTGGAATATTTGGACATCTCAATATTGCTCAGGCCCATTACAGCTATGTCGTCAGGTACTTTTAACCCCTGCTCGTAGACCGCATTTACCGCAATCATAGCCATCAGGTCGCTGGCGGCAAAAATGGCCGTAGGTCTGTTGGGCGAATCAAGCAGCTCCAGTGTTCTGGAGTAGCAGAGCTTTGAATCCCATTCGCAATTTTTAATAATATCCGTATCCACCTTAATATTGTTGTCCTCCAGGATGCTGATATATCCTCGGCAGCGCTGTTCCTTCCTGAGGGGCTCAATACTGTTGTCGGTCCCGCCGATGAAGGCGATTCTTTTATGACCCTTGTCCACCAGGTGCTGAACTGCTTTCTCTGCAGCGGCAAAACGGTCGTAGCATACATTGTCGATATCCTGGTGCTTGGTGTCTATACCTACTATAAATTCAATTTTGTCCTTTAATTGGGCGTATATTTCGTCGCTCAGGGTTTCCATCACAATAAGTCCCGTGAGGGATTCGCTTAAAGTGTTAAATAACACCGTGGGATCCTGCAGCTCGATTTTTGTCCTTATGACCGATAAACTGTAGCCGTTTTCAATGAGCTTGGATTCAACTCCTGAAAGTATGGACATAAAATAGGGGTCGGTGTATTTCTCGCGGGTCACGCACAGGACACAGCCTATTTTTGTTTTGCCTGCGGCGCTGTTCTTTACATCCGCTTTATTTAAAGAATCCTTTCCATTCTGATTACGTACGTAATTCAAGTCCCTGACAGCCTGCCAGACTCTTTCCCTGGTTTCATTGGTCACCTTGTACGTCTTGTCCGCATTCAATATTCTTGAGACTGTGGCAGTGGAAACATTGGCCAGTTTAGCGACATCTCTGATTGTAGCCATATAACCTCCGATTAATTTTAGTAAAACTTGTTTGAATACAGTATAGCACACCGGTAAACATTAGTAAACAAAAATGCGGATTACATTGTTGTTTCGTTGGGCCGGCTATGGGAATTTTCCTCTGTGACCGGGACAATAGCCAGGGAAGGGCACTGCCCGGGCATACAATCAATTAAAATTTTATTAACAAAAAATGATTTTAATATTTACAAATAAAAATATAGGTGGTAAAATAAATTCATAATATGTTTAGTAAACAAAAATAATAATTTACGTTTGAGCTAAATAATTTTTATTTCCCGGGATTAAAATGATTTTAGGCCGCTGTAATATAATACATAACATTGCCGTATATGAATTGACAAAAAGCGGAAACTTAAAAAACAGCAATATCATACTGCATTTTCAGCAAAATATTCATTTGGGTTTTACTAAAATATTAAAATGTTTACTGTGGCAATCAGAAATTATTATCATCAATAAAAATAACATTAAAATCAAAGTTTCAGAAAGTCCATCAGCCGCCGGAGGTCAGCCGGGCATATTGTCTTATGTCCTGAAGGCCGGCAGCCATAGCTTGACTTGGCTTTGTGAAACTGGGCGGGGGCGAATGAATGAATAAATCGAAGATAGCAATTATTGGTTTGGGCGATATGGGGATGGGGCATTTTAACGGCTTCAGCGCATTAAAGGAAGCACAGGTCACGGCCGTGTGCGACAGGGATCAAGCCGCAATTGCAAGGGCATTTGAAACTGTAAAAGGCAGTACTGCCAGGCAGTATACGGATTATAGGGAAATGCTGGACAAAGAGGCTGTGGACGGAGTTGTAATAGCCGTGCCGGGTTATCTTCACGAGGAAACAGCAATAGAATGCATAAAGCGCGGGATAAATGTTTTTCTTGAGAAACCTGTGGCCATCGATTATGCCGGCTACAAAAATATACTTGAAGCAAAAAAGAACAGCAAGTCCATCATTCAGGTGGGGCTGGTGTACAGGTATTCAAATTTTTACAGGACCATTTCAAAGATGCTCAACCAACAGAAAGAGCTTGGAAATGTGATGATGGCCTGGTGCAAGGAATTCAGGCAGTGCTTTCCTCAGGAGGAATGGTTTTATGATGAGACCAGGTCCGGGGGAACAATAGTGGAAAAGGATTGCCACCACTTCGACATATTCAACTGGATGATCGGCTCCAGACCTAAAAGCGTGTTTGCCATGGGCGGCCAGCATGTGTATAAAAACGGGCAGGACAATCTGATTGATTGCAGCTATTCAATTAAAGATCCTAAAATAATACGCGATGTAAGTATAGTTGACCATGCATTTGTGACGGTTGAATATGAAAACGGAGCGAAAGCCCAGCTGGGGCTGTGCATGTATCTGAGGCCGCAGAATAATTCCGGAGATGGCCTGGAAGTGGGCTTTATAGGGGATAACGGCAAACAGCTGATAGCCAGAAGAGACGAATGCTTTGGAATATACGGAGGCGAGTTCAATGACAAAGTTGAATACAGCCCCGACATCATTTCCGATAATAACGGGTTTGGCCATATCGGCTGCCAGACACAGAGGCTTGAATTCATCGAATGTGTCCAATTGAACAGACAGCCTGTGGCAAGTATTGAACAGACCAAAGATGCTCTGTTGATCGCACTGGCCGCAGAAAAATCCATAAAGGAAGGCCGGCTTGTTTCCCTTGAGGAGTACAGGTAAGGCGGGAAGCCTTGTTAAGGATATATAAAGGAGGGATAGCGTGATCAAGATAAAGCAGGAAAAAAGAAGCGAAATTTATATGTACTTATTTATTCTTCCTGGCATTTTGGGCTTTTTGATATTCTGGCTTATGCCCATAGTGTACACCTTTGTTCTGAGTACATTTAAAACAAACGGGATGAACAATATTTTTGTGGGGCTGGAGAATTATGCCAAACTCTTTGCGGAGAAGGAATACCTGAAATCAATATTCAACACACTGTACATGGTAGTGCTTGGAGTGCCGGTGAACATGCTGTTCGCGCTGCTGCTGGCAATGCTTCTGAACAGCAAAATAAAGGCACTGGGCCTTTTCCGTACGGTTTTTTATATACCAACCATATTGCCGGGTGTGGCCACGGCAGTTTCAATGTTCTATATATTCAATACCAAGTACGGCCTGCTGAACAGGGTGCTGTCCATTTTCGGAATAAACAACATAGACTGGATAGGCGAACCGGGGCTGGCCAAATTGTCCTTTGTCATCATGGGAGCCTGGGGTGTGGGACAGACAATGATAATATTTCTCATGGGACTTCAGGGAATAGCCGACACATACTATGAGGCGGCCCTGGTAGACGGGGCCAATTCCTTTCAGCGGTTCCGGTCGGTAACCGTTCCAATGCTGACGCCGACTATTTTATACAATTTTATTCTTCAGGCCATAGCCCAGATGCAGATTTTTACCCCTGCATATGTAATTACCAACGGAGGGCCGGACCAGGCCACATATTTCTATGTATACAAGCTTTACCGGGACGCGTTCCAGTATGGAAAATTCGGATATGCTTCGGCGGAATCGGTAGTTTTGTTTATAGTCACCTTGATTCTCACATTCCTGGTCATGAAATCGTCAAATTCATGGGTGCATTATGAAGGAGGTGAATAGGGTGAATAAAAACAGAGGCTTTAACGAGGCGGTTAAAAAAGTATTGATATATGCTGCATTGATTGTAATTTCGTTCCTGTTTATTCTACCTTTCTGGCAAATTATAACTACATCTTTAAAAACTTTTCTGGAGACAACGGAGTATCCACCAAAATTTTTACCCAAAACACCGCAATGGAATAATTACTATGTTGCATTTGTGAAGAATGCGGACATCTGGCCCATTTACACATGGCTTAAAAACACCGTATTTACTACGCTTATGGTAGTGATAGGAAATGTCCTGTCGGGACTGTGTGTCGCATACGGCTTTGCAAGATTCAAAGGCCGTGGGAAAAACCTGTGGTTCATGCTGATCATTTCAACGATGCTCATACCCGTGCACAGCACGCTGGTTCCCCTGTTTATGGTATACAGGGTACTGGGCTGGTACAACACCTTTCTTCCCATAATAGTCCCTCCCTTCTTTGGATATGCCATTTACATCTTCCTGCTGAGGCAGTTTATCATGGGAATTCCGAAAGAGCTGGACGAGGCGGCCACCATTGACGGAGCTTCGCCTGTGGGAATACTTTTTAAAATCATTGTCCCGCTGGCAAGGCCTTCGATAATCGCAGTTGGGGTAATGTGTTTCATAGCGGCCTGGGGAGATTTCTTCACACCGCTGATATTCCTGAGCGATATAAAGAAATATACCATTTCAGTGGGCCTGAGCATCATGCAGAGCCAGATGCGGGTCAACCTGACCGATACACAGCTGATAGCCTGCATCATCACAGTAGTTACACTTCCAAGTCTGATAATTTTCTTTTCCGCGCAGAAATACTTTGTCAGCGGATTGACACTTGGGGCCGTTAAAGGTTGAAATAAAAAATTATTAAGGAGGGGGGAAATCATCTTAAATATGAGGAGGTGATGAAATTCACTCTGAAACCATATAAAAAATAAAAAAGGTTACCATATTAATGCCACGCAAAGACGGGTGACAATAACAGGATAACCAAAACAAAATATCACTATTAATTTTACTTCTTATGGACTTAAATTTCAATTCAATTTAACGCCAGCGCCAGAGTGAATTTCTGTCACATGGCTTACTAATGGCGTTTGAACAACATCAGTATGAGATTTGAAAACTCACGGCTGACAGCTTCACAAATTGGAAAACCGCCGTCCGGGCGGGGATTGCATTGCCGCTGTCCGGTAATGCATCAGCGAAGAACACAAATGCGAAGCATTTTGTTCGGGAATTATGAAAAATTTAGGAGGATATCTAAAATGAAAAATAGTAAACTGTTTAAGAGTATATCTGTGATATTGTGCCTGGTTATAACGCTCTCGTTATTTGCGGCGTGCGGTAAGGGCGAAACCGCGGAAAACACGGCGGGAAACAGCCAGCAATCGGCTGGAACGGGCTCGGGTGATTCCACTGCGGCTTCTGTCAGCGGTGACATTAAATATAATTTCTGGGGCAATGCGGACCAGGCAAAAACCATCCAGGCGCAAATCGATACATTTACACAGAAAAATCCAAATATCAAGGTCAGCCTTGATTTCGCAGACTGGGGAAACTACTGGACAAAGCTTGCCACACAGAGTGCGGCAGGAAGTGCGCCTGACGTGTTTGCAATGTCCACCACTTTGTATCTTGCGGATTATGCCGCAAAAGGTTATCTGGTAGATGCGGGTGAACTGGCCTCCAAGGACAATTTTGACCTGAGCAAATATTATAAAGCGGCTCTGGACCTTTCTACATATGACGGAAAGCTTTACGGACTGCCACAGGACATCAATACCATCATTCTGGCCTACAATACGGATATGTTTGCGAAAGCAGGCCTGCAGGCGCCGGCAGCCAACGCAACCTGGGATGACATACTGACTATGGCAGAAAAGCTTACACTTGATAAAAACGGAAAGAATGCCGAAGACCCCGCTTTTGATTCTAAAAATGTAGTCCAGTGGGGCATGGCGAACTATTCCACCTGGATCGACGGATTTGTGGACCCGATGGCAAATTCATACGGAGAAGGCCTGGTATCCCAGGACGGTACAAAATCCAATCTGCTGGGTACTGCTGCAAAGACCAGCTTCCAGTATCTCTATGACGCAATCTGGAAATACCATGTAGCACCTGATTTTGACACTATTCCTGCATGGACCGATATATTTGCACAGGGCAAGTGCGCCATATATCCTCTGGCCTCATACCTGCTCTACGGCTATGCGGATGCTTCAAAGGATATAAAAATAAACTATGATGTAATGCAAATGCCCCAGGGCACAAACGGAAAGAACTTCAATCCTGTCCAGTCAAAGGGGATATGCATTTCACCGTCGTCTAAAAACATCCCTGCCGCATGGGAATTTGTAAAATACATTGCCAGCGAAGAAAGCTATAGATCTGTTGTTACAAGCGGTTCCGGCCTGTCGCCCATACCTTCCATAAACGAAGAACTGTTCCTGACGGCTAAATTCGGACCTACCAACACAAAACAGGTATATCTGGACTCTCTTCAGAATCCGTGCCCCTTATGGCAGACGGTAAAAGCGGGAGATGCCAATACCAAGATAGGTGAGATTTCAGAAATAATAATGAAAGACAAAATTTCAGTTGACGAAGGTCTGAAGAAAATGAACGACGAAGTTCAGACAATACTCGGAGATAAATAGCCCGTATTAAAAAAGAGACATTGCGCGCACTTCCATAGGGATATGATGTGGATAGCGGTGCCCGGTGAGGCTGACAGCGGATTTGCTGCCAGCCTTTACTGCTTTTTATATTGTTTTGAGAAAACAAATATCAGTCAATTGTAATATGAATTTCCTTGCCAAGGCTACGGGCAATTTTAGTGACAAAATCCAGTGAAGGGTTGTAGGAACCGCTTTCAAAGCGGGATATGTTGGATTTTTGTGTCCCGGCACGCAAGGCAAGCTCTTCCTGGGTAATATTCAGCTGGTTACGCGCATCGATGATTTGTTCAATCAACTCGTAACGGGGTTTCAGTTTTTCGTATTCCGCCTTAAATTCCTGGTCCTTCATCAGTCTTTCTTTAATATTTTCAAATTTCACACCTGCTTTACTCATATTGACACCTTCTTTCATAATCCAATTTATAGCTTAATGCTTTTGTAAGCTCTCTTTCCGGCGTTTTATTGCTTTTCTTTACAAAGCCATGCAGCAGTACAAAGGTATTTTTTTCATGCAAGAAGTAAAATATTCTTGTAATATCTGATGAAAATTTCACACGTAGCTCAAACAATCCCTTGTAAAGTTCGCCTTTTACAGCAGTTGAAAACGGTTCGCGAATATTGATCCCAAGTTTTTTGAGCAACAATATGTCGCTATATGCTTTGGCGCGTAGCTTAGGACTCAGCGACAGCAAAAAATCTTCAACAGGTATTTCACCGTTTTCCTTCTGGTAAAATTCTATTTCCCAATCCAATCTGCCGCCTCCCTGCTATAATATGTTAATTACAATAATTATGTTATCGTATACGATAATATTTGTCAATAAATATTCACGAGTTTTTAGCTTTCCAAGTAAAGCCTCTTTTTTTTACGTTTACTCCTTTGGTTCAGGTGGTATATAATCAGTGTTTCCAATATTTTTTGTAACCAAAATAAGTACATGATATCCACAGGCAAAATTGCCTAAAATGACAGTTATAAACAGAGTTATTCACATTATCCACAGAAAAATATACACAAAACAGGTGTTTTGTTGAATATGTGTGAAAAACTCATGGACATGCTGGGAATACTTAAGCACAGGCTATTTAAAATTTAACAATAAAATAACATTAATGCGATTGAATTTTTTAAAGGATTTTGTTATCGAGATGTAGAATTATAAAATCATAGCAAGGACAATTATTGGAAATACTCAATCATTATGTACTCTAAACTCAGAGAGGGGCTGTTACTTATGAAAATAATCATTAGCGGAAAAAACATTGAGGTCACTGAAGGGCTTAAAGAGAGAGTAACCAAAAGAATTAACAAGCTGGACAGGTTTTTTACCAGTGAGACCGAAGCGCATGTCACTTTGGGCGTTCAAAGGGCAAGGCAGATCGCGGAGGTGACAATACCTTTTAACGGCATTGTTTTCAGAGCAGAAGAATCAAACGAGGATATGTATGTTTCAATAGACAAAACCATAGATTTGCTTGAAAGACAGATCAGAAAGAACAGGACAAGGCTTGAAAGAAAGCTTCACGACAACAATTTCAGATTCGAAGGTCTCAAGGCCTCGGATGAAATACCAGAAGAAAGTGAGTTCAATGTCGTAAGGTCTAAGAGATTTGCCGTTAAGCCCATGGATGTGGAAGAAGCCATTCTGCAAATGAACCTGCTGGGACATGAGTTTTTTATGTTCTTCAACGCCGATTCAAGACAGGTGAATGTTGTATATAAGAGAAAAGACGGAAATTATGGCCTGATCGAGCCTGAATTCTAAAAGAATAAAACATATTGTTTTTACAAATTTCACAAAAAGGATTGCCTCCGGGTAGTCCTTTTTTGAGGGGCCTGAGAGCATATCATATGTGATTTAATGCAAAAATACAATGGAATTTTACAAATACATTTGACATACCGGGATATATAATAAAAATAACTGTATTTATTTCTGATATCATATTATCCATAACTGGAGGATAAGCTTATGTACTATATTGGTGTGGATCTGGGCGGAACCAACATTGCCGCGGGCCTGACGGACGAATCCGGCAGAATACTGGCAAAGGGCTCTGTTCCAACTCACAGGGAGAGAGAATACCCCGAGATAATTAAAGATATGGCTGACCTCATTCTCGACCTGATAAAACAGGAGGGCATGAAGCCGGAAGCTTTTGAAAGCATAGGAGTGGGAAGTCCGGGAGTGCCGGACTGCAAGGCCGGAGAGATAGTTTACGCAAACAATCTCAGGTTCCGGAATGTACCGCTTCGGAAAGAACTTCAAAAATATATAGACCTGCCTGTATATGTGAACAATGACGCAAATATTGCGGCCTATGCGGAAAGTGTCATAGGGGCCGCAAAAGGGGCAAAAATTGCCGTTGCCATAACCATTGGGACCGGCATAGGCGGAGGAGTCATCATTGACGGGAAAATATTCAGCGGCTTCAACAACGCGGCCTCGGAGCTGGGACACATGCTGCTGAACATGGACGGGGAGAAATGCGGCTGCGGCAGAAACGGGTGCTGGGAAGCATACGCCTCGGCCACGGCATGTATAAGGCAGACTAAAAAAGCTGCCCTGGAAAATCCGGATTCCCTTATAAATAAGCTGGTGGGGGGAGAGCTCGAAAAAATCGACGCAAAAACGGCATTTGACGCGGCAAAGCAGGGGGATGTGACCGCGAAACAGGTGGTTGACCAATACATCAGATATATCGGGGAAGGCCTGGCCACCATCGTAAATGTTTTTCAGCCCGAGGTGATAGTGATCGGCGGCGGCGTGAGCAAGGAAGGGGAGTTTCTGCTGGCTCCGCTTAGGCGGTTTGTGACGGAGAATACCTTCGCACCGGCCCAGAATATCAAGATAGCCGAACTGAGGGTGGCGCAGATGGGAAACGATGCCGGGATAGCAGGCGCCGCCATGCTGAGAGAATAGAGAGCCGGCAATTGCTTTTTGCCTCTCAAAGTAATGTAAGGACAAAATGCGGGCAAACCTGATTTAAGCATGAGATATTGACAAATAAACGTGCTGTAACTATAATAGTTACATGTTGAATTAAGTCGATCTGAAGGCCGAAAAGTAAAAATCTTTAAATAAAAGAGCAAAATTTTTTAATTTATTTTTCATCACTGAATTTTATAATAAAAGCGATGTCTGACCAGAAACTATGTAGAAGGTGTTTCTATTGAAGATTACTGGAAGAAAAAGTCTAAATATTAATCAGAGATTGCTGATTTCATATATACTGGTGATAGTTATACCCATTACAGCCATAGGTGTAAGTATATACAATTATACTACAGACTTTTTGGAGGAGAGGATTACACAATCCGTCCTTGCCACCAGCTCCCAGATAACGGAAAATCTGGATACTTTTTTTATGAACATGGCCAATCTGACCGAGATGCCCTATTACGACAGTGATTTGAACGATATCCTCGGCAGACGGTATTCCAGTGATAACGAGACCGATGAATACCAGAAAGTCAAAGACTATAATCAAATTACCCAAAACTTTTTCAGCAAGCTTTTTCTTTTGAATAAATACATCGAGACGCTGTATCTATCATCATTTATCAATGACCGGGTGTACTATAAGGGATACCGGGCAGAGTACAGCATGGAGGAATCCGCCCTGAAGGATGAGCAATGGTTTAAAAACGTCATCAGCAGAGATGGAAAAGAGGTCATCATAGGAATACATGATGAGTTTCCGTCAACCCAAACCCCATCTCGGGTTATAACAATCGGCAGACTGATAGTAAAACCCTTCAGCCATGAAAAACAGGGGATATTCCTCATTAATGTCAAACCTGAAAAGCTGGAAGAATTATATAAGGAAACAAAACTGACTCCAAATACCAGACAATTAATAATAGATGAAAACAATAATATAGTTTACAGTAAAAAGGAAAATGAGATAGGTACGCAAACCGATCCTGAAATAATTAAAATAATAAGTTCCGAAGGCATTTATCATAAGGTTGTACTAAATAATATGCCTGTCTTTGTCATATCAGATACTTCAAAATATTCCCATTGGAAGATCATCAATATAATACCTCAAAATGAATTATTTTCTGATGCAAAAGCAATCCGTGAGGTTATACTGCTTATCGGTATTGCTCTTATTATGCTTTCTATTTTTGTTTCGTTTATTATTGCAGGCAGCATTACAAAACCCATAGTGAAGCTGAATAAGCAGATGAAATTGGTTGAGCAGGGCAATCTGGTGGTCAGCACAGAGGGGCAGAGAGAGGACGAAATCGGCCAGCTCAGCAAAACCTTTAATAAAATGATTGTGCAGATAAATGAGCTTATACAGAGGATAAAAATTGACGGGGAAAATAAAAGGATATCTGAATTGCAGGCACTTCAATCCCAGATAAATCCCCATTTCATGTATAATACTCTCAATGTTATCAGGTGGATGTCGCAAATGCAGTCGGCCGATAATATAACGCAGGCTGTGGATTCATTGATTTATCTTCTGACTTTTTCAGCCAAAACCACAGCGGAATTTATTCCCATAAGAGAGGAAATGGAGTTCATAAATAATTATATATCTATAATGAGACTGAGATATTACAACAAATTTGAAGTCACCTATGAAATAGAAGATGAAGTGTACGAATATAAAACCTTGAAATTTATTTTGCAGCCGTTTATTGAAAATGCTATATTTCATGGCTTTGACAAAAGAAAAAGCGGCTATCATTTATCTATCAGGGCATATGCCAGAAACGGCACAGTTTCTTTTATTATTGAGGATGATGGCAGCGGCATTGATGAGAGGGATATTCCCGGAATCCTCAATAAAGATGTAAAGGGCGGGAAAGGCTTTAATTCGATAGGAATCAGAAACGTGGTGGACCGGATAAAGCTGCATTTCGGAGAACAGTACGGAGTAAACATAAGCAGCAGCCAGGACATAGGTACAACAATATTGATAAACATACCCGAAATGAGGTGAGGTGGCCGGTGAGAATTATTATAGTTGATGACGAATCATTTTTAAGAGTAAACTTTAAGTCCTACATTGATTGGGGCAAATACGGTTTTGAACTGGTGGGTGAGGCATGCAACGGAGAAGAAGCCCTGAAGCTCATTGAAACTGTGAAGCCTGATATTGTGTTTCTGGATATAAAAATGCCCGTTCTTGATGGAATAGGTGTTTTGACAAGGCTGAATGAAGGTGAAATCAAGCCCAAGGTAATCGTTCTCAGCAGCTTTAATGAATTTGAGTACGTAAGAGAGGCAATGCGGCTGGGAGCGTTTGATTATATCCACAAGCCCAGCCTCAACGCCGGCAGTGTAATTTCGGTTGTTATGAATGCTAAAGCCGCGCTGGAGAAAGAACAGAAAAATATTAAGGAATTCAGAACTCTTAAAAGAAATATTGAAATGAACATATCAAGTCTGAAAGCCCTTTTTTTCAAGGAATTGATTTTTAGGTCAGTAGTTCATAACTGGGAGCTTGATGAGAAGGTTAAATCCCTTGGCATCAAAGTAAAAAACTCAAATGTTTATTGCATGGCAATAAGCATTGATGACTACAGAACTGTTGAGAAGAGGTATGAAAACAGCAAAAGGCATTTGCTGGACTTTGCAATCGGGAACATTGTCAACGAGCTTTTTGAAGAGGATGATGAGCTTGAATTTTTTCAATATGATACAAACAGCTATGTGGTTATAAAATCCCATTCAAAAACACACAGTATGAAAGAAATCACTCTAAAGAATGAAAAAATCGTAAAGATTATTATTGAAGCGTTAAAGCAGTATATGAATATCAATATTTCTGCGGGGATATCCGGCCGGCATAACAGCCTGTTCGATCTGGGGGCTGCATTAAATGAGGCCTTATCGGCGTTGAATAACAAATTCTTTGATCAGGAAGGGGAACAAATATTTTACTACACAAGCAGCCTTTCTTTTTCTGAGAGGACAAATAAAAAGCAACCGGCGCCCAATGAAGATATAAATCAGATCAAATCCTCATTGGAGTCCAACGAATTTGAGGCAGCAAAAGAATATATCAGAAAAATGTTCAAGAATATGCTTGAAAATAAATACATGAGAATGGAACATAAATTATTAAATGAGATATTCATAGGTTTATATTTTATTCTCAATGACAGGCTTTTCAGCCTGAATCCGGGCAATGAGCTGCAAACGGCAATGCCTTTTTCTCTGGAAGATATAATATCGGCAGAGAATATCGTCCAGGTCAGAACACGTTTTATAGATTTGGTAGATTATCTGAATAATAAGATAATTGAAAGTAAAAGTATGGCTGCCAAAAGTTACAGGATAAAGGAGGTTATTGAGTATATCCATAAGAATTATGCTAAAGATATATCCCTGGAGACAATAGCAGAAAATGCCGGCCTTAACAGCAGTTATCTGAGCCGGCTTTTCAAAGAAGAAACCGGAGTCACAATCACAAACTATATTCTTAAATGCAGGATTGAGGCCGCAATTCAGTACCTGAAGAAAGATAACCTTAAAAGCTACGAGATATCAGAACTGGTTGGATTTCAAAATGTCGAGTACTTTTGCACTGCATTTAAGAAATATATGGGAAAGACGCCTGTTGAATACAAAAAAGCAATGCAATAAAAGTAAAGATTGCAAAGGTAAAAAATCTTTAATAAAAGGTAAAAATCCATAATTTTTATGTCCCGATCCTTTCCCTATAATAAAGCTAAGCTCATGAAAGAAATCATTTCCCAGTGAGACAAAAGATTAAGGGAGGAATATTATGAGAAAAGCAACAAGGCTTATTGTAATTGCAGTCATGGTATGTTTTGTATTTACGGCAGCGTTTACCGGCTGCGGCTCCAACAGCAATCAGGAAGCTGCCGCAACTACGGGCCGGACCTCTGCCGACTCAACTGCGGAAGCCGGCAAAACAGAAACTTCAGCGCCCAAAGAAGTCAAATTTTCATTTTGGGCAAATGCGGCAGAGCAGAAGAATTTTGAGTTTGCCGTATCAGGGATCGAAAACAAGTATCCGGAGGTAAAGGTAGTTCTTCAGGGATATCCTACAAGCGATGAATTCTGGGCGGCAGTACCCACCGCAATCGCGGCCGGCGTCGGACCGGATGTCATAGGTTTTTCGGATGAGGGTAACTCCGACTACATGGTGAACGGTGTTCTGGAACCCTTGGATGACCTCATCACACAAGTGGGAATGGACAAAAGCAAATTTGTTCCCACATTATTGAATGGATGGACATATGATGGAAAGTTATATGGAATACCGTACGATACATCAACCTCCATGTTAAGCATAAATACCGGTTTATGGGCTGCGGCAGGTTTGAAGGATTATCCAAAAACAATGGATGATTTGAAGGCAGCGGCAAAAGCTCTCACAAAAGATGATGTAAAAGGTATCTGCATTAATCTGTTTAACTTTCATATTACCCAGTATACACATGCTTTCGGCGGAGATTGGGGAAATGGCGCAACAATTGATACAAAAGAAAATGCAGCCGGTCTGCAGTTTATCGCAGACCTCTTTAAAGAAGGCCTGGCAATAACTCCGCAGCAGTTATCGGCATCCTGGGACGGCGAAGCCTTTGCAAAGGGCAAAGTGGCCATGTCAACAGGCGGCCCATGGTACATAGGGTATACAAAAGATGCCAATACAGATCTGAACATGGTGGGAGTTCCCATTCCCATGGCCACAACACAGGCACAGTCCGCATATTCACATGGCTTATCCATCACAAAGATGTCCCAGAACAAGCCTGGCGCAATGAAACTCATCGATTACATGACCAGAGATGAGGCACAGAATGCTGAAATTGACAGTGTCGGTTATGTCCCTTCTGTACAGTCGCTTATTCCGAACTATGTAAAATCCGCACCTGACTACATGAAAACCATAATGGACAATATGGCTTCAAATGGCAAGGCCTTTGCCTACCCGCCTGAAACCAAAGGCTTCGATGCAGACCTTACCAAAGGCATGCAGGACATTTGTCTGAAAGGCGATTCCAAACTCACTGTTGAACAATTGTTAAAGGATTTGCAGACAAAATACGGACCTAAAAAATAATTCATATTTCTAAAACAAATAGATTCTAAACTCTGAGGGGATAATTATTATCCCCTTAAATATTACGGGGTGAGTAAGTCATGCTTAATAATGCAATAAAGAAGTTGAGAAAAGAAAAATACTCGGAATGGATTACAGGATATATTTTCATAGCTCCCATTATAATTCTCATGGCGGTTTGGTTCTATTATCCTCTGATCAATGCTTTTATAACAAGCTTTTATGATGCAAATATAACAAAAATGAACAGTATGGAGTTTGTGGGACTTACCAATTATATCAATGTTCTGAAGGACAGTGATTTTTATAATTCCCTTAAAATTTCATTTATTATGGTTATAGTGGCAGTTCCACTGCAGCTAATTATTTCACTGGTGCTTGCAGCTGTACTGCATACTGTAATTAAAGCCAAAACATTTTACAGAACGGTTTACTATCTTCCATACGTTACATCAACTGTAGCTGTTACAACAATTTTTATGTATCTTTTCGCACAGGGCGGTATAGCATCCAAAGTATTTGTAAAATTCGGACTCCCGGATACCTCCTGGCATTTTGACGTTAAAATGGCGCTGCCTTTCATGATTATTTTGTGCATATGGACCTATGTGGGGTTTTATGTGGTGGCCTACATGGCGGGGATGCAGTCTATTCCGGAGGAATTGTATGAAGCCGGCACTGTGGATGGAGCTAACTTTATCCAGAAGTTTTTATATATAACAGTTCCCATGCTGAAACCCACCACAACCCTTGTCCTTTTATCAGGCACCATTTATGTGCTGCAGTTCTTTGACCAGCCCTATGCCATGGCAAAAGGCGGAGCTCTGGGATCACCTGCAGGCGCAACCAGCACGGCCGTTATTTTCGTTTACAATCAGGCCTTTAAACTTTACCATATCGGATATGGCAGCGCGGCGGCCTTTATCATTTTCATACTGATACTGATAATAACGGTTTTTCAGAAATTTATAATTGAAAGGGAGGACAGAGTATAATATGAGAATAAAATTGAAACTTACAAAGTCCCTTCAATATATCTTTCTGACAATAGCAGCAGTAATATGTGTATTTCCGTTTGTTTACGCCGTTTATACATCCTTACTGCATAAGTCGGACATTGACAGGCTCGTCAGTATAACAAGCCTGACCCTGGAAAATTATATTTATATATTTACCAAGTCGGATATCATGAGATGGTATCTGAACTCCTGTATAGTCACCTTCAGTATTGTTGCGGGCAATCTTGCCGTCAATACCCTTGCGGCATATGCACTTGCAAAGATCAGGTTTCCCGGGAGGAACTTCTTTTTCTTTATGATACTGGGAATGATGATGGTTCCGTATCAGATCCTTATTATACCTTTATTCAGAATGGAGGTTAAATTCGGATGGCTTAACAGTTATCAGGGTTTGATATTGCCGTTTTTATTCCAGGGCTTCCTGGTGTTTCTGATGAGACAGTTTTTTATGACCATTCCGGAAGCACTGGAGGAAGCGGCAAAAATAGATGGTTTGAATAAAGCTACGACGTTTTTCAGAATTGTTATTCCGCTGTCAAAGGCAGGATTAGCCACACAGATTATCTATCACTTTGCAAGCACCTGGAATTTTCTTGTATGGGGAGCTACCTTCATAAATGACAAAAATTATTATATATTGCCGGTAGGTCTTAATACTTTAAAAAATACATATTTTGAATACCCCGGCTATACCATGTCAGGAGTGGTTTTGATGACCTTGCCCATAATTTTGATTTTTGTCATATTCCAGAAATACTTCATTCAGGGAATAGCGTCCAGCGGTATAAAAGGCTGATATGCCCGGATTGCCGCAGCGTAATCATAAATTGACGAATAAACAGGAGGTTAAAATGGAGAATGTTTTCAGAGTGGAAGGGAACCGTTTAATCCGTGAATATGACTCGGAAAAGCTGTGGATTGAGCCCTGGGGCTGCAACAGCTTACGGGTCCGGACAACACATATGGCAGAGATGCAGCCGGAAGACTGGGCTCTGTTGCCCCGGGAGGCACCGGAGGTCAGAATTTCCATCAAAGAGGATGGTGCTGTAATTGAAAATGGAAAAATACACGCAGAAATTTCGGCAGAAGGAAAAATCAAATTCCGCAATTATAAAGATGTAGTTCTTTTAGAAGAATACGTCCGCAACAGAAATAATTTAAATGAATTTTGCAGCGCTCTGAACATTGACGCGCGTGAGTTTAAACCAATTCTTGCAGGGGATTATGAACTGAAACTGAGATTTGAGTCCGACCCGGAGGAGAAAATATACGGAATGGGGCAGTACCAGCATCCGTTTCTAAATATAAAGAATTGCACTTTAGAGCTTGCCCAGAGAAATTCCCAGGCCAGTGTGCCCTTCGCGCTTTCCAGCCTGGGCTACGGATTTCTCTGGAACAATCCGGCGGTAGGGACCGTCACCTTTGGGAAAAACATTACCGAATGGTCGGCAAGATCCACTAAACAATTGGATTACTGGATTACCGCAGGGGACACTCCCGCTGAAATAGAAGAGGCGTACGCGTCCGTGACCGGAACTGTGCCTATGATGCCGGATTACGGTATGGGTTTCTGGCAGTGCAAATTGCGCTATCAGACCCAGGAGGAATTACTGGCTGTGGTCCGGGAATATAAACGCAGACAGCTTCCCATATCCGTAATAGTTATTGATTTCTTTCACTGGGAAAAGCAGGGGGACTGGAATTTTGACGAGTTGTACTGGCCCGATCCCGAGGGCATGGTCAGGGAACTGAAGGAAATGGGAATTGAACTTATGGTTTCGGTATGGCCTACAGTGGACAAGACATGCGGTAATTATGAGGAAATGCTGAGAAAAGGGTATCTTGTCAGAACCGACAGGGGTATCCGGACTACTATGGATTTTTTAGGGGATACTGTATTTTTTGATGCCACAAACCCGGGGGCAAGAGATTTTGTGTGGAAGTGTGCAAAAGAGAATTATTATGATAAGGGAATAAGGGTATTCTGGCTGGATGAGGCTGAACCGGAGTATTCTGTGTATGACTTTGACAATTACCGCTATTATCTCGGCCCTAACGTGCAGGTGGGAAATATTTATCCATTGATGTATGCCAAAACTTTCTATGACGGCATGGAAGGAGAAGGGCAGAAAAATATTATAAATCTCTTGCGCTGTGCCTGGGCCGGCAGTCAGAGATACGGGGCTCTGGTCTGGTCCGGGGATATAGACTCAAGCTTTGAAGCCCTTAGAACCCAGCTTAAAGCAGGGCTTAATATGGGGTTTGCAGGCATACCGTGGTGGACAACCGACATCGGGGGATTTCACGGGGGAAATCCGGACGACGGGAACTTCAGGGAGTGTATAATCAGGTGGTTTCAATACGGTGCATTTTGCCCTGTGTTCCGCCTGCATGGAGACCGGGTGCCGGCAAGAGAGCCCTTGAGTACGACAGGAGGAGGCATGTGCTGGAGCGGGGCTCCCAATGAGGTCTGGAGCTATGGAGATGAGGCTTACGAAATATTTAAAAAATATATGTCCATCAGAGAGAGGCTGAAGCCATATATAACTGAACAGATGCAAGCTGCACATCTCAGAGGCACTCCGCCCATGAGGCCGTTGTTTTATGATTTTCCCGGAGATGGAGAGGTATGGGATATAGAGGACCAGTATATGTTCGGACCCGATATTCTGGTGGCTCCTGTTCTTGGTCCCGGACAGCGGAGCAGGCGGGTATATCTGCCAGGGGAAAACAGCTGGAAGCTTGCGGACACAGGAAAGGTGTATGCCGGGAGTCAATGGGTTGAATGCGACGCCCCGCTGGAAGTTTTACCGGTATTTATAAGGGAGAATGCGGGAATAGATACAGACATTTTTAAATGACAGAAGCAATCAGGAATTTATCAGACCGGTAGTTTGCCGGTCTGATTTTTGCAGTAATAGTAGCGGAAAACACAAATTGGTATCGGTTATCACATTCAAATTTTTTATTTTAAGGGTTTAAACTGGATATAGCGTTTCTTTGTTTACAAATAAGGAGGGCATTGGGAATATTAAAATGAAATTCTGGTTTAAAAATCAAAGGATTAAAAATAAAATACTGCTGATATACATTCCTCTGGTGACAATTCCCCTGCTCCTCCTGGGATACGTCTCCAATTATTTGTTTACACAGGATATCATTGAGAAAACGATAAAGAACATACAGGACGACTCAAACCTTATTGTAACCAGAATAGATTCCATGCTCACCAATGCCGAAAATTGCGCAAACATGGTAGCTTTGGATACTTATAATATCATAAGGGATAAAAAACCTGAGGAGAATGATCAATTAGGATATTTATATATCAGGGACAGGATAGTAAGCCATTTGAGCATTGCTTTGATGAGTTTCCCCGATGTCAGTTCAATTGTGTTCATTGATAATTATGGCAACGCATTCAGTCCCAATCAAAATATGATAATCAATTATCAGAAAGTACTGAACAGCGGCATAATAAAAGAGGTCGAACAGACAAATGGTGTAAATGTATGGTTTCCCATGCAGACAAGAGACTTTCTTGTAACAGACACGACACAGCCCGTTGTAACAGTGGCCAAAAAGATATTTAATGTGGATTCGGGGAAAAAACTGGGTTATCTGGTGCTGAATATCAACGAAAATTCCCTGGCTTCAGTATATAAAAGTGTTGGCCCTTCAACAAACCGGACCTATTTTATTGCAGATCGAAATGGATATATAATTTCATCACAAAATCCTAGCAGTCTTTTGAAGCCCATAGAAGAGGATGAGCTCAGAAAAGGGGCCATGTCAGGAAATACACAGACAGAAGCCGCCAAAATAATGGGCAGGAAAACCCTTGTAATATATACGGCATTTAATAAAGCAGATTGGAAGCTTGTAGGCAACATTCCGTTAGATGAGCTCACAGGTGATACTGAGAAGAATAAGATGATCATAATAGCTTCAGGTTTGATTTTTCTGTTATTGGCCCTGGGAGGCGCGGGTATGCTGTCCTCCCATATTACAAAACCTATTAAAGGCCTTTCGGCAAATATGGACAAAATCAGGCAGGGAAACCTGGAGGTACGCTGTCATATTGAATCGGGAGATGAAATAGGTCTTCTGGCATTGGGCTTTAATGACATGATCTTCAGATTAAGAGAACTCCTTCAAAATATCAGGCTTGAACAAAAGAAAAAGAGAGAATACGAACTGGCACTTATTCAGTCCCAGATAAAACCGCATTTTCTATATAATACGCTGGATCTGATTTATATTCTGTGCAGGGAAAAAGCCTGCACAGAGGCAGGAAATGCCACCAAGGCTCTTGCTGATTTCTATAGGGCGGCTTTGAGCAAGGGAAGGGAAATTGTCACAATCGATGATGAAATCCAGAATGTAAGGAACTATCTGTTTATTCAGAATATGAGATACTCTGATGTGTTTGATTTCAAAATAGATATTCAGGATGAAATTCTGGACTGTGAAATATTGAAGCTTACAATACAACCCCTGGTGGAGAACTCTTTGTATCACGGGCTCAAGGAGAAGGGGTGTCCCGGCAGAATCACAATCGAAGGATGGCTGCAGGATGAGGCCAGGGTAATTATCCGAATTTCAGATGACGGTGTCGGAATGGCTGAAGAAAAGCTGAAAACCCTTCTGGAACACAAAAAGGAGGATATGAACAAAGAATCCTTCGGGCTTTCAAATGTTGACGAAAGACTTAAGCTATATTTTGGTCCGGATCATGGAATAGACATTAAAAGCGCATTGGGTAAAGGCACTGAAATTACTGTATCAATTCCGGCTGTTTCAAGGGGGTATAAATAGTGTTTAATGTGCTGATTGCAGATGACGAGGCGGTTTTCAGAAGGTATCTCCGCAATGCCATCGACTGGGAGGCATGTGGTTTCAAGCTGGCCGGCGAGGCAAAAAATGGTCTGGACGCATTGGAAATGGCCCGGAAAAACAATCCGGACATTGCTCTTGTTGATATAAATATGCCGTATATGAGCGGCTTGTCACTATCGGAGAAATTAAAAGAGCTGTTTCCCGAGATAGTGATTGTAATTATTACAGGCCACAATGAGTTTGAATATGCAAGGGAGGCTATAAAAATAGGTGTCGTGGACTATATTCTAAAACCATTTACAGAAGAGGAATTACTGGTGGTTTTGCTGAAGGCCAGAGGAGTGCTTCAAAAGCTGTCCGAAAAAAAGTCTATAGCCCAAACCAGTACCGCCGCTATGAAGGAGCGGTTTTTAAACCTCCTTGTAAGCAACGAATATTCTTCAGATGAGGAAGAAATTAAAAGACAATTTAAATTTTTCGGCATCGATACCCACTCTCTTGACTTTCTGGTTGCGGCAATTGAGATAGACAATATGTACCAGAGGTGGACGGATGCCGCTGAAATTTCGCTGTGGAAATATGCGGTTTCAAATATTTTAGGCGAGATTATCCAGGTGGAGGGAAACTGCATTTTATTTAATGGTCCCGAAGGACGAATCGTAGCCATCATTGAATTCAGGGATACTTCAGACATAACCAATTTCAGGTTTGATGACTTTCAGCGTTCCTGCAGCCTGGTGAAGAAGTATGTGGGTTTCACAATTACCATTGGGGTGGGAACAATCCTGCGGGGCTTTACAGGGATACACAGCTCGTATATGCAGTCGCTTGAGGCTCTGCAGAATAAAGCTGTTGTAGGTAACGGCAAGGTTATTAAATATTTTGACGGCGAAAGCAAGAGCTCAAACATTGGATTTTACCCCAGTGAGGTTAATGAAAAGCTGCAAATGAGCCTGCGTCTGGGTAACCGGGATGAGATAGAGGAAGGACTGGAGGAGGTTTTTAAATATATACGGGAAAAGAACCTGTCCTGGGACTACACATATGCGGTTCTTATGGGCCTGGTCTCCATATGCCTGTCATTCATAACGGAAAATGGAAGTGATATAGAAGAGGTACTTGGCAAAAGGTTCTCACCTTACAATGAAATAAGAAACAGCGAGTCTTTTGAAGCTTCCTGCAAATGGATAAAAGTCCTCTTTAAAAAAGTCGTGGATTATTCAACTGAAAACAAATTTACAAAATCCAGAAAAATAGTGGAAACTGTGAAAGAGCACATAGAAACCAACTATGGAGATAATGACCTGAGTGTGGAGAAAATAGCCAGAAGTTTATATATTAATTCCAGCTATCTCAGAAAAGTATTCCGGAAGGAATTGAATCTTACAGTCAGCGACTACATTACAAATATCAGAATGCAAAAAGCAAAAGAGCTTATCAGCAAAGGCAATATAAGGCTGGCAAATGTTTCCGAGAAGGTTGGCTATTGTGATGCAAGCCACTTCAGTAAAAGCTTTAAAAAGCACTTTGGGATGTCGCCAAGTGAGTATGAAAATATACGGAAGTAATACAAAAATCTATTTACCTTAAAATAGATGATTCCAAAATATTATTCATAGGAGGGAAAAGTATGTTTAGGTGCAGTAAGAAAAAATTACTGAGTTTCATTTTGGCAGTATCGGTAATAATGAGCAGTTGTTTTTTTGTACCTTTCAGTGTATCGGCAGCTAATTCGTATTCGTATGACAGTACACACTGGTTGTACATCGGATGGGAGAATGATTATCCGAAATCGAGGACTTATATGGGCGGCGGGGTACAGCCGGGGATGGGGGCTGCGATCCAGTATACCGTAACTGTGGATGGAACCGTATATTACCCGGATGAATTTTCCGCAGACCGCAAAACCAGAATTTTATGGTACCTGAGAGACGGATACCAGCCCTGTCCGACTTCTGAGTGGGAGGCAGGTCCTGTACATGTAACCGTACAGCATTTTGCATACAGGGTTTTAAATGATTCGGCAACTGCTGTGTACTCCCGGGTCACAGTTAAAAATAATGCCGGAAGTTCAAAGACAATACGCATAAATATCAATGCCTCCACCGGTTATGAGGTTCCCTTGACAGGAAATCCAACCTACAGCGATTCAGCTTCAATGTACTACGACATACAGGTTCCGGCCGGGGGTACGGCAAATAAGGATTTTGCAGCCCGGTCCTCGGGTACGGCAACAGCCGCCCAGCTGCAGGGGGCGGGAAGCTTTGACAGCAACTATGCTTCCATGTCTACCTATTACAATAACAGGATAAATAGTTTGACTCATCCGGTTATTTTACCGGACCAAAACCAGGTGAACATGTATAAGGCTGAACAGATAACCTTGTGGGAAACTATGGTTAAAACAAGTAATGCAAGGAATGCATTGTTCAATCTGAATTGGTTCACAATCGGATCAACCGTTACAGAGGCGGAAAATTACTCATCCATGTCGGGGGTGGAGACGGAAAATTGCAATGAAGGGACCCTTGATGTCAAAAACATACACGATACAGATTGGATAGAATTTGACAATTATGATTTTGGTTCAGGCCAGACTGCTTTTAGTGCAAGAGCAGCATCCGATTATATGAATGGTCACAGCGGCAAAATAGAAATAAGGATTGACAGCTTAACGGGCAGCATAATCGGAAATTGCAATATAGAGCCTACGGCAATGAACCAATGGACAGTATATCAGACTTTTAATACCACCATAAACAATACCTCAGGTGTTCACAAGCTGTATCTGATATTCAGAAAGACAGGAACGGATGATACTAACTATGAAATAAGGGGAGAAGGCGGAGGCGGGCATTATGACAGAATATACACCCATGATGTTCCCAATATCGTTGACCAGTTCATAAGAGAGGGCGATTATGAACTCGCCCGGAGAATTTTGGGAAGCCCCTATTATCTCCAGATTTCCAAGCTGCTATATTCAAACTATCTGGATGCTTTGCCCAAGTATCTGCTTCCATATGCGACATACTTGAAAAATACAGGAGATACGGCATTCTTTACACAGGAACTAAAAACAAACATACAGAATGCAGCTCACGGTATTGAGGATAACAGATATTACAATAGTGCTGATCCAAATCACAATGGGCTTATAAAAAAATCAAATACTCTTGACAACGGCAGCAATTTTCTATTGATAGATGATTTTGCTGCACTGGGAGGGCTTCAGGCGTATAAATACCTGTGTGACAAACTTGGAAATACGGCAGAAGCCAATTGGGCCGTCAACGAAATGAACAGCTTGAATAATGCGCTGAACAATGCCTTGGATGCCTCCGAAGCCAGAAGAGGAGTAAACTGGTATATGAGCAATTTTGACGATTCCATTTATTGGCCCAACTATACGGGGAATTATTTTGCATCAACAATTTGCACCTCCACTTTTCCGTGGGATGCTTATTTAAATGGATATAATCTGGGCGGAACCTGGCGTGACCATTATGAAAACAGCATTGGAAATGCCCTTGCCAAAAGGACTGCATCCGGCACGCCCGTGGACAGCTGGGGACAGTGGTATGTGGGAGGTTATGGAAATGTATACAATGCGGGACAGGGCTTGCAATGCATGCTTTCAGACACATTCAGGACAGAAGGCATTAAAAATCTTGAATGGATGATAAAAAATCAGGGCGCACCCTATCAGTGGGGAGAAAGCTTTCATGCGGGCCTGAGTCCCACTGACTGGACAACTCCGGATGCGGACTACGAGTCCTGGGGTCTGAGTTTTAACAAACAAGCGCTGCTTGAAACAAACTGTTCACTAAAGGAAGACGGAACCCTGATAATAGGGAGAGGTTTGCCGGATACCTGGGTGGCTAATGGCAAGACAGTTCAGTGGGCAAATGTAAATGTTGGCGGCGGCAAGAAAATTAATTTTACCATTTCCGGCGGAGTGTCCAGTGTTAACCTGTCGATATCAGGCGATACGCCTGATGGAAATATAGTTTTCAATCTGCCCATATTCAAAAACAACATTGTGTCGTCGAGTGCGGGACAAATAGACAATGCGGCCGGTACGGTCACACTGCCTGCCGGTACGACTTCTGTTACAGTGAACTTTGCCGCTTCCAGCCAGGGATTGAAATACGAAGCGGAAAATGCCGTTCTGTCAGGATGCAATGTTGCGAGTGACCGCACGGGCTACTCCGGCACGGGTTTTGTGGGAGGTCTCAATAGTGCTGGTGATTCCATGACATTTAATGTAAATGCACCTTTTACGGGAAATTACAATGTTGACATGAGATATGCAAACGGACAGAGCAATGCAAGGACTATCAGCATCTATGTTAATGGTGTAAAAATCAGGCAGTCAAGTTATCCCGCCACAGGAAGCTGGGACACCTGGAGCAATGTCAGCGATTCTCTGACACTGAATTCAGGAATAAATACCATCTCGTATAAGGCAGATGCCGGTGATACGGCCGGTTTTAATCCCGATTTTATAAATATATCCTATAAATATGAAGCGGAAAATGCAGCTCTGATCGGATGCAATGCCGCAAATGACAGAACAGGCTATTCCGGGACAGGTTTTGTGGGAGGTCTGAATAGTGCGGGAGACTCAATGACCTTTAATATAAAGGTACCATCAACCGGCACCTATAATATTGATTTGAGATATGCAAACGGACAGACCGGTGCAAGAACCATCAGCATTTATGTAAATGGTATAAAAATCAAGCAGTCAAGTTATCCTTCCACAGGAAGCTGGGACACCTGGAGCAGTGTGGCTGATGCATTTTTACTGAACGGGGGAGAAAATACCATCATGTATAAGGCCGATCCGGGTGATACGGCGGGCTTTAATCCGGATTATATCAACATATCAGGTTAATATAAGTATCGCTTAACACAAAATAGTATCGTTTTACACATTCAAAATAAATATCCATGATTCTATAATAAAGGCACAAGCTTGAAAGGTAATATACATACTGCCCGGTGGTTAGTTGAAAATCAAGGAGGAATATTCAGATGAATAAAGGTTTTGTAAAAGCTTTTAGTATCATTATGGCTTTAAGTATGCTGCTGCCGCTTGCCGCTTGCGGTGACGCAAAGGGAACGAAAACAGATGAGCCTGATAAGGCTGAAGCTGCACAGAAAACGGAAGACCAGACAGCAAAAAAGGCCAAGCTCAAAATATATACTCAATATACCGATGATACAGAGAAGCTGCCATATGATTATGCAAAGACGGCAATGGAACAAGTAATGCCAAATGTTGAGCTTGATCTTGAAGTAGAGGCGCAGGATGACAACCAAAAACTCAAGACTTATGCCGCATCTGGAAATTTGCCGGATATATTCAGGGTTACCTCAGATACCCGTGAGACCCTTAAAAGCTCCAACAATCTGCTTGTTCTGGACAAATACATACAGGAACTGAAGGTTGAAGACCAGCTGATTCCCACTGCTGTCCCGCTGATAAAAGAGGCAGATGGACATTACTATTCAATTATGAGCATGGGAACATTCTCTGAACTTATTTACTACAATAAGGATGTTTTTCAGAGCTGTGGAGTAAAGATACCCACAAATTTTAATGAATTCATAGAAGCAGTCAAGGCAATAAAAGCAAAGGGGATTGTTCCCATGGCTTTATTCTCAAAGGAGAAATGGCCGGGAGTGCAGTTGTTTGACCTTTGTACTGTGGGCGCTGAACCTTCCGGAAATGCCGGGCTTGACTCCGGAAAAACCAGTATATCCGATGCTGTTTACAAGGGAGCTGCCGAAAAAGTTATAGCACTTGCCAAAGCGGGAGCTTTTGACAAAAACCTGTTTAATACGCCGTCCGATCAGGCGCTTGCCATGTTTACCGAAGGCAAGGCTGCAATGTTTATTAATGGCGCATGGGCTCTTGGTGATGTTGGAGACCAACTGGGAGACAAAGCCGACTTTTTGTATCCGAATGTGCTCTCAGATGAAGGCGGCAAGTGGGACTATAATGTAAGCGGAGGCGGTTTCAATGGAGGTTTTGCCGTTTCTGCCAACAGCAAAAATAAGGATTTGGCGGCCCAATTTGCCATTCAGCTTGGACTTAAGACCACAGAAGGAAGAACGGTAAAGCTGCTTGAACCCAATACTGTTTTAAAGAATTGTGCGGCGCCGGAAAGAGAAATGAATTCCATACAGAAAAAATATTCGGAGGAAGCAGCCAAGTTCAAGACTTTCAGCAGTTTTCCATGGGGAATAACCAATGCAAAGCTCAAAACTGCACTTGAGGACAATTGCCAGAAGCTGCTTACAGGTCAGATAACTGCCGACCAGTTCATATCCGAAATCGGCAAGGCCAAAGAATAATAAAATAGTATATCAACACAAAATCCGGCTATCTGAAAAATATGGATAGCCGGATTTATAAAATATTGCAATTCACACGGAAAATCATATTTTAAACATAAGGAAGATGCCAGATGAATAAAAGCTTGAGCTACAAGATTTCCATATTGGTTTTTACATTGCCGACACTGCTGTTGTTTTCAATAGTTGTATGCTATCCGATACTCAATACGCTTCATACAAGTCTGTATAACTGGGATGGCGTTAATTTTGCCTTTGCAAAATTTATCGGTGTTAAAAATTATATAGATCTGTTCAGAGATACAGATTTCTACAAGGCCTCCAATAACGGTTTGATATTTGCTGCAGTGCTGGTCGTATACCAGCTGGGATTGGGAACGGTATTTGCACTGCTGCTGTCAATCAAGAAACTAAGAGCCAGAAGATTTTTTAAAACAGCATATTTTGTTCCGGTTGTTCTGTCGGTAACGGTGGTATGCCTGCTATGGCTTTCCATCTACAATCCCGAGCATGGGCTTCTCAATAAGGTATTTCAAATATTAGGAATCAAATACCAGCAGGCGTGGCTGTCAGATATGAATATATCCATATTGGCAGTGGCTTTTGTAAATGCGTGGCAGTATATGGGAGTTCAGCTGGTGCTGATATATGCCGCCATAAAATCAATACCCGAGCATTACTACGAAGCAGCAACAATCGATGGGGCATCTGCTGTAAAAGCACATTTGCATGTGACTTTTCCCCTTCTGGCAGAAACGTATAAATTCTGTCTTGTTGTTGCTATAACAGGAGGACTTAAGGCTTTTGAACAAATGTACATCATGACAGGAGGCGGCCCTGGGACTGCCACGTACACTCTGACATATCATATGTACAGTGCGGCCTTCAGGTCCAATGAATATGGATATGCATGTGCATCAGCCACAATATTGGTACTTCAGTGCCTGGTGTTTACAGTTATTATAAACAGATTCATAGCAAGAGAAAGAATTGTCTACTAGGAGAGAAAAACAATGAAGCATGTGCCTGTAAAAAATCTGAGAAATGTAATTTTATATGTTGTACTTTCAGTTTACTCAATAATATGCGTATACCCGTTAATATGGATGGTGTTCAGCTCCTTGAAAAATAATGCTGAAATATTTGTAACCAACCCTTTCGGAGTTCCCACGGTATTAAGGATTGAGAACTATGTGAGGGTATGGAGCAAGTTTAATGTATTGCAGTACTTCAAAAACAGTGTAATTGTCGCAATTTGTACCGTAGCCTTTACCATCATGCTGGCTCTGATGTTTTCATATGCGACGGCAAGAATGCAGTGGAAGCTTTCTTCTGCAGCCAGGATATATGTCACTTCGGGAATGTTCATACCTGTGCAGATCATACTGATTCCGCTGGTTATACTGGCCAGAAATTTTCATTTTTCCAATTCCCTGTTAGCGCTTATAATACCCTACACGGCATTTCAGCTTTCATTTGCTTCCATGGTATTTTATGCGTCCTTCAGGTCAATACCCTTTGAAATCGAGGAGTCGGCTACAATTGACGGAGCCAATATTTATACGGTGTTTTTCAGGATAATGGTTCCTCTTGTAAAACCGTCAGTGGCCACAGTATTGATATTTATTTTTCTGTTTGCGTGGAATGAGTTTATGATGGCTTTGATTCTGATCTCGGATAATGCTCTCAGAACGCTTCCGCTGGGGCTGGTAAACTTCCAGGGGCAGTTCCAGACGGACTGGGGGGCCATGGGAGCTATGATGACCATAATAAGTATACCAACAATAGTTGTTTACCTGCTTTTCAGTGAACATGTAGAAAAAGCTTTGACAGTAGGCTCTGCAGTCAAGGGGTGATTGTGGAACAGTTGAGTTTGCAAAAAAAGGACAGCTTCACTTTAGTGAAGCATGTCCTTTTAATGTTTTACACCACTGTTGATATTGGCATGGATGGAGAGGTCAGGCAAGTATTTCTTCAATCTTAAGAAGTTCTTCAGAGGTAAATTGCAGATTTTTCAGCGCATGGACATTATCCTCAAGCTGGCTGACCCTGCTTGCTCCTATAAGGGCAGAAGTGACATGTCCGCCGCGCAGCACCCATGCCAGCGACATTTGTGCCAGACTTTGCTCCCGTCTTTTGGCGATATCATTAAGTCTCCGGACCTTGTCCAGCTTTTCTTCGGTTATGTCCTGGGTTGCGAGGAAAACACTGGGGCCTGCAGCTCTTGAATCAGAAGGTATTCCGCCCAGATATCTGTCGGTGAGCAGACCCTTTTCAAGCGGGCAGTATGCAATGCTTCCAATACCTTCCTGGACCAGAATATCCTGCAGCTCGTCCTCGATCCACCTGTTGAACATTGAGTAGCTGGGCTGGTGGATCAAACACGGTGTTCCGAGCTTTTTAAGAATTTCTGAAGCTCTCCTGGCCTCTTCGGGCTTATAGTTGGAAATGCCTGCGTAAAGGGCTTTTCCCTGTCTGACTGCCTGATCCAGGGCTCCCATGGTTTCTTCAAGGGGTGTCTCGGGATCATATCTGTGAGAATAAAATATGTCGACATATTCAATCCCCATCCGCTTCAGGCTTTGATCCAGACTTGAAAGTACCGATTTCCTTGAGCCCCATTCGCCATAAGGACCGGACCACATGTAATAACCGGCCTTTGTTGATATAATCAGCTCATCACGGTATGGTCTGAAATCAGAACTGAAAATCCTGCCGAAATTTTCTTCGGCAGAGCCCGGGGGCGGCCCGTAATTGTTTGCAAGGTCAAAATGAGTTATTCCAAGATCAAAAGCTTTTCTGAGAATGGCGCGGCCGTTTTCAAAGGAATTGATCCCTCCGAAATTGTGCCAAAGCCCCAAAGAGATGGCCGGCAGCATAAGGCCGCTCTTCCCGCACCTGTTATACTTCATATCCGAATATCTGTTTTCATTGGGAGAATAAGACATGAGTTAAACCTCCTTAATTTTTTAGTCCCATAATATCTTAATGCTTTTCAGGTGCGGAGCATATGGCTTTGAGTATGATAAACATGACATAATTCCAGAAAAATTGTAAAATAAATTGGAGGTATATAAGGGTGAATATTAAAAACCATGCAAATTTAATCAGTTATATTGATCTGAGCCTGTATTATTTTGGAAGCCAGGAATGTGAAAGGGGGCATTCCTTTGGTCCCGCAGTGAAGGAGCACTTTAAAATTCATTACATCCATAAGGGGAAAGGCATTTTCAGGATAGGGGATAAAACCTTCAGCCTGAAGCAGGGGCAGGGCTTTGTTATCTGTCCCGGCACTGTTGTCTATTATGCCGCAGACAAGGAAGATCCATGGACCTATTCCTGGGTTGCATTTAACGGACGCAGTGCCCCTGAGTATCTTAAAAGATCAGGGGTTGCAAGTGAGCATCCCATATTCACGTATGAGAGAGATGAGGCAATAGCCCAGTGCTTTGAAGAAATGTTGGCTGCAAATACCAATTTGAAAAGCAGGGATCTGAGGCTGCAAAGCCTGCTCTGCAATTTTTTTGCAATTCTCATTGACAATTCGGAGGTTAAACTCATTAAGGATAAGTCAGTAAGTTTGAAAACAGGGTATGTATCCAGGGTGATCGAATTTATTCAAGCTCATTATTCCAATAAAATAAGCATTTCTGAATTGGCCGGTCATGTATATCTGAGTGAAAAATACCTGTCGGCAATATTCAAGGAAGAGACAGGAATACCAATACAGAGATATATCGTCAACTACAGATTGAACAAAGCCTGTGACATGATGAAGGATAAAAGGCTTTCAATAGGGGATATCTCCCGCTCGGTAGGCTATGAAGACCCTCTCCTGTTTTCCAGGATGTTTAAAAAGCTAAAAGGTGTTTCCCCGAGACTTTATAGTAAAAATCTTTAAAAGAAAAGTAAAATTACATCAATAATTTATCCCTGATTTTATGTTAATTTTAATTCATCACAGAAATTTATACAGACAGATGATTAAAAAACAATTTAGGGAGGAAAAAAATCATGTTTAAGGGAAGAAGGATTATAAGCTTTTTTCTGGCTCTGGCAGTAATATTCGGCAGCTGTTTTGTCATATTTCCCGCCGGAGTTTCCGCAGCAGGCGGATACACCTATGACAGCTCGCACTGGTTGTATGTCGGCTGGGAAAATGATTATCCGAAATCGCGTACATACATGGGCGGCGGTGTTCAGCCTGGTATGGGAGCTGCGATTCAATACACAGTAACTGTCGACGGGACTGCATATTTTCCGGATGAATTTGCAGCAGACCGTAAAGCAGGGATTCTCTGGTATTTACGGGATGGATATCAGCCCTGTCCCACTTCCGAATGGGATGCAGGTACGACCCACGTGATGATTCAGCATTTTGCAAACAGGGTATTGGATGATTCGGCCACTGCAGTTTTTTCACGTATAACAGTGACGAATAATGACCCGGCTGCAAAAACCATCAGGATCAACATCAATGCAGGAACCGGCTATGAAATACCGCTGTCAGGAGACCCAACCTACAAGGATTCAGGTTCCATGTATTATGATGTTACATTGGAAGCCGGTGAATCCGTAAATAAGGATTTTGTCGCAAAGGCCGCCGGAACGGCCACCGCAGCACAATTGGGAACTGCCGGCACATTTGATTCCAATTATGCGGCAATGTCGGCCTATTATGACAATAGAATAAACGGCCTGACACATCCCGTCGTACTGCCGGATCAAAATCAGGTAAATATGTATAAGGCTGAGCAGATAACAATGTGGGAGACCATGGTTAAAACCAATAATGCAAATAATCCGTTGTTTGTTCTCAACTGGTTTTCCGTGGGCCCGTCAGCCACCGAGGCTGAAAGCTACAGCGCCATGTCCGGTATTGCAACCGAGACCTGCAGTGAGGGGACTCTTGACATAAAAAATATAAATGACGGCGATTGGCTGGAGTACCAGAATTATGATTTCGGCACAGGCCAGAGTACATTCAGCGCAAGGTGCGCATTGGATTATATGAACGGGCACAGCGGAGCGATCGAACTGAGGATTGACAGCCTGTCAGGTCCGGTCATCGGAACCTGCAGCATTGACCCTACAGCAATGAATCAATGGACCATTTATCAGACCTTTAATACTTCCATAAATACAACCTCCGGAACTCATGACCTGTATTTGATTTTCAGAAAGACAGGGACCGATGACACCAACTATGAAATAAGAGGTGAAGGCGGAGGCGGTCATTATGACAGGATATACACCCATGATGTGGTGAATATGGTGGATCAGTTTATCAGAGAAGGGGACTATGACCTTGCAAAGCGCATACTGGGAAGCCCGTATTATCTTCAGATTTCAAAACTGCTTTATTCAAATTATCTGGATGCAATCCCCAAATACATACTTCCTTTTGCCACATATTTAAAAAGCACCGGGGATATGGCTTTCTTTACCCCGGAAGTTATGGCAAATATCCGGAATGCCGCCCATTCCATAGAAGATTACAGGTATTACAATGCAAGTGATCCTGCTCATAACGGAATCATCAAAAAATCAAATACTTTTGACAACGGAAGCAATTTTCTGGTGGTAGACAATTTTGCGGCGCTTTCAGGCCTGCAGGCATATAAATATTTGTCGGATACGCTTGGTATTGCAGAAGAAGTCCAATGGGCCGACACTGAAATGGAGGACATAAACAGCTGCCTGAACAACGCCCTGGATACTGCGGAGGCCCGCAGAGGCGTAAACTGGTATATGAGCAACTTTGATGACTCCATGTATTGGTCCGGCTACACCGGGAATTATCTGGCCACAACGTTATCAATGGCCACTTTTCCCTGGGATGCCTATCTGAATGGATTCAGCCTGGGCGGAACCTGGCTGGACGATTTGGACAACAGTATAGGAAATGCACTTGCCAAAAGGACTCAATCAGGAACGCCGGTGGACAGCTGGGGAGCGTGGAGCGTAGGATCGTACGGAAATGTATATAATGCCGGAGCCGGATTGCAGTGCATGCGTTCCGATATATACAGGACCGAAGCCATAAAGAATCTGGAATGGATGATAAAAAATCAGAGCGCACCCTATCAATGGGGAGAAAGCTTTCATCAGGGGTTGAATCCTGAGGATTGGACTACTATTGACGCTGATTATGAAACCTGGGGCCTGAGCTTCCAGAAGCAGGCTCTGCTTGAGACCAGCTGTTCAGTGAAGGTTGACGGCACAGTCATAATAGGAAGGGGTTTGCCTGACACCTGGATTGCCAATGGCAAGACAGTTCAATGGGAAAATGTAAATGTTAATAACAGCAAAAAAATCAATTTCACCATAACAGGCGGAATTTCCAGCATTAAACTTGATATTTCAGGAGATACCCCCGAAGGAGACATACTGTTCAACCTGCCCATTTTTATGGGGAATATAGCCGCTTCAACCGCAGGTACTGTTGATAATGCCACCGGTACCGTAATACTGCCGGCAGGTACGGCTTCAGTGACAGTCAGCCTGGTAAATTCGGAGGCAAGCCGCGCACTGGAATCAGCTTCAGCACTGCTCACAGCTTCCGGGCTGAAGCCGGCACAGAATACCGACACCAATATAGCCGCTCTGGCACAGTCATTGATAGACGCCTCCTACAGCGGTATAACAGTAACGCTGAAAGAAACCTCCAACTCTGCCATAGATGCCGACGGGAATATAACCTATGGAGGCAATACGGTAACCGGAGATGTTACATTTGAGCTTGCGAAAGATGGAACCACCAGAACTGTGACTGTTTCGGCCGTCGTTCCGGGAGAACTGACAGGTGCGGCGGGACTTCTCACAAATTCTTCCCTGACACCTGTCCAGGGCAGGGACACAAATATAGTGGCACGGGCACAGTCATTGGTGGACCCGGTGTACAGCGGGGTGACGGTATCCCTTGCCGCAACCGGCAATTCGGCGGTAGCCGCCGACGGAAGCATTACGTATGGAACAGCAGCCACCGCCGGGAACGTGACGCTTGCTCTTACGAAAAACGGCGACACCAATACCGTTACCGTCTCCATCACAGTGGCGGCAGATAATACGGGGCCGAAGTTTGAAGCTGAGAATGCAATACTTGCGGGCTGCAACACCGCAAAGGATCTTACGGGATATTCCGGCACCGGATTCGTCGCAAGTCTCAATGCTGTCGGGGATTCCATAACCTTCAATGTAAGGGCGCCTTCTGCCGGGACATACAATGTTGCCATGAGATATAGCAACGGCAGCGGAACTAAAACAATAAGCATTTATGTAAACGGACAGAAAATTAAGCAATCGAGTTATCCTTCCACGGGGAACTGGAATAATTGGAGCGAAGTGACAGAAGCGCTGCCTTTGAATGCAGGAAACAATGTAGTAATGTACAGGGCCGATTCCGGTGATATGCCGGGCTTTAATCCTGATTTCATCTATGTTGAGTCCGATGCCGCGCAGGAAGTGGCCCAGGCCTCCAGTCTTCTGGCAGGCACTGTTCTGACTCCGGTGCAGGGTGTTGACACAAATATAGTTACTCTGGCGCAGGCACTGGTCAGCGCTTCATATACCGGCATAACCGTAACAATGGGAACAAGCGGCAATCCGGCAATTTCAGGTGACGGAAATATAACTTACGGCAGTACCGCGGCAGCCGGAAGTGTGACCCTTAATCTTGCCAAGAGCGGAAGCACCGGCTCGGTAACTGTTCCGGTAAATGTTCCGGCAGGCAGCCAGGGTCCGAAATACGAAGCTGAAAATGCGGTGCTGGTCGGCTGCAACACCGCCAGTGATCTCACCGGATATTCCGGCACCGGATTCGTTGCAGGTCTCAATGCTGTTGGAGATTCTGTGGCTTTCACTGTAAATGCCGCCTATACCGGAACATATAATGTGGACATGCGATACAGCAACGGCAGTGTGGCAAAAACAATAAGCATTTATGTAAATGGAGTGAAAATCAAACGCTCGGATTACCCGTCAACAGGGAACTGGAATACCTGGGGGGATGTTACAGAGTCTCTGACCTTGAATGCAGGGAACAACATCATTATGTACAAGGCTGATTCCGGAGATACGGCCGGCTTCAATCCTGATTTCATATATGTCACACCGGATGCGGGCTCTGAACTGGATCAGGCCTCCGGCATTCTCACAAGCACCGCATTGATTCCGGTAAAGGGTATAAATACAAATATTATTATAATGGCGCAGGCGTTAGTGGATGCTTCCTACAGCGGCATAACAGTGACGGTGGAGACAACCAGCAATTCGGCAATAGCAATTGACGGAAACATAGCCTACGGTGCCGCCGCAACAGGCGAGATTGTATTCAGGCTGGAAAAGAGCGGGAGCTCCAGGTTGATAACTGTAGTTGTAACGGTCCCGGCAGACAGCGGAACCGTACCCGGAGAAGAGGCGGAATTGGCGGGGGCCTCCGGACTTCTCACAAGTGCGGCATTGATGCCGGTAAAGGGTATCAATACAAATATCGCCGCCATGGCTCAAGCGTTAGTGAATGCTTCCTACAGCGGTATAACAGTGACGGTGGAGACCACCAGCAATGCTGCAATAGCAGTTGACGGAAACATAACCTACGGTGCCGCCGCCGAAACGGGCGAGATTACATTCAGGCTGGAAAAGAACGGGAGCACCGGACTGGTGACCGTGGTTATCACTGTACCGGCAGACAGTACTGGTGATGGCGGCAATAACGATAATAACAACAATAATAACAATAATAACAATAATAACAATACCAATAACAGCGGTACCGATGCGGAAAATACCGGCAGCGGGGCTGCGGTCCTCATAAACGGTAATGCACATAGCGGCATGGTTGTATCAGTTAATAGCGGAGAAAACAATATTACGAATGTCACATTCAACCCGGACGAATTTAACCGGATACTTCAACAGCAGGAAAATGGGGTTGTTGTGACAATATCGGAAAACCGTGCTTCAAACGGCGTCAGTGGTGAACTGGACGGCCAGCTGGTAAAGAATATGGAAAATAAACAGGCTGTTCTTGAAATCCGCACCGGGACAGCGTCGTATATTCTGCCTGCCGCACAGATAAATATAGACGCTGTTTCAGAAAAAATCGGCAGGGATGTGGAAATCAAAGACATTAAAGTGCAGGTTTCAATATCAAAGCTTTCCGGGGACGCCTTGAAGGAGATAAAAGATGCGGCTGAGAACAACGGCTTGTCAGTAATAGCCGATCCGGTAAGTTTCACGGTAAAATGCACATATGGAAATAAGACCATAGACATTGAGAACTTCAACTCGTACGTTGAAAGGACGATTGCTGTTCCTGATGAGCTTTCGGCAAAGATCACCACGGCGGTGGTAATTGATTCAAACGGTGATGTCAGGCATGTACCGACAAAGGTTATAAATATAAACGGCAGATATTATGCTGATATAAGGAGCCTTACCAACAGTAATTATGCAGTTGTATGGCATCCGGAGGAGTATGGGGATGCAGATAGCCATTGGGCAAAAGAGGCTGTTAATGACATGGGCTCAAGATTGATTATGGATGGTACGGGAAATGGCATGTTTGCTCCTGATATAGAAATTACAAGAGCAGAATTTATTTCAATTGTTATAAAAGCATTGGGACTTCCGGCCGAAGAACATAGTAGTATATTTGATGATGTTGCCGAATCAGAGCGGTATTGCGGATATATTAATGCGGCTGCTTCTCTTGGCATTATCAGCGGCTACGGAAATGGAAACTTCGGTCCTGATGATAAAATTACCCGTGAGCAGGCTATGACCATTACAGCCAGGGCAATGAAGATTACAGGAGCTGTCCGGTCACTGAGTCCTGAAAAAGCCGGTGAACTGCTGGAAGAATTTATTGACATGTCAAATATTTCGGAGTATGCAAAAGAAGGTATCGCCGCCTGCCTGGATACGGGAATCGTAACGGGAAAGGGTGGAGGCATCCTGTCTCCCAAAGATTATATTACAAGAGCTGAGGTTGCAGTAATGGTACGGAAATTACTGCAGAAATCCAATTTGATATAAAACAGTTTTATAATTTGAGTCAAAGGTAGAATTTATTTCTATCTTTGACTTTTTTTATACCTCTTGATGATGTCAATTGTTTTACATTGATAAGATCATGAATCTTCACCGCATGCAATGCAAAGCAGGTAACACATTTTTTGATGTTGGCAATCTATAGCGGTCCCTATAGTGATTATGCTGCAAATTACATGTAAAAGATTTACTCTCTTTTAATATGTAGTTAACAATAATCAATTATCATATACATGTACAAGTAATTGGGAACGCTCCCAAAATGAAAAGAGAGGAATCAAATGGCTACAATAGTAGATATAGCGAAGCTGGTAGGGGTATCCAAATCAACTGTGTCCAGGGTTATCTCGGGAAGCGGAAGCTGTAAGCCTAAAACCAGAGAAAAGATACTTGAAGCAATGAAGCAGACGAATTATTCGCCAAACCGTCTTGCAAGAGCCATGGTGACAAAAAAGACAGGGATCATCGGCGTAATAATATACCGGAAACACATGCCAATCATATCGCATCCTTTTTATGGAGCCATCCTTGATGCGATTGCTACAGAGACAAGAAAAGCAGGTTACAGTATTTTAATCATGGCGGATGATGAAGCGACTATGGATGCAGGTGATCAGGTTATTCAGCACAGAGTGGACGGACTTATTCTTTTAAGCCGGGTCACGGAGGAATTGATAAACTACTACAAACACACGTCCATCCCGTTTGTGCTGATCAATAATACTGTGATTGCAGAAGGAACTACTTATATTGTCAATGATGATTATATGGGTGCCTACGAGGCTGCTATGCATTTAAACAGCAAAAACTATAAAAATATAGCATATATCTCAGGGCCTCTTGAAAACAGGAGCTACCGGCTGAGATGGGAGGGATTCCAGGCGGCGGCCCAGCTTTGTGGAATGACAATCAAACCGGAGCATTTTTTCACAGGTGATTCTGTAGTGGAAACGGGTATATCTGCGGCCAATCAACTTCTCCAGGCCGGAGAGCTCCCCGAAGCCGTCTTTGCCAGCAACGACATGACAGCTATTGGTATCCTGCAGGTTTTCGGTTTAAAAGGGATACGCATTCCACAGGACGTTGCGGTTATGGGATTTGACGATATTGATTTTTCGAAATATACAACACCGCCCTTGACAACAGTATCAGTTGATAAAAGGCAGATGGGCGCTCTGGCGGTAAATAAGCTTTTAGCACTGCTGGAAGGGGAGGAGCAGCAAGGCGAGAGCATTGTTATTCCTTCAAAGGTAGTTTACAGGTGTTCGACATGAGAAAAGCATTGTTTATGGATATAAAAAAGACTTTTGTTACGGCACATGCCGGATGTATGAATACAAAGAATGATAGCCTTGATTCAGTCTATGCGGGAATTTCTGCCGGGGCGGATGCCATCGAAGTGGATGTGCGGTTTATTGATGAACAGATCCCCGTATTAAGCCATGATGTGCTTAAACAAGAACAAATAAAAAATATTGTTAAACTTGAAGAGGTAGTGAATGTCATAAAAACATTCCCTGGCATAGCTTTAAATCTGGATATAAAAGAAGCAGATGGGATCGGGTTTATTAATGAACTTTTACATAAATCGGACATTTGTGACAGGGCTTTTTTCACAGGATTGGAGCCAGACGCCATTATAAATATCGGACGGGAATACCTGCATGTTCCTTATTTCGTAAATTACAAACCTGATTTGTTGGAAATCAACAATATCAGTCATATGGAAGAATTGGCATGTATGGCCAAAGACCTGGGCACTATAGGCATTAATCTTCACTATAGTTTTGCAACACGGGAGTTGATTGAGGCTTTCCATGGGAAAAAGCTGAAAGTCTCTGTATGGACGGTAGACAACGAGGAAGACATACATCGTATGATCCAAATAGGTGTAGATTCCATTACATCCAGAAAAGTGGATTATCTCGTAAAAATAAATAAAGAAGTAAGGCAATGTTTTGCATTTGGGGGTGGAAGTCAATGAAATTGATTAGTCTTAAAGGTTTTTATCATTCCATAGGGAAGAAAAGGTTCTTTGAGTTTATACTATTCAGCATTTTTTTCCTGTTTTTCTTTGGACCACTGATGAATCTGGTTATGCTGGCATTTTCGGACAGCTACCTGTATCCGAAGTTTTTCCCTTCTGCACTTTCCTTGAAATGGTGGCAGTTTGTCCTCTCGCAAAATAACCTGGCAGGCTCCATGCTGCTGTCATTCATTGTAGCTATAGTTACAACGGCGGTGTCATTGGTAATATGTATACCTGCTGCTTATGCCTTTGCCAGGTTTGAGTTTCCCTTTAGAAGGTTGTTTCTTTTTTCTTTTCTGATTACAAATGCTTTCCCCAAAATCGGACTGTATGTGACTATTGGGATGTTGTTTTACAAGTTAAACCTAATGGGCAGCTTTGCGGGGGTTATTATTATCCATCTAGTCAACACCATGATGTATATGACCTGGATACCTGCCGGAGCCTTCAAAAATGTCCACCGCCAACAGGAGGAAGCTGCCAGGGATGCAGGAGCTTCACCTTTTCAGACCTTTTTGCATATTACACTTCCCATGGCCATGCCTGGTATACTGGTAGCTTCGATTTTTACCTTTCTGGCATCCTTGGAAGAGGCCCAGGGTACGCTACTGGTGGGCGTACCAAATTATAAAACCATACCTGTAGTTATGTATTCCGTTATATTTGACTACCCGGCCACTGCCGGTGCGGTATTTTCACTTATTCTTGTCCTGCCGACCCTGGTTATTCTGCTGCTTCTGCGAAAGTTTATAGGAGCTGATGCCCTGGCTGACGGCTTTAAAGTAAAATGATCTTTAGTTGTGAATGGAGGAGGCGTCAACGATGATAGTAACACAGGGTAAGCAGCCTAAACTTGTGCTCAAAAATCTTACAAAAAGATATAAAAACGGCGACGGTATAGAGCAAATTAATTTTGAGATCCATGAAGGGGAGCTTGTGACCATGCTGGGGCCTTCGGGATGTGGAAAGACCACCATATTAAGGATTATCGGAGGCTTTTTGGAACCGGATTCAGGTGAGGTTATTTTGGACGGGGTGAATATAGAAAGACTTCCTCCCGAAAAAAGGCCCACAGCCATGGTGTTTCAGAGTTATAATCTGTGGCCCCACATGAATATCTTTGATAACCTGGCTTTTGGCTTAAAACTCAGAAAAATTCCGAAATCCCAAATAAAAATGGAAGTTGAGAAAGCGCTTGAACTGGTGAGGATGGAAGGAATTGAAAAAAAATATCCATCCCAGCTTTCCGGCGGACAGCAGCAGAGAGTTGCCATAGCAAGAGCACTGTTGCTGAAACCTTCTCTTCTCCTTCTGGACGAGCCTTTTTCGGCCCTGGATGCCAAAATCAGAGTACAGATGCGTGAAGAACTGAAAAAAATTCAAAGTGAGCTGAACATTACTGTGGTATTTGTAACTCATGACCAGGAAGAGGCTATGGCCATATCCCACCGTATCGTGGTGATGAGCAAGGGAGCCTTCGAGCAGATCGGCACACCTGCGGAAGTCTATGATCATCCAAAATCCAGGTTTACAGCAGAGTTTGTAGGGGATATGAATTTTATAGAAAATGAAAAGGAAGTAATTGCTGTCAGACCTGAGGATATACGTATTTCAAAGAATAATGACGGAGTTGTGAAAGGCAAAATCCGTACAATAATGGTGCTGGGCCATTTTACCGAAATGAATGTCCAGAGTGAAAGAGGAATTATCAAAGCCTTTCTTCCCCGTGAACAGATAGAAGGTTATGAAGAGGGACAGGATGTTTCCCTTGCTATAGGGAAATACTGCACTTTCCCAAAATGAATTTAAAATATATTTTGTATTTAACCGGAAGAGAAACGCATCTCTTACGGTTAGAATAAATAACAATCTTGAAAGGAGATATTATATGAATTTTAAAAAGCTTGGATTAGGAATGATAACGGTAATTATTTCCGTTTCGTTTATACTCGCAGGATGTGGCACATCAGAAAGTAAACCGGACGCAGCAGGTACTGAATCAAGTACCCCTGCCGGAAATGGCAAGGTTGCAATTAATCTCTACTCCAATGGCTCGGACAATGTCCGTCTTACATGGGAAAGTGTATTGGAGGCTTTTAAAGCAAAAAACCCCAATATTGATGTGAAATTGCAATTCCTTGCATCCGGCACAGGCGGACAGGGTGGCTTGGACAGGCTGATTGCCGCAGTAAAAGCCGGACAAAAAGAAACCGACATTGATTTGCTGGAGACAGATGACAATGGACTTGCACGCATTCTTGCAGAAGCTGGCAAGGACGCTTTGACCCCACTGCCTGCAGACAAGATTCCAAATTTGAAGAATGTAACGGCAAAATCTTCGGTGGGCGGTGATAATTCTCTTGTTTTCCGTGGAACTACAGTGCTCCTGGCATATAATTCCGAGAAAGTGCAGACTCCGCCAAAAACGGATGAAGAACTTTATGAATGGATCAGGAAGAACCCGGGACGCTTTGCCTATAACGATCCCACAACCGGTGGTGCAGGCGAGTCCTTTGTTATAACCTCAATATATAATAAGCTTCCCGCAGAAGCTCTGACATCAACAGATGTAAAGTGGAAGGAACAGTGGACAGGCGGCTTCGACCTTTTGAAGGAGTTGCACCCATATATGTATAAAGCCTCGGGTAAGGTGCAGTATCCTGCAAAAAATCAGGGAACCCTAGACCTTCTGGCCAGCGGAGAAGTGGACATGATTCCAGCATGGGCTGATATGGCTTTGGATCAGATGTCACAGGACCTCTTGCCGAAATCCATCAAGGTGACACAGATTACTCCCTCTTTCACCGGCGGTGTTGTGTCAGTAGTAGTGCCTTCTCTTTCAAAACACAAAGAGGAAGCCTATAAGCTGATGAACTTCGCTGTCTCTCCTGAAGGACAGAAAATTTTTGTCGAGAAACAGAAGGCGATTCCTGTAATTGATAATTCCCTGCTCACAAAGGAAACGGTAGATATGCTGTCAGGGCTGGAGGTTAAAGAATTCCGCATCAACACCATAGGCAAGCTGGGCGATGAAATAAAGAAGAAGTGGCAGGAAGACATTGCGACACTTAATTAAGTTTATTATACATTAAACGACGCATATAGCCTGTCCATACATAATGGAATAATCATGGAAACGGATTTGCAACGGCTGCAGTATTTCTGTTGCTGTTGCAAATCAGGATTTCCGATGCAGAGGTGATTGAAATGAAAAAAGAGACATTGACGAAAACCGCCGGGATTGCAATGGTATTGCCCTCCTTCTTGATTATTGCTGTTGTGATCGCGTTTCCGATCCTCCAATCCGTGGCAATGAGCTTTCAGGATGCGGAAAAGGGTGGGTTAACAATAGCCAACTACTACTATTTATTTACAAATAAGAATTCGATAATTAATATTTTATATACATTGAGAATAGTCATCCTAACCGTTGTATTTACAATTTCCATTTCCTACCTGCTGGCGCTTTATATTCGTTTCAGCAAAAGCTGGTTTGCATCGGTTGTAGAAAAGCTCTATGTTATTCCGCGGTTTATACCGGGGATAGTTGCGGTATATGCCATGATGGGGATAATCAGGGATACCGGTGCTGTAAACAGGCTGCTGCTCAATTTCGGTATCAGCTTCAAACCGAATCTTATGTATACACCCGAAGGTATTATAATGATGAATCTGTGGTTCAATATTCCCTTTGCTGCTATGATCATAGGAGCTGCTCTTTCGGGAATTCCGGATTCGGTGATAGAAAGCGCCCGTGATGTTGGTGCAGGTAAACTCCAAATATTCAGAAGAATTATTTTCCCACTTTCGGCAAAAACCTCTTTAGTTGCTGCAACCTTTGTTTTTATGGGGAACGTAGGTGAGTTTACAACTCCCTTCCTTATGGGGGCAAATTCACCCAGAATGCTTGGTGTGGCTCTCTATCAGCAGTTTGCAGCATTTTACGATTTATCGCAGGCTGCCGCCATGTCCGTATTTATGTTCAGTCTCTGCGCAATTGTGGGAGCGGTCTACGTCTATTCAATGATGAAAGATGAAAAGTGGAATATACAGGGATAATGCCTTTGTTCCCGCCGGTTGCGATGGACCTATTTTAAATTAAAATTGCCAATTAAGAATCAAAGGAAGGAGTGAAAAAGGTGCTAAAAGAGCTGTTAAAACGTCAGTACCCTGATTTAGTGGAGAAGCTTGTCCCTCCTGAAATGTGGAGTAAAATGGACGATATGTGTTTCTGTGATTTAAGCATTGCGATGAATGAATTGCTTTCCCTGTCATTCCCTGAAGATGCCCAACCTGTTGTCAGGATTGGGGAGGCGTATCATTATAAAAAGAGTCTTTACGAAGCAGGCAAGTACTACAAAAGAGCGTTAAATATGGAGCCTCCTGCTGAACTGGAGAAGGACGAAATCGAAAAAGTGCACCGTTATGCACCTGTTCTTTACACCACACCGAATGAATACTTCAAGCTAATGGATGTGATTGCCATTCATCATCCCTGTAAGCCTTTAATTGCTTATCACTTATTCTGGGAAGACGATTACAATTTTCCAGATGATTATGACCCCTGTGATCACGAACAAGTCTGGATATCTTATGATTCAGGAACCGGTAAAGTCGATGGAGTATGGTCTTTTTATCACAGCTATATCCTTTCAACGCCTCAGGCGGTGGAGGAAGCCAATGCGTGCGGCGGGCATGCCGCTATTCGTGTCGAATGGGGAAATCACGGATCTCTGATAAAAAATTGGGAGGATTTGAAGCCGGATGGGATTAATTCCATACCTTGGATCATAAAACGCACATATTCTGAGGCCATAAACGGCGGAAGAATGAAGGAACACCCCATTAAGAAGAGGTGGCCCCAACGGTTTGAAGGAAGCTTTGAGGATTATCTCAACTTTAAACAAAAAATCAATACTGTGGACCTGATAAAGAAAAAGAATATGACCATAAAATCCCGGTGGTCCAATGCCGTTATCCAGCAATATTTTCTTGCCTACAATTTTGCTCCGAAGTATGATTGGCCGACTTAGGTACTTATGAAAAAATAGCAGGTTGATTTATTTTGATAAAGGAGAGTGCTTACAATGAGAATCGGAAAATGTGCAATATCTATTTTTTCTATACTGGCCTATATAGTTATGGTATTTTCGGTTAATGTACCGGATGTATCCGCAGCTGCAAGTGCACCGGTAACACTTTATGCAGATTCCGGATTCTGTGGTGTTTCTCAGGACTTCGAGCTGGGAAACCATGATATCTCAGAGCTTAATGCACCCGGAGGCGTAGGAAATGATAAGGTTACCGCAATAAGAGTGACCCCCGGCTATATAGGCACAACAACATGGCCTTCATATTTTGACTCTGATTATCAGAATGCCGGCGGAGGGGCGGTATACCGCTGGGGAAATCCTGGTCAGGGTTCGGTGTTCGGCCAGCCAATACTGGCTGATGGACCGGGCGGACCTGAAGGGCATGTGACTTTATATGACTGGGTCGTGTTCAGATAGGAATTTATAATCAGGTATAGTTGATAATATATCGGACCGCCTTACAAAGGGGTTTGAAATCACTTGTAGGGCGGTTGTTTATGGTAATTAACCCGGGTGTAGAATGCACGATAATGACGGACATTTTTAAGGAGGAAAACATGAGGCAGTTGCTTCAGGTTAAGGGTACGGTTACACCTCAATGCAGTAAAAGCCACATAACATATACTTTTAATTTGAAGGGTGAAAGTAGAAGGCTAAAAACAAGCTTCAGCTATGAGCCCAAGTCACTTGAACATATACCCTCCGCTCAAAAAATAATTTGCAGGGAGTTAAAGCACTATATTCAGGAGGAAGATCTGCAGCAGTACCTGAATAACTGGAAAGTATTTCTGCCCCTCAATAACCTTATTACGCTGTCCTTTGATGATTCCGCATGCTTTAGAGGCTGTGCCCACCGGCATGACCATGACCAGCTGCTGATAATTTCGGAATCTATGGCATCACCAGGGTTAGTTCCAGGAAGGATACCATCAGGATTGTTTAAAATCACCCTGAGTATCCATGCTATTGTAACAGATATTTGCAATTACTCCCTACAGGTGTGGGAAGGAGATGAGACATCTGATCAGATGGGTACCTTTTGAACTTCATACTCATACCAACCACAGCGACGGCAGCCATACTCTGGATGTTCTGGTGGATAACGCTATAAAATTGGGTTATGAAGGAATTGCTTTAACAGACCACAGTACCATGTCCGGTTTAGCAGAGGCAGAGCTTCTGCAGAATTCGACAGGCCTCCACATTATCGGAGGTATGGAATGGACGACATTTTTCGGACATGTGCTGTTTCTTGGAATAAAAGAGTATGTGGATTGGCGAGATCTGGGAATTGGGGATCTGCATAAAAGATTAAGTACTGTACATGCCCAGGGTGCCGTTATTGGAGCAGCACATCCGTTCCGCGTGGGAAGTCCCATGTGTACAGGCTGCTATTGGAATTATGAGGTGCAAGACTGGTCTGAAATTGATTATATCGAGGTTTGGTCAGGTACCTTCCCTTCCGTTCATAAAGTTAATTTACGGGCATTTCAACTTTGGACAGATTTGCTGGATCAGGGATACCGGATCAGTGCTGTTTCAGGCAGAGACTGGCATAGCCCAGAACCCGTAAGCGAACCGCTGGCGGCGACTTTCCTGGCAATAGATGAGGATGGGGGGACGGAGGTGGCAGAAATGGCCGTAAAGGCATTGGGAGCAGGTTTGATCAGTGTTTCAATGGGTCCCTTGCTCCTGCTCCGGATTTTATCATTAAAGAGGCAGAAGCAGTGGCATATAGGCGAAATTATTCCCAATTCAGGCAGCCATGAAAAACTTGAGGTCAAGATATATTTGGACAGAACAGCCAGGGCTGGGTACTGGGTGTTGGAGGATGAGCCTTTGAGCATCGTTGTAAACAGTAATTTGGGCTCTTTGACAAAGATTGTTCTGCATACCGGTAATACAAATGCATCTTTTACAATGGAAGCAACCGGCCTTAAATGGATCCGTGCCGAAATGTACGGTGTTTTACACGGAGCAGATACCATGATTGCTTTTACAAATCCGGTATATTTTGAATAAAGAGAAGGCCTGTTTTTTGATCTCTTGATTTGAACCGCTTATATGGTGTTATGAAAGGAGGCTGCTGAAATAATTGGCTGCCTCCTGTTTCAGATTATAAAATTTTTAGTCTTACTGCAAAAGAAAGGGGAGAATACCTTAGCACCGGCCCAGAATATCAAGATAGCCGAACCGGAGGTGGCGCAGAGAGGAAACGATGCCGTGATAGCAGGCACCGCCATGCTGAGAGAATGGAAAGACGGCAATTGCTTTTTGTCTCTCAAAGTAATATAATACTTACGACTTTATTTTTATTTTGTATGCTGTGGGAGATAGTTTATATGTATGCTAGAACATCATACGGTATAACGGTGGCTTATAGAAGAAAATTAAACAACGGCCGCGGTTTTTTAAGATATCTGCTGCAGGAATGGCTTTTGTTCATAACGTTGGGCATACTGGTGGTCAAATCAATAGTTCTGATGGGGTTTGTATACAGCAACGACATGTCTGTCATCGATATGTCGAGAGGCCTTAGAAATATAACCTACATGTCGATTTGCGTGGCTTTCCTGCTGATAATAGTTTCATTCAGCTTTCTGGCAAAAAACAGAGGGAGGCTCTGGCTGCTGCTCATTCTGAACTTTTTGCTGTCTCTCCTGTTTGCCTTTGACGCGGTGTACATAAGGGCAAACGGAAATTTCCTTTCAACTCAGCTGCTCAGGCAGACAGGAAATCTGAACAACCTCTGGGACAGCATTTTTGCAATGTTCAGGCCCTGCGACATAGTTTTCTTTTTTGACATACCAATAATCGCAGTGCTTTTGATAATCTCAAGGCATATGTACTACTCGTCTCCGCTGTTCCAGAGCCTTAAGGCAAGATTGACGGCCTTCGCGGTTGTTTTTATTTTATCTTTGGCCTATATAGTGACCAGGTATATGTTAATAAACGTATACGGGAACGATAAAAATGACTATATTTTTTATTCCTATTCAAATCCTGGACAAACCATATGCAATTCTTCGCCCATAGGGTATCACCTCTATGACTGTTACATATTTTTCTCTGATTTCAAACCCTATAAGATAACCTCAAAGGAAAGGGCGGATATCCAGGCCTGGATCGATGCCAAAAACGAAAAGCTTCCGGATAACGGCTATAAGGGAATATACAAGGGCAAGAACCTGCTGGTTATTCAGGTGGAGTCCCTTGAGAACTTTGTGATCGGACAGTCTGTAGACGGACAGGAGATAACGCCCACCCTTAACAGGTTATTGTCCAACAGCATATATTTCGACCATTATTATACCCAGGTAAACGAGGGGACAAGCTCCGATTCGGATTTGATGACAAATACCTCGGTTTTTCCGGTCCGGAAGGGCAGCACATTTTTCAGATTTCCCGACACACAGTATAACTCCCTGCCTAAAATACTGGAAAACCACGGCTATTCCACGAAAGCCTTCCATGGCAACAGCGGGGAATACTGGAATTGGGGTATTGTATTTAAAAATATGGGTTTTCAGCAGATCGTAGATTCAAAATCCTTTAAAATAGACGAAACTATTTTTATGGGCCTGAGCGATGATTCCTTTTTCAATCAGGTTACCGATAGTGTGATAAATCAGAAAACCCCGTTTTATAACGTGCTTATAACGCTTTCGAGCCATTCTCCCTTTGAAATGCCGGAAGAGGTCAAGCAGCTGAAACTGGAGGATTCACTGGAGGATACAAAGCTGGGGGGCTATTTCCAGAGCATAAGATATACCGACGGCTGTATAGGTGAGTTCATAGACAAACTGGACAAGTCAGGGATTCTGGATGACACAGTGCTGGTCATCTATGGAGACCACGATTCAGTACACAAATATTTTAAGGATGAAATACATGAAATTGAGCCTGCGGAGGACTGGTGGCAGGAAAATGATAAGAAGATACCTCTGATAATTTACAGCAAGGGTCAGACGCCTCAAACCGTGCATACAACCGGCGGTCAAATTGATTTGATGCCAACTCTTCTGTATTTACTGGGCGTCGACGGGAGTGAATACGAATCCACCGTTTTCGGAAGGAATCTTTTAAACACCCGGGAAGACTATGCCATGCTTTCGGACGGGGAATTCCGCGGAGAAATTGATTCCGCAGGGCAGGCACAGGTACTGAAGGGGCTTGAATATGCCGACAAGGCCATAAGGTCAAACTTCTTTAAAAAGTAGGGAGGCAAAAATAATTCTACTGATTATTATTACACATTGATATTTACACCATAGCTTGATTTATTGCGGCATAGCATCATATAAATTATAAAAGCTTATTTATAAAATCCATATTATACAGGAAAGGCTGAAAAGTGAAAAATATAATACTTATCGGCATGCCCAGTGCGGGTAAAAGCACGGTGGGGGTCATTCTGGCAAAGCACCTTGGGATGTCCTTCACAGATACGGATGTGATCATTCAGACCAGGCAGGGCAGGCTGCTGCAGGACATATTGAACAGGGACGGAATAGAAAAATTTCTTGAAATAGAGGAAAATACCATAGCTTCCCTGGAATGCGAAAATACGGTGATCGCCACGGGCGGAAGCGCGGTATACAGCGGCAGGGCAATGGAGCATATGAAGCAAAACGGCCTGGTCATATACCTGCACATAGATTTTGAAGCGCTGAGCAGGAGGCTGAACAACCTGAGTACCAGAGGCGTTGTTTTAAGCCGGGGACAGAGCCTGGAGGATATGTACAACCAAAGAAAGCCACTTTATGAGAAGTATGCCGACATAAGCATTGACTGTTCAAAATATACAATAGATGGGACAATAAGCGCTATTGAGCAAGAGCTTGCACTTTGACAGTCATGGGTACTCATCTCCTTGCCTTAAAACTTAAAATGAAATATAATTAAAGCATAATAATGCCGAGTGATTTATCTCGGTATTTTTGTCTAAATGCAAGTTTTTTGAATCCCGGGAAGACAAAAAGATCTGGGGAATGCAATGCGAATGAATTTTGGAGGTAGTAATGGATTTATTAAACGGTTTAAATAAAGAGCAGAAAGAAGCGGTGCTTCACAATGAAGGGCCATTGCTCATTCTGGCGGGGGCGGGTTCCGGCAAGACCAGAGTGCTGACCCATAGAATAGCGTATCTCATCAGTGAACATGGCGTTCCTCCATACTGTATTCTGGCAATAACCTTTACAAATAAGGCAGCCAGGGAAATGAGAGAGAGAATAGACGGCCTGATAGGCGATCTGAGCAACGATATGTGGGTTGGCACCTTTCACTCCATCTGCATAAGGATTTTGAGGAGAGACATTGAAAAGCTGGGCTATGACAGGAGCTTTGTCATTTATGACACACAGGATCAGCAGGTGGTAATCAAGGAATGCCTTAAGGAGCTCAATATAAATGATAAAAATTTCCCGCCCAAATCCGTGCTTGAAGCCATAAGCAAACAGAAAAATGAGCTTATAGATGCCGCCCGGTTTGAAAAGCTCTTTGCTTCGGATTTCAGATTGGGTAAAATATCAAAGCTGTACAGCCTGTATGAGAAAAAGCTAAAAAACAACAACGCGCTGGATTTCGACGATATTATAATGAATGCCATAAAGCTGTTTGAGCAGTATCCCGAGGTTTTAAACTTTTATCAGCGGAAGTTCAGATACATAATGGTGGACGAGTACCAGGACACAAATACCGCCCAGTACATGCTGGTCAGAAAATTGTCGGAGGCTCACGGAAACCTGTGTGTAGTTGGAGACGACGACCAGGGGATATACAGCTGGAGAGGCGCAAATATCAGAAATATCCTAGACTTTGAAAAGGATTTTAAAGGCTGCAGGACCGTAAAGCTGGAGCAGAATTACAGGTCAACGCAGATCATACTGGACGCTGCCAACAACGTTATTACCAACAATACGGGCAGAAAGCGCAAAAAGCTGTGGACGGACAACAAGGGCGGCAACAAGATCGTTATGTGTGAAAATGAGAATGAACACGAGGAAGCCCTTTACACCGCCAGGGAGATCCAAAGGCTGACAACGGACGAAGACAGAAAATACAAGGACTTTGCGGTCCTGTACAGGATAAACGCCCAGTCCCGCGTTCTGGAAGAAATGCTCATGCGGGAAGGCATTCCGTACAAAATCGTGGGCGGACAGAAATTCTATGACAGAAAAGAAATAAAGGATATTATAGCCTATTTGAGGCTGATACAGAATCCTGCCGACAATGTGAGCCTGAAGAGGGTCATAAACGTGCCCAAAAGAGGCATTGGCGATACCACGGTGGATACTTCGGAGAACCTGGCGCTTGAAAGCGGAGTTTCGATTTTTTCCGTGATATCCAACGCCGATGAGATTCCCGCCCTTAAAAGGGCGGCCCAAAAACTGAGCAACTTTTCAAGTATGATAATGAAGCTCAGGACCATGAAGGAGAATATGGGCATTTCCGAGCTGCTTGAAATGGTGGTGGACGATACGGGAATAATGAGGGAATACGAAATAGAAAATACCGTTGAGGCACAGTCCAGGATGGAAAATATAAAAGAGCTGAGATCAGTTGCCATGGAGTTTGAAAAACAGAGCGAAGACACCAGCCTCGAGGAATTCCTGGCCCATATTTCACTTGTCTCCGATCTGGACAATCTGGAAGAGGAGCAGGATTATGTGGTCCTTATGACCATGCACAGTGCCAAAGGCCTGGAATTTCCGGTGGTGTTCATACCGGGAATGGAAGAAGGGGTTTTCCCGGGCTACAGGGCGATCACAGAGGGGCCTGAGCAATTGGAGGAAGAGAGAAGGCTCTGCTATGTGGGAATAACCCGTGCAAGGGAAAAACTGTACCTGTCAAATGCACGCTTCAGGACGCTTTTTGGAAATTCCAGCTATAACAAGCCTTCCAGGTTCCTGTCGGAAATACCTGAGGAGCTGGTTGATTACCCGTTCAAATCCTCCGACAGCTTTTCGCAGGGCAGTGATTCTGCCGGATGGGGCAAGGCAAAGGCATGGGATTCCCAGAAGTCATGGGGTGGTTATAGCAGTACTTTAACTTCGAGTCCGGCTCAAACTTGGAGTACAACTCAAAGCTGGGGAGCGTCTCAGTCCAGGAACACGGCTCAGGCGTCCGTTAATGAAAGCAAGCCCACCGCTTCGGGTTCTCTGAAGGATTTGCTGGGTTCCAAGCTTGTGAGCAGAGGTTTTGGAAGCACCACAGGACAGGCGGGCACAGGTCCTGCAGGCTCAGGACTGAAGCCGGGCACCGGATCGGGAACACCGGCAACCGCAGGCTCAAACCGTGCTGAAGCAACGGATTTCAGCGTAGGAGAAAAGGTTGAACACAAAAAATTCGGGAAGGGCACCGTTTCAAAAGCCACTCCCGACAACGGGGACCAGATGCTGGAGATACAGTTTGAAGGGGCCGGCATGAAGCGGCTCATGGCCTCCATGGCAAATTTAAAGAAATTGGATTAATAAGGACGGGTGCAATATGGCGTTTAAAAAAGGTTTTGTCTGGGGCAGCGCCACTGCCTCATATCAAATTGAAGGGGCGGCCAATGAAGACGGAAGAGGCCAGTCGGTCTGGGATGAATTTTGCAGGACCGAAGGAAAGGTCGAAGGCATGGACTCGGGAGAATCCGCCTGTGACAGCTATCACCGTTTCAAAGAAGATATTGGCCTTATGAAAGAGATAGGGATAAAGGCTTACAGGTTCTCCATAAGCTGGACCAGGATTCTGCCAAAAGGTACGGGAGAGATAAATATGGCCGGGATCGATTACTACAACCGGCTGATAGACTGTCTTCTGGAAAACGGGATCGAGCCTTATGTGACGCTTTTCCACTGGGATTATCCTCTGGAGCTTCAGTTCAAAGGCGGCTGGCTCAATCCCGAAAGTCCTGTGTGGTTTGCCGAATACGCGGCCATATGTTCAAAATACTTTTCCGACAGGGTCAGGTATTGGATAACAAGCAATGAATCACAGTGCTATATAGGGATGGGCTACGGAAACGGAAGGCATGCGCCGGGATGGGAATTGCCCCGGAACCAGGTTGTCAGGGCATGGCATTACAATCTCAGGGGGCTTGGGCTTGCCGCAAGGGCCATCAGGGAAAACGCAAAAGGCGAAGTCAAGGTGGGTCTGGTTTCATGCGGTGAAGTGGGCATACCTGCCACAAGTGACGAAGCCGATTTGCAGGCGGCGCGCAATGTGCTTTTTGACAGGGAAACGGCGGAAATGGGCTACAATGCCTTTGGATACGGGGATTTGCTTGATCCGCAGATAAAGGGGACATATCCTGAAAGGCTGGTCAGATATTTGCCTGAGGGTTGGCAGGAGGACATGAAGGACATTCATGTAAAGCTCGATTTTATAGGAATAAATGTCTATTCGGGGAATGTGGTGGAAGGTTCCGGAAGCAAAAAGTACCGGTATGTGAAACTGCCTGCGGGTATGGCAAAAACCTCAATGGAATGGACTGTCCAGCCTGACAGCATATACTGGGTCTCAAGATTTCTGACCGAAAGGTACGGCTTGCCTGTATATGTAACGGAAAACGGCATGGCCAATAACGACTGGATATCAATAGACGGTAAAGTAAACGATGCCCAGAGGGAGGATTTCATAAACAGATATCTGACAGCTCTTTCTAAAGCAGCAGACGATGGAGCCGATGTCAGAGGATATTTTTACTGGTCCCTGCTGGACAATTTTGAATGGGCGTATGGATATTCAAAACGTTTCGGATTGGCTTTCGTGAATTATGACAATTTTGAAAGGACCCTTAAACAGTCCGCCTACAGGTATAAAAGCATTATTGAAACAAATGGAGAGATATTAAAATAACAGTTTTGGCACAAGAATTAAATATGAATCAATATAGGAAAAAGTTTTAGAAAATTTTTATTTTTTAAAACTTTTTCTATTTTAAGGTGTATATATTATCATCGGCACAAAAAAATGCCACGGCAGACAGGACCTGGCCCTTGCGGATGATAGGGCTCCCTGCCGGAGACATATGAAAAGGTGGGAAAACGGTATTTGGAAGTTTCAGATTTAAATATAATAAAGGAATATGAAAAGAATAATAGAAAAGGTCTGGAACTCATATATGACAGGTATAAAAAATATGTCTACAACATTGCCTGGCATTATACCGGAAATAAGGAAGATGCCCTGGATATAACCCAGGAGGTGTTCATATCCGTTTTCAAAGCCATGGGAAGCTTTAAATCGCAGTACTCCATGCTGCCCTGGGTAAAAAAGATCACTGTGAACAAATGCCTGAACTTTTTGAGAGGCAAAAAAGAAAGCGTTTCATTGAATACAGCCGGTGAAAGCGGAGATGAACTGCAGGACATAATCGGGTCCGGAAATCAAACGGAAGAAACGGTTGTCTGCAGGGATGTGAAGAAGTCGATGGAAGAGGCTATAAAAAAGCTTCCTGACCGGGAAAGAATGGCAATCCTATTGCGGCATATGAAACAGATGAAGTATGAAGAAATCGCAAGCTGTATGAAGGTCCCGCCGGGAACTGTGAAGACGCTTATACATAACGGGAGGAAATCGATTAAGGCCGATTTGCTCAGACAGGGAATCTGGGAATTGTAGAATGCACTGAAAAGTTCTTTCCCGCACAGGGGAGACACCACCGGCAATATGCCGGTATTATATGGAGGAAAGTAATATGAGCTGTGAAAAAATGGAACAGGAATTGCTTCAGGATTATCTTGAAGGAACCATAGATCCGCTGGAAAAAATATTTGTGGAGAAGCATCTGAATATATGCGGGAAGTGCAGGAGGGAGCTGTCGGAGCTCAAACTTGTATTTTGGGAGCTTGACAATAAGAACAGCTATGAGGCTGAGTATCCGAAAGAACTGGATATGATGGGTTCCGGATTAATTAATAGAGCACTTGACGGGAAATCTAAAAGCAGTACGGCCAGGATGCTTGACATGCAGGTCAATAATATGAGAATGACGGGCAATTTCCTGAAATACATGCCCGGTGCAAAACAGACTCCTGAGATATTGAAAAAAGCTTCAAAGGGCCTGGCAAAGGGAGTAAAGAAAATGTTGATCGCAAAATAAGCTGCCTGGCCAATCTTTGAAAGGAGGCTGTAATGCTGGTTATTAGCATAATTTATATAATTGCAAAAATTATTCTGTATATATTTTTAGTTTTACTGCTTATATTGCTGGCAGTGCTGCTGATTCCGTTCAAATATTATGCCAGAGGGGAAGCCGGCGAAAACAAAAGCTTTGAGGCGTATGTTTCCTGGTTTTTCGGGGGACTTAAAATGAGATTTGTGTACAGTTCCCAATCTGGGATTGCGATATTTATGAATTTATTCGGATTCAAAAAGAAAATGGACGGCGGAAACAGAAAGCAGTATGAAAAAAATAATGAGAAACATACCGGCAAAAAGAAGACTAAAGATTACTACAGCTATGTTACATACCCGGTGATCAGAAAAGGAATTCAGTCAGTGATGAAACTGCTGAACTATTGCAAGCCCAGACAGCTTGAAGTAAATGCGAAAGTCGGGTTTGAAGACCCGATGTATACCGGATTGCTTTGCGGTATACAGGGCGCTGGATTTGCAATTTTAGATAAATTTAATATAAGGCTCCAACCGGCCTTTGAAGAAGAGGGAGTAAAAGGGAGCCTGGTCATAGGGGGAAGTATTCAGATATTCTATCTATTGCTGGTTGTAATGGAATTTGTGTTTACCAGACCCTTCAGAAATATTTTATTAAAAAATATCAAATCAAAAATAAAAAGGAGAATGAGGACATGGCGAATTTCGATTTTAAAGAGAGCGTAAGTACAATTTTTGACAAGCTGGAGAATTTTCTAAAGACCAAGACAGTTGTAGGGGAACCTATGACTATCGGAGACACCACTCTGGTACCATTTATCAATCTTACCTTCGGTCTGGGAACCGGCGGGGGCACAGGAACCGACGATAAAGGCATGGGAGGTGTCGGAGGAGGCGGCGGTACAGGAGCAAAAATAGCTCCCACTGCGGTACTGGTCATACAGGGCGACAAAGTTGACCTGTTGCCCATCAGGAAATCCGGAGGCCTGGAAAAATTGATTGACCTGGTTCCCGGCATAGTTGAAAAAATACAGGAGAAGAAGGAAGAAAAAGAAGCCGAGCAAAAAGAAGCGGAACAAAAGATAGAAGAATGAAATATTAAATGAATTGATATAAGAAAAAATATGTTGCACAACAGGCTGTTTGGAAATTAAAATAAGGAGACGCTGAAAGATAACAATTAAATATATGTGAAACCTTAATTATAACCAGTCCTTCCAAACTGACTTGCAGCCAATGTGCAGCACAAGGTACACCGTACATCAATAGCTTCGTCTTAGTGCAGGATTTGAATTATCTGTAATGGCTCAGTCTTGATATTTTAGCTGTCGCTCGCATTCGCCGTCCGGGCTCATAGTTCGCTAAAACAGACCTCCTGTCTGTTTTACAGCTAAAATACCAATTCTTCGCCAACAGCTAAAATCAAATCCTGCAATGCGCTCAGCTATTGTTGCACGCCATACCTTTACGTGCTTCCCATTGAATAAGTTGTACCTGCGGACCGGTAAAAAATTTTTTCACATATATTGAATTTATTTGCAACACCCCATTTATATTGTATTTCAACACTATCGTATTCAACATATTTTTGCTGCATCAATCATGCCATTGAAAGCCCTTGGGTTTTGCGGGCTTAAGGTTGCCGCCTTCTGCTGCTCCGGGATTCTGAACTATTTTTGAAATGGTTTTCTTTTCCGTATCATAGACGAAAGTACCGCTTTGCCGCATATACCGGCTGTCGGTCCACTGGTAGTGCAACAGCGCTTTTTTGCTGTCCGGGGACCATTCCACTGTCTGAATATACGGATCGTCTCTGTTTTCCAGCAGCTCATAAGGGAATTTTACACCCAGCTTTTTCAGATTTTCATAGCCGGCAATGCTGAGCATATCTATCATACCGTTCTTTTCAATATCAAGTAGGTCCGTGTTTATCCATGTTTTCCCGAGGCTCTTTACACAAAGCTTTTTGCTGTCGGGGGACCATATGTACTCAAAGTCGGAGGATAAAATATCGTATTTGCGTATCAGCTTATTCTGAGCCGTGCTGTATATCAAAATATAGGAGTTTTCATCAAATCCCCAGCCATGGGCGGCTACTGCGTATTTTCCGTCAGGTGAAAAGGACTCCCGGTCAAAATACGGCTTTCCCGCTCCGTCAGTGTGGGTTTTAGGAATATAATCCAGAAGAGCCGCAGTTGCCGGGTCCCACTTCAGATAATAGTTTTTATGCCATTTTATATCTCCGCTTTCCTGGTATTCCTGACTCAGCACTGAAATTATCCCGCCGGACATCAGTTGAAATCTGTACATTGCCTGGTCGACGGAGAAACGGTCAAGGCTCATTTGAGTCCAGTTGTCATACAGATCAAAAAGCTGCAGTGTACCGGCGCTGTGCCCCTGATAGGAAGTGGTTCCGGAGAAAAGCAAATACTGTGCCCCTTTACTGTCTTTCAGCAGTTGAAACTGGCATTCGTCACTGACAAAGCCTTTTTGAGATACCAATTCCAGGGTGGGCTCATCAAAAATTGCAATCAAAGCAGTATCAAGACCTGCCACATGGGGAAGCCCCGTCAGTTTGAAAATCACCAGCAGCTCTTTCCTGCCGGCGGCAGTAAAACCGCCTTCATAAACCGTATCCGCCTTGATTTTTCCGGGGTCACTATAATACAGGTATGTCAAAATTTCATCGGATTCTATATCCAGCTGTTCAATCAGTTTTCCGGCTGGTATTTTCTTACCGCTTTTTAATTGCAGCAGTTTCTGATCCAACTGGGAAAGTTCCGGTTTTTTCAGACGTTTGAAAGCCGTTCCGGACCATTGGTAGAATGCCGGGTCAATACTGCCTGTCTCCATATTATATAAAGAAACCTTGAATCCGTTGCTTATTATCCTGGGAAGCTTTACGGAATAATAACCGCCCTGGTCCTCATAGCCGCTGCTGACTATGCCGTCGGGGCTGTTTTCCACGGGAAGCTCAGCGATTTTCCCATCTTCTTTTATGGTAAAAATATTGTAGACTCTGAAATTGCTGCCCATATATTGTCCTATTGTAAAATCAGGCAGTCCGTCCCCGTTATAGTCATCAAAGGCAATGTCAAACCGATTTCTGAAAACAAGTGATTCCGAAAAAAATGGCGTCATATCTGTTACGGCCTTCAGCTTGTTTTGGCCGTCATAGACCTGACCTGTGAGGTTTCCTTCGTAATAATCCTCTCCGAAAGGCCCCGGGTCGGCGTTTGTAATATGCCTGCCCTCCGTCATGACAAGCTTCAGAGTTATGGATTTACCGTTAAACATATATTTGGAAGAAGATAATTCCACAGGCTGAAACTGGCTTGCCTGACCCAGGGTTTGAAGGGAGGGCGCAATGTCGGCCAAATACTCATTTGAATTTGCCCCGGATGTGGTATTTTTGCCATTCCCAAGGTATACGGCTGCCGGCGTCGGCAATTGTGCCGGTTCTTCATTGGGATATGAATTCAGGTTACTTAGTGCAGCCGTACCGGCTAAAATCAGCACAGGCAAAATTATACCGAATATAACTTTTCTGTTTGTATTATGGATAAAGAGAGATTCAAACCGTTTCTTCAGCATATTTCATACCTCCGTTTTACCTTTATTATGAATTCCGTCCACTTTTATTATTTCATACTTTGCTATTGACTGCTATAATAAAATAAAATATAATGAATTGTAATTTGTTGATTTAATAAATTACCGCTTTAGCATGGTAAACTAATAAAGTCAGAAAGGGATTGATTATGTCAAAGTGGAAAATATACACGCCTGACGGTGTGCAGGACATTCTGTTTGATGAATGCTATGCGAAAAAAGAGATGGAAAGCAGAATACGAAAAACCTTCAGATCCTATGGATATTATGAAATAGAAACTCCAACCGTTGAGTTTTTCGATGTGTTTTCTTCAGAGATAGAATCTTTTCCGCAGGAAGCGATGGTCAAGTTCTTTGACCAGAAGGGCAGAATCCTTGTGCTGAGGCCTGATATAACAGTTCCGGTGGCAAGGATAACAGCAACCAAAAACCGGGACCTCCAGTTGCCCATCAAATATTCATATATAGGCAATGTGTTCAGGTTCAATGAAGTTGGAGGCGGACGCCAGAATGAATTTACGCAGGTTGGCGCGGAGCTGCTGGGAGACTCTTCATCGGAAAGTGATGCCGAGATAATAGCTGTGGCCATCAACACTTTAAAAGCAGTGGGACTGGAGAATTTTCAGATAGATATCGGACAGGTGGAGTTTTTCAACGGACTGGCCGAGGAAGCCGGTTTTTCCCATAGTGACCTGGAACGTATATCAAAGCTCATCGACAAAAAGGATTATGTGGGCGTTGAAGAAATAGCAAACGGGTATCACCTGTCGAATGAGCTGAGAGAGCTGATATTGAAGCTTCCGGGGTTATTCGGTTCACTTGACGTGATAGAAAAGCTGAAAAAAATTACAAAGAATAAGAGAAGCCTTGCTGCACTGGAAAATATGGAGGAAGTAATTGATATTTTACGGGACTACGGTTTCGAAAAATACATTTCCATAGATCTGGGCATGCTCAAAGGGCCTAATTATGACACGGGCATAATATTCAGGGGATTTACTTATGGGGTGGGATTTCCCATACTTTCAGGCGGAAGATATGACAGCCTTGCATCTATTTTCGGAAAAGACTGTCCCGCGACCGGTTTTTCAATGGGTATAAATATGTTGATGAAAGCTCTTGGAAAAACTTTAATATCCAAAGACAAACCCAGTGTGGATTCTCTGATATGCTACAGGAAATCCAACAGGAAAACGGCCATTGAAATAGCCGAAACCCTCAGAAAGCAGCATATGAATATTGAGATAATGATGCTGGAGGAAGATGTTGAGCAGGGTATCAGCTATGCCCGTTCAAAGCAGATAGGCGGAATCATTTTTATCGGGGATACCGGCAAAATTACTGTTCACGACATTATTAACAATACGGTGCAGGAAACCAGTATTGATGATTTACTGGGAAATTAGCGGCGGAGGCTTTTATAATTTTATGCATACGCTTTTATGCGTATCCGGGAGGTCGGTATGAGGTATTTAACCATTGCTCTGTCAAAGGGCAGACTTACAGAAATGTCAATTGAGCTGTTTGAAGCTGTTGGAATAGATTGCTCTGAACTGAAATCATCCACGAGAAAGCTCATACTGTCGGATGAGAAAAACAAAATAAAGTTCTTTCTGGCAAAGCCGGCGGACGTGCCTACATATGTGGAATACGGGGCGGCGGATATAGGGATCGTGGGGAAGGATACCCTGCTCGAAGAGGGCAGGAATCTCTACGAAGTCCTGGATTTGGGATTTGCAGCCTGTAAGATGGCTCTGGCGGGACCGGCGGAGCTTCAGGGCAGGATAGATGAGCTTACAATAAGAAGAGTGGGCACAAAATATCCCAATATAGCAAGGAATTATTTTGAAAAAGCCAGAAGAGAAAGTGTTGAAATAATAAAGCTTAACGGGTCTGTTGAGCTCGCTCCGCTGGTTGGGCTGTCGGAGGTTATCGTAGATCTGGTCGAAAGCGGTAGGACCCTGAAGGAAAACGGTCTGGTGGTTCTGGATACCATATCCGATATCAGTGCCAGAATGGTTGTCAACAGGGTCAGCATGAAAATGGAAAACGAGCGCATACAGAAAATAATCAGCGGGATGAGAGAGCAAATGCTCTCCAGAGATGGAAAAAGTGAAGCCGGAGCTTGAGCATTCCGGCATTGCGCATTTTATTGAAGGCTTTTTTCGGATCTAATCAGGAGGTGCTATGATTAATTTTATTGATTTAACCGGAAGGGATTGGGAGAGCAAAGCAGGGGAATTGTACAGGACGCTGACTCACAGGACTAAATCCCAGGATGGGAGCGATATTATAAAGCTTGTCGCCGGTATCCTGGAAAATGTCCGTTCCTCAGGCGATCACGCTTTGAAAGAATACAGCAGAAAATTTGACAATGCTGAAATTGATAATATCAGAGTTTCGGATGAAGAGATAACCGCCGCATATTCCCATGTGGACAGTGAGCTGTTAGAGACTATCCGGACATCGAAACAGAATATATGGAGTTTTCACGAGAAGCAGCTGCAAAACAGCTGGATCAGCCCTAAAGAGGACGGGACCACCTTGGGACAGCTGGTCAGGCCAATAGAAAAAGTCGGCTTGTACGTTCCCGGCGGAACGGCGCCGCTTATTTCATCGGTCTTGATGACGGCAGTACCCGCAAAGGTGGCCGGGGTTTCCCGGATAATCATGTGTACGCCGCCTTCCGGGGATGGAAGCGTAAATCCGGCCATTCTGGTCGCCGCAAGGGAAGCCGGTATCGACGAGGTTTACAGAGTGGGCGGCGCACAGGCAATAGCCGCTATGGCCTATGGGACGGAGACGGTGCCGGCCGTGGATAAAATATGCGGGCCGGGCAATGTATACGTTGCCACTGCTAAAAGACTGATTTATGGCGACTGCGATATAGACATGTTTGCAGGGCCAAGTGAAATACTGGTCATCGCGGATTCCACCGCCCGGCCGGAATATGTGGCGGCGGACCTGCTTTCACAGGCAGAGCATGACAAACTGGCTTCTGCGGTGCTTGTCACTGATGATCCCGTACTGATAGACAATGTGAAGCTGGAGCTTGACAGGCAGCTGGCGCAGCTGAGCAGAAGCTCCATAGCAGGCAGCTCCATAAGCGGCTATGGGTTTGCCATACTGGTAGAAAATATCCATAAGGCCCTTGAGGTCTCAAATAATATAGCTCCGGAACATCTTGAGCTCTGTATCCAGGAGCCCATGAGCGTTCTGGGAAAGATAAAAAATGCGGGAGCAATATTTGTAGGAGATTACTCTCCGGAACCCCTGGGAGACTATATGGCCGGACCAAGCCATGTGCTGCCAACCAGCGGTACGGCCAGATTTTCGTCTCCTGTGAACGTGGACCAGTTTATTAAAAAGTCCAGCCTGATTTACTACACCAGACAAGCGCTGGAGAGAACCAGCGGGGATATTATCAGGTTTGCGGAGGCCGAGCACCTTGACGCTCATGCCAACGCAGTCAGGATCAGAAGGCGGGAGCCAGAAATCGAATAAATGCGGAGACCAGGAGAAAATGAAAAGCGAATAAATATTTTTTTAGAAGTTCAGGAGTATGGAAGTACAGTAGTTTAGAATAAAACCTTAAAGGCGGAATGCACACATGTATTGTACGCGAGGACAACTTGGAATCAATGGGCGCCGGGTTAAAAATTATTGCTATGTATCAGTTGGTGAAGAATAAGCATAGGAGCCGGAAAATCCACACGATATGGATTTTAGCGAACTATGAGTCCACGGATGGCGAATGTGAGCGGCGGCGTTTATGCTTATTATGAACCATTACTGATACAAGCAATAGTTTTGGAGGCGATCCATTTATTGCAAGTTAGTCCGGAAGTACTATCATTTGCACACGAATTCAGCCTTTAACAGTGTTATTATTAATTCTGAGCTTTGGCTCCCGTATTCTAAATAAATAATCATTAACTGGAATTGAAAAGCCGGGAAGGAGCACACCATGATCGAAGACTTAATCAGGCCTGAAATACGGTCGTTCATACCATACAATGCCAACCAGCAGCCATACAGGATCAAGCTTGACGCCAACGAGAGCCCTTTTAATATGCCACTGGAGGTCAGGGAGAAGCTCTCCGCATTTATCTCAGATAATCCGGAGCTGAATCTATATCCCGATACGGACTCGATACAGCTGAGAAAGGCGCTTGCAGAGCACTGGAGTGCTGACTCCGACCAGATAATAGTGGGTACGGGGTCGGACCAGCTGATACAGATAATAGCAAATGTTTTTGTGGGACCGGGGGACAAGGTGCTGTATCCCACCCCGTCCTTCGGAATGTACAGGGATTCCTGCCTGATTGCGGGAGGAACTCCCGTCAGCTATCTGCTGGACCCAGCCAGCCGTTTCGAATATTCAAAACAGGCCATTATTGAGGCCTATGACAGAGAAAAGCCTAAAATAATCTATATATGCAATCCCAATAACCCGACAGGGAATCTGATGCCGCGGGAAGATGTGCTGGCGGTGGCGGAATATTGCAGAAACTCCGCAGTGATTGTTGATGAAGCCTATGCTGAGTTTTGTGATACCACAGTGATTCCTTATGTCAATAAATATGAAAATCTGCTGGTGTTGAAAACATTCTCAAAAGCGTACGGGCTGGCAGGCATCAGGTGCGGGTATTCCATTGCCGGCCATGCTCTCACCAAAGCTGTAAATCTGGCAAGACCTCCGTATAATATCAGTTCGCTGTCGCAGTATACAGCGCTTCTGGTTTTGAGCGCAAAGGAACAGATTCAGAAAAATGTGGCGCTGCTCATAGCCGAAAGAGAATGGGCCGCAGCCAGGCTGAAGGAGATAAAAGGCCTGGATGTATACGGCTCGGCGGCAAACTTCATACTTGTAAAAGTTGAAAACTGTGTTGAGGTTTATAAAAAGCTGTGTGAAAAAGGGATATTTGTCAGAGCCTTCGGGCAGTCGCCTTTACTTAAGGACTGCCTGAGAATAAGCATTGGGACCCACGAACAAAACGCCGGATTGATAGACGGGCTCTCCGCGATTTGCCACAATGCCTGATAATGGGCATATTATCAGGCATTGCCGGATTTACATGTATAGAGGTTTTCGGCAGGAGACGGAAGCGCATAAGGACGAATTATATTATGTAATTCACATAAATTCATGATATAATATACATGTCGAACATTTAAAAGTAAATATGAAAAATAGTTCGGATGATTAAACGGATATAATTTTATAACAAATTCCCAATCAACACCGAATGCAGGAACAATTATGAACGGAGGGGATGATTTTGCGTGAAGGCACAGTCAACAGAGATACTAAAGAGACCCAGATCAAGCTGAGAATAAATCTTGACGGAAAGGGAGACTGCACTGCCAATACGGGTATAGGCTTTTTCGACCACATGCTGATACTTTTCACAAAGCACGGGCTGATGGATGCGACCTTTGAAGTTAAGGGAGACCTGTATGTGGACGCCCATCATACGGTGGAAGATACCGGTATAGCGCTGGGGCAGGCAATCAGGCAGGCGCTTGGAGATAAAAAATCCATAAAGAGATACGGAACGTCCTTTGTCCCCATGGATGAAGCACTTGTTCAGGTTTCTCTGGATCTGAGCGACAGGCCGTTTCTGGTATTTGACGCCCAGATGACACGACAGATGGTGGGGCAGATGGATACCCAGCTGGTTGAAGAATTTTTCAGGGCCGTTGCATTTAACGCAGGTATTACTCTCCACATAAAGCTTTTGCATGGTTCCAATTGCCATCACATAATCGAAGCCATGTTCAAGGCATTCGGCAGGGCTCTTGACGAGGCTGTGGGAATTGATTCGAGAATATCCGGGGTCATGTCTACAAAAGGGATTTTATAACGCGTTACAGGAGGTAAATCATGCTCATCAACAATACGGATTTTATTAAGTTGCCCTTATTCGTAAAGGGTAAGGTAAGGAATGTTTATGATCTTGGAGATCAGCTGCTCATAGTGGTGACCGACAGGATTTCGGCTTTTGACGTAGTATTTTCGGAATTGATTCCAAACAAGGGCAAAGTGCTCAACAGTATTTCGGCCTTCTGGTTTGATTATACAAAGGATGTTATCGGAAACCATGTGATAACCACCGATGTGAGCAAATACCCCAAGGAGCTGTCTCTATTCAGCGAAGAGTTGGAGGGTAGGTCCATGCTGGTGAAGAAAATCGAGATGGTGCCTGCGGAGTGCATTGTCAGAGGGTACCTTGAAGGCTCGGGCCTGAAGGAATATCAGCAGACAGGCAGCATCTGCGGCATAAAGCTGCCGGCGGGACTGAAACAGGCAGACAGGCTTCCTGAGCCTATTTTCACACCGTCTACCAAGGAATCGGAAGGCCATGATGTGAATGTTTCCTTTGAGGTGTTGTGCGACAAGATAGGAAGCGATATGGCCAATAAATTGAAGAGCGCGAGCATAAAGCTCTATGAAAAAGCCAGCAAACACGCGGAAAGCAAGGGGCTTATACTGGCCGATACAAAGTTTGAGTTTGGGATGGACGGCGGAGAGCTGGTAGTAGGGGATGAAATATTCACACCTGATTCCTCAAGATTCTGGTCCATGGATGAATACCGGCCGGGCAGAGCTCAGAAGAGCTTTGACAAGCAGTATCTGAGAGAATATCTTGAAAGCATAACCTGGGACAAACAGCCTCCCGCTCCGGAATTGCCTGAAGACGTGGTAAAAAAGACAGAGGCGAAATATATTGAAGCCTATGAGAGAATAACGGGCAGAAAGTTTTAGATTTCACGCCTTATCCGGCTCACGGTATTGTGTGGATCAACGTTATTAATTTTTGTGAGACAGAAAGGCTAAAGGTACTTTTATGATAGCTATAATTGACTATGGCGTTGGAAATCTGGCCAGTGTAAACAAGGCCTTCAGCTTTATAGGCGTTGAATCGGCAGTCACCTCAAGCGCTGAAGAAATACTTGCGGCGGAGAGGGTCGTCCTGCCGGGAGTGGGTGCTTTTGCGGACGCCATGGAGAGCCTTGAAAAAAATAATATGGTTTCCGTTGTCAAAAAGGTGGCGGAGAAGGGCACACCTCTTATGGGAATCTGCCTCGGCATGCAGCTGCTGTTCGATTATAGCACGGAAGGCGGGGACCGGGTGGAGGGCCTTGGCCTGCTGGAGGGGAGTGTAACGCAGTTTCCGCTGGATATGGGTCTGAAGGTTCCCCATATGGGCTGGAACAGCCTGTCCATATCGCAGGACCGGGGGATATTTAAAGGGATAAAACAAAACAGCTACGTATATTTTGTGCATTCATATTTCCTGACCGCAAAAAATTCCGGCGATGTGGCGGCAACCTGCCAATACGGGATCGGATTTGATGCCGCCGTGGCAAGGGGAAATATCATGGGAACGCAATTCCACCCTGAAAAAAGCGGAGACGTGGGGCTGGATATACTCAGAAATTTTGCGCATGGCATATAGGAGGTTTTTATGATAATTTATCCTGCTATTGATATTATAGACGGCAAATGTGTAAGGCTTCAGCAGGGAAGCTACAGTGAGGTTACGGTTTTCGGCGACAGTCCGGTGGAAATGGCGCTGAAGTGGGAGAGCCAGGGTGCGCGCTATTTGCATGTGGTTGACCTGGACGGCGCCAGGTCCGGGAAAACGGAAAATCATGGGATTATAAAGGAAATTGCCCGGAAGCTGTCTATTCCGGTTCAGGTGGGAGGCGGGATCAGAAATCCGGATACAATAGAGGACCTGATTTCAGCGGGCCTGAAAAGGGTCATATTGGGAACCACCGCCGTAAACGACCAGGATATGCTCGAAACCGTCTTAAAAGAATACGGGGCAAAAATCGCCGTGGGGATAGATGCAAAGGACGGGATGGTGGCAATTCACGGATGGGAGCAGACCAGCGGTCTGACCGCGGTGGCTTTTGCCAGGAAGGTTGAAGAGCTGGGCGCCCAAACCGTAATATACACCGACATATCCCGGGACGGTATGCTGAAGGGCCCCAATCTGGCGGCAATGAGCGAGATGGCAAAAGCCGTAGGCATAGAGGTGATCGCATCCGGCGGGGTCAGCTGCCTCGGGGATATTATTGACTTAAAGTCCACAGGAGTGGGCGGCGCAATAGTTGGAAAAGCATTGTATACCGGAAACATCGCACTGAAGGATGCAATCAACGCATAGGAATTATTCCGGAGGGAGAGAGCCATGCTTACAAAGAGAATCATCCCCTGCCTTGATGTTCATGGGGGCAGGGTGGTAAAAGGCGTACAGTTTGTGAATATCATAGATGCGGGAGATCCGGTTGAAGCGGCGGCTTTCTATGACAAGGCCGGAGCGGATGAACTGACCTTTCTGGACATTACGGCGTCCTCGGATGCCAGGAGCATTATGCTGGATGTGGTGAGGCGCGTGGCCGAGCAGGTATTCATTCCATTTACGGTGGGGGGCGGAATACGCACCGCAGAGGATTTCAGGGAGATTTTAAAGGCCGGCGCCGACAAGGTGGGGGTCAATTCCGCCGCGCTTAAGAGGCCCGAGCTCATATCCGAAGCCGCCTGGAAATTCGGCAGCCAGTGCGTCGTGCTGGCTATAGACGCAAAGCGCAGGCCGGACGGCTCGGGCTGGGATACATACCTGAACGGCGGCCGGGTGAATACGGGCAAGGACGCCGTTTTGTGGGCCATGGAGGCTGAGAAGCTGGGCGCCGGGGAAATCCTTCTGACCAGCATGGACAAGGACGGAACCAAGGACGGCTATGACGTAGAGCTGACCAGGGCGATTTCTGAAAATGTCAAAATTCCTGTAATCGCATCCGGAGGGGCCGGAAAGATGGAACATTTCAAAAAGGCGTTGACTGAAGGGAAGGCGGATGCGGTTCTTGCGGCTTCGCTTTTTCATTTCAGAGAGATGGAGATCCGTGACTTAAAGAGATATTTAAGTGGCAATGGCATAGAAATAAGGGTATAATATATAATCAGTTGATTATATATTATACGCCTTTCATTTCCGGCAGAGGTTTAAATATTGCAGAACAAAAATGTATGGAGGCTTGAGCAATGGGAGATAGTTTAAAAGATGAGGTAAAGTTTGACGAAAAAGGTCTTGTTCCTGTAGTTACACAGGATTACAAAACAAAGGAAGTTCTGATGGTGGCCTACATGAACCGGGAAGCCTTTGATAAGACTGTGGAAACAGGAAAGGTGACCTATTTCAGCCGCAGCAGAAACAAATTATGGCTGAAAGGCGAGACTTCGGGCCATTTTCAGCTTGTAAAGAGCATAAAGCTGGACTGCGACGGAGACACGATTCTTATTGAAGCGGAACAGATTGGCGCGGCCTGCCATACGGGAAATAAAACCTGCTTTTACAGGACCATGAACAACGGGGCGTGGGAAGAAAATGCGGAAGGCGGAGATGTGAAAAAACCGTCCGCACAGGTGCTCCAGGAGGTATACGATGTTATAGTGGACAGGACGGTACATCCAAAAGAAGGCTCATATACAAACTACCTGTTCACAAAGGGCCTGGATAAGATTCTGAAAAAGGTCGGAGAAGAGAGCGCAGAGGTAATTATAGCAGCAAAAAATAAATCCAAAGAGGAAATCAGATACGAGGTGTCCGACCTAATGTACCATCTGATGGTACTGCTGGTTGAGAGAGGGCTTACTCTTGAAGATATTTATGGAGAATTAGAAGGACGTAGATAAGTGAAAAACAATTTACTGAGTATAGACGAATACAGGAATAATCCCGAATTTTATTTCAGCAAGGGCTTGCGTCACGCCAACAGAAAAAATCTGAATGAAGCCTATAAAAACTTGAGCAAGGCATTGGATCTTGAGCCTGACAACAGCGAGTACAAGTTCAACATGGCTTGCTTTTTGTCGGAATTGCAATGCCCTAAAGAGGCCAACCGGATGTTTAATGATATCCTGTTGAATTTTGAACCTACAATGTACGACTGTTTTTTCGGGTTGGGCTGCAACAGCTTTGAATTGGGAGACTATAAAAAAGCAGCCGAATATTTTGACAAATATCTTCATTTTGACGGGGACGGGACATTCGGTGAAGAGGTTTCGGAAATGGTATTCTATCTTAAGCTGTACAATGAAATCACACTTAACACCGACTTTTTAAAGACGTCCTTTTCCAATCTGAAAAAAGCGCGGAAGAGCCTGAAGGAGAACAATTCCGAAAAGGCTATGAAGCAATTGTATAAGTCTATTGATGCAAATCCCCTGAATGTTGAGGCCAGAAACCTGCTCACCCTGGTATTGATGGAAAAGCGGCAATACACAAGAGCCATGTACATCAATTCAACCGTTGAAAATATTGACGTTGAAGATGTATGGGCGGAATGCATGAGCGTTTTCATCATATCCAATGTGAAAAAGAATTCCAGGGTCAAAAATTCTCTTGATGTCCTGCCTTTCCGCCCTATTGACTGCAGGGAAGACCTTCTCTGCATTGCGGCCACCCTGATGGCCTTTGACAGGACAGAAGAACTGGTAAGGCTTATGGAGACATATATTGTAGAATATAATGACGTTCTCATATATTGCATATTGCTGCTGGGATATGTGGCACTGCAAAAAAAAGAAAATGCCGGTAAAATAACGGATATAATGGAGACCCTGTCAGGAAACAGCCAGGGCCTGCTGCAATGGACAGCTGCTATGAAGGACTGCATGAAATGTAAGCCCGAGGATTTTTCAGCCCAGGAACAATATCTGAAATTGTTTGAGCTCAATAATGAACCGGTTGACTTCAAATACCATCCGGCTAAATATTTTAATCTTCTCGGCAATAGCGGGACCGGAAATTTAAAGCCAGGCAGAAAGTATCAGGCAATCATAGACGGAGCCATGCGGCACAGGGAAATAATGTATAGCCGGAATTACAAAAAGGAAATAATAGATTTGTTAATCAGCCTGGAGCCGGATACCGGGAAAGCCATCGAGGCTGTGGACAGCAGCTATGATGCCTATTCCGCCGCCCTGGAATTTATTTATTGCAGGCGGTACCACATTGATATGGAGAAAAAGGAACTGATCCGGAAATATAACATAAATTCGATTTTATTTGAAAAGGTTTTGAAGGATATGGATAGGATTGTTCCTGAAACTTAAATTGCTATGAAAATCAGAGAAATTGGAAGAAATAATTAGCTTTTGAAGCTCTGATTGGGATACATGGCAAAATATAGTTGATTTCATTAAAATAAGCTGTTTGATTATATTTTATTCAATAGATAATATTATTATTGTGATTAGCACTCGATACTAGTGAGTGCTAACAAGGAAAAAATTTTAGGAGGTAAGGCAATGAAGATAAAACCTTTAGGTGATAGAGTAGTTATTAAAATGCTTGAAAGCGAAGAAACTACTAAGAGCGGAATAGTATTACCGGGCAGTGCAAAGGAAAAGCCCCAGGTTGCCGAAGTTGTTGCTGTAGGACCGGGAACAGTTGTTGACGGCAAGGAAATCAAAATGGAAGTAAAGGTTGGAGACAGAGTACTTACAAGCAAATATTCCGGAACCGAAGTCAAATTTGACGGACAGGAATATACAATATTAAAGCAGGGCGACATCCTTGCTGTTGTTGAATAAGGCGTGGAGCAAAACTTTGTGCAATACGGACATATCACTCCAGGCACACCCAAATCCGCAGGCGGATTTTCCACAAAATCTATAAATTTATAATAGGAGGCATGTAGGAAATGGCGAAGGAAATTAAATTCGGTGAAGAGGCTAGACGTGCACTTGAAAAAGGTGTCAATCAATTGGCCGATACAGTAAAAGTAACCCTTGGACCTAAGGGAAGAAATGTAGTTTTAGACAAGAAATTTGGCTCACCTTTAATTACAAATGACGGTGTTACAATAGCTAAAGAGGTTGAGCTTGAGGATAAATTTGAAAATATGGGCGCTCAGCTTGTCAAGGAAGTTGCCACAAAGACAAACGACGTTGCCGGAGACGGTACTACTACGGCTACTCTTCTGGCACAGGCAATCATCAGGGAAGGCATGAAAAACGTTGCCGCAGGCGCAAACCCAATGATTTTGAAAAAGGGCCTGCAGAAAGCTGTTGATATCGCTGTAGCGGGAATAAAGGATAACAGCCAGAAGATCAAGGGCAAGGAAGACATTGCAAGAGTTGCCACCATATCTGCCAATGACGATATCATAGGCACACTTATTGCAGACGCTATGGAAAAAGTAACAAATGACGGTGTTATCACTGTTGAAGAGTCCAAATCAATGGGTACAAATCTTGAGGTAGTGGAAGGCATGCAGTTTGACAGAGGATATCTGTCAGCATACATGGTAACAAATACCGATAAGATGGAAGCCGTACTGGACGATCCATATATACTTATTACAGATAAGAAATTGTCAAACATTCAGGATATTCTCCCCATTCTTGAGCAGATAGTCCAGCAGGGCAAAAAGCTTCTGATAATCGCAGAGGATATGGAAGGCGAAGCCCTCACAACTCTCATTCTCAACAAATTGAGAGGAACCTTTACCTGTGTGGCAGTTAAAGCACCGGGCTTTGGCGACAGAAGAAAGGCTATGCTCCAGGATATTGCGATACTGACAGGCGGAGAAGTCATCACTGACGAACTGGGCCTTGATCTCAAGGAAACAACAATTGCACAGCTTGGCAGAGCAAGACAGGTAATAATACAGAAGGAAAATACAATAATCGTTGACGGCGCCGGAAGCCAGGATGAGATCAAGAAGAGGATTGCTTCAATTAAATCCCAGATCGAAGACACTACTTCCGATTTCGACAGGGAAAAGCTTCAGGAAAGGCTTGCAAAGCTTTCCGGCGGTGTAGCTGTAATCCAGGTCGGAGCTGCTACCGAAACTGAAATGAAGGAAAAGAAACTGAGGATCGAAGACGCACTTGCCGCTACAAGAGCTGCTGTTGAAGAAGGTATAGTTGCAGGCGGCGGTACCGTTCTGGTAAATGTTATTCCCGAGGTTGCAAAACTGCTGGATACCACAACCGGCGATGAAAAGACAGGCGTACAGATCATATTGAGAGCTCTTGAGGAGCCCGTAAGACAGATTGCGGCAAATGCCGGACTTGAGGGTTCTGTAATAGTTGAAAAGATCAAGGGCAGCGCAAAAGGCATTGGCTTTGATGCTCTTAATGAAAAATATATCAACATGCTGGAAAACGGAATCGTTGACCCTGCAAAGGTTACCAGATCTGCGCTCCAGAATGCTGCTTCTGTAGCTGCAATGGTTCTCACAACAGAGAGCGTTGTTGCCGACAAGCCTGAGCCGGAAGCACCTGCTATGCCAGGCGGAGGAATGCCGGGCGGAATGGGCGGAATGTACTAATCTAGAGGTCGAAAGCCGGCAATCAAGGATTAGAGGTTAGAAAACAGAGGTTGGAAACTGGAAATTTGAGGTTAAAAGGAGGATGGAGACCCATCCTCCTTTTTTAAAAATACAGGGATATGATTCTTTGAGTATTTTTACGAAAATTTATTATAATAAGATAGACATATTTGGCATAAATATGGCCGAATGTAAAAAAATAATTAATAATATTCAAGAAGTACTTGATATTATCTGATTAATTTATTATCATGTATAACAAGCTTATTACTCTAGTATATGGAGTACTTATATAAATAATATTTCGGATGGAGTAGGATTAACTTCGCGGGAGGGGTCTACTTGGATATATTTCAGGAGAAAATAGTAAGGCGTAAAAAAACCGGCATGGACAATGCGCTGGTTGTGGGTATAATTTTATTGGCATTGCTGCTGATAATGATTTTAAGCTCTATTGCGCTGCTCAGCACATTTATACCCATAATAGTCGTGGGAATAGGTTACCTGGCCTATATGTTTATCAGGAACAGAAATATCGAGTACGAATACATTGTAACAAACGGCGATCTTGATATTGACATGATTATCGCCCAGAGAAAGAGAAAGAGGATTTTTTCAGGCAGCTGCAAGGATTTTGAGGTTGTGGCTAAATTGACAAGCGGCCAATACGACCATAATGTGCAGAGTATAAAAAAACGTATCAGCGCTATTTCTTCAATGGCATCGCCGGATGTATATTTCGTTACTACGGTCAAGGACGGCGAAAAAGTGGTTGTACTTTTTGAACCCCATCCAAAGATGATTGAATCATTCAGAAAGTATATACCCAGAAAGATATTCGAGTGATTTAAAAATGATTAAAATAAGGCAAAGGACATCTGTTCTTTGCTTTTTGAATAATTTTATAAATATTAACTTTCCGGTCAAGGAGGATTTTGGAAAATGGCTTATTTTTACAGTGAACCATCAAGAACATTCAGCGAGTATCTGCTGATTCCCAATTTAAGTACTAAAGAATGTATGCCTGTTAATGTGGAGCTGAAGACGCCAGTGGTTAAATTCAAGGCAGGCGAAAAACCGTCGCTCCAGTTGAATATACCCGTTTCATCAGCTATAATGCAGTCTGTTTCAGATAACAATATGGCTATCGCTCTGGCAAAATGCGGAGGCATATCTTTTATTTACGGCTCCCAGAGCATAGAAAACCAGGCGGAAATGGTGCGCAAGGTAAAAAAATACAAAGCCGGCTTTGTGGTAAGCGACAGTAATTTAAAGCCTGACGACACGCTGAGAAGCGTTGTGGATATCAAGGAAAGAACAGGCCATTCCACCATAGCCATTACCGAAGACGGCACTCCAACCGGAAAGCTGGCAGGGATTGTGACCAGCAGGGATTACAGGCTGAGCAGGGCGTCCCTGGATCAGAAGATTCATGAATTCATGACCCCGTTTTCCCAGTTGATCTATGCGTATGAAGGAATATCCTTAAAAGAGGCAAATGACATGATATGGAACCACAAGCTCAATTGCCTGCCCATAATTGACAACAATCAAAGACTGGTGTATCTGGTTTTCAGAAAGGACTATGACAGCCACAAGGAAAATCCAAACGAACTTTTGGACAGCAGCAAGCGTCTGATCGTAGGTGCGGGAATAAACACCCGCGATTACAAGGAAAGAGTAACGGCGCTTGTGGAAGCCGGCGTTGACGTGGTCTGTATCGATTCATCCGACGGCTACAGCGAGTGGCAGTCCGATACTATAAAGTGGATAAAGGAAAACTTCAACGGGGAAGTGAAAGTGGGAGCCGGAAATGTGGTTGACAGGGAAGGCTTCAGATATCTTGTCGACGCTGGTGCGGATTTCGTAAAGGTCGGTATCGGCGGAGGTTCCATATGTATCACAAGAGAGCAGAAGGGTATAGGCAGAGGGCAGGCGTCGTCGGTTATTGAGGTTTCACAGGCCAGGGATGAATATCTGAGAGAAACGGGAGTATATGTTCCCATATGTTCAGACGGCGGAATTGTCCACGATTACCACATCGTTCTGGCGCTGGCTATGGGGGCTGACTTTGTAATGCTGGGAAGATATTTTGCCAGATTTGACGAAAGCCCTACCAGAAAAATCAAAGTCGGAGGGAATTTCGTTAAGGAATATTGGGGAGAAGGTTCAAACCGTGCCCGCAACTGGCAGAGATACGATTTGGGCGGAGATACAAAGCTGGGATTCGAAGAAGGAGTCGATTCCTATGTACCTTATGCAGGTAAGCTGAAAGACAACCTGGATACCACCATTTACAAGGTGAAATCCACCATGTGCAACTGCGGAGCTTTAAGCGTTGCAGAGCTGAAGCAGAAGGCAAGGCTGACCCTTGTATCGGCCACAAGTATCAAAGAGGGCGGAGCTCATGATGTAATACTCAAGGATAAGGAATTGTCATCGTCATGATTTTAAAAAAATTTGTTGGCAGTAAGGTCTAAAAAGGGATATACCGCATATTCTTTTATTATTATTGTATTTTACTGTTTAATCCGGTTATAAATAGCTGTAAAATATTGGTGGCTGGCTTCTTGACATTATTTTATATGTAATTTATAATTAGTTAGCACTATAGCTGACCAAGGCTTATAAATTTTTTCTAAATTTGTGAAATATGTTGTATATAATGATGCAATTATGGAGATAAGATTACAAAAAAACACTTTTTAATTGTGTTGAGGTTAGCGGAAAAAATTAACGGTAAAGGAGAGGGCTTCAAATGTCAGCAAAAGAAGTCGTATTAACTTACGAGGGTTTAAAAAAATTAGAAGAAGAGTTGGAATTTTTAAGAGGAACAAAGAGAAAGGAAGTTGCCGAAAGAATTAAACAGGCGCTTTCGTTTGGAGATATATCGGAAAATTCTGAATATGATGAAGCTAAAAATGAACAGGCACAGGTAGAAGGCAGGATAGTACAGTTGGAATCCATGCTTAAGCATGCGCGTCTGATAGATGAGGACGATGTAAAAACGGATGTTGTAAGTCTTGGTTCAAAAGTACAGCTTTTTGATATCGAGTTTGAAGAAGAAGTGGTATATCTGATTGTAGGCTCTACGGAAGCTAATCCGGTCAAATCCAAAATATCGAACGAATCTCCTGTAGGAGCGGCTCTGATAGGACATAAAAAAGGAGATACGGTAGAGGTTCAGGTGCCGGACGGAGCGATAAAATTTAAGATACTTGAAATATCAAAGTAAAAAATTAATGTATACAATAATTTGTTGCCACTTAAAGCAAAATTAATATATAATTAGACTAACAGTTTACATTAAGGATGTAGACTGTTTTTTGTAGCGAGGCGAACGGAGCCGGGCAATTGGCGCCGTTATTATAAAAATCACTAATGAGCAAACTTTTGGAGGATGTCAATGTCGGACGAGAATATGCAGTTGGATCAGCAGAATGAAGAACAGGATTTAAGCGAGATACTTAAGATCAGACGTGCAAAGCTGAAGGATTTACAGGATAAAAACAGTGATCCTTTTAAAATAGTAAAATATGATGTGGTTCATTCAGCTAAATATATTTTAGACAATTTCGAAGCGCTGGAAGGCCAGCAGACTTCCATTGCAGGAAGGCTTATGTCCAAAAGGGGAATGGGTAAGGCCGGTTTCTGCGATCTGCAGGACAGGGACGGCCGGATTCAGCTGTACGTCAGAAAAGACGAGGTTGGAGACGAAAGCTATGAAATGTTCAAAAAATATGATATAGGCGATATCGTGGGAGTAAAAGGCGAGATATTCAAGACACATATGGGCCAGATATCCATAAAGGTCAAAGAAATCACGCTTTTGTCAAAATCGCTTCAGCCCCTGCCGGAAAAATGGCACGGCTTGAAGGATACCGATTTGAGATACAGGCAGAGGTATGTTGACCTGATTGTAAACCCGGAAGTAAAAAATACATTTATACTCAGAAGCAAAATAATCAAAGCTATCAGAAAATTCCTGGATGACAGGGGATTTCTGGAGGTGGATACCCCGCTGCTGAACACAATTCCCGGCGGCGCCACCGCAAGGCCTTTTATCACCCATCACAATACCCTTGATATCGACCTGTACCTCAGAATAGCTCCCGAGCTGTATCTTAAGAGGCTTATAGTGGGCGGTATGGAAAAGGTATATGAAATGGGCAGAATGTTCAGGAATGAAGGAATGTCCGTAAAGCATAATCCTGAATTCACCCTGATGGAGGTATATGAAGCATACAACGACTACAAGGGTATGATGGAGCTTACCGAAAGCCTTTTTTCAACCGTAGCGCTGGAAACCCTTGGAACGACAAAAATAGTATATCAGGGGCAGGAGGTTGACCTGACTCCGCCATGGAACAGGCTGTCAATGATAGAGGCTGTCAAGAAATATGCGGGCGTCGACTTTGACGGTATAAAGACGGATCAGGAGGCAAAGGCCGCAGCGGAAGAAAAGAAGGTTCACGTAAAGGAAGGTATGACACGCGGAGACATTCTGAACCTTATGTTTGAAGAATTTGCCGAGGGAAATCTGATCCAGCCTACCTTTATATATGATTATCCGGTGGAAGTATCGCCGCTTACCAAGAGAAAGCCAGATTGCCCGGAACTTACCGAGCGGTTTGAATTGTTTATAACAGGAAGAGAGATGGCAAATGCCTATTCGGAGCTGAATGACCCTGTCGACCAGAAAGAGAGATTTATAAACCAGGTCAAGAAGAGGGACTCCGGCGATGAAGAAGCAAATATGATGGATGAGGACTACGTAACCGCATTGGAATATGGGATGCCTCCTACGGGCGGATTGGGAGTCGGAGTTGACAGGCTTATCATACTGCTGACAGATTCGGTTTCCATCAGGGATATTCTGCTGTTCCCGACGATGAAGCCCAGGGATTGAGATACCTGATTTTATATATTAACCCCCGTGATGGAAAAGGGCCTGAAAAGTTCAGAAAGTCAATGGGGACGGATTTGCACATATGGGGCACATGGTGATTAATTATGAAATACACATTGCAAGAGGCAAGAGCAATACTGGGAGTCACAAAGGACTCCTCAAAGGAAGAAATTGAAAAGAGATATGACGTCATACTCAAAAAGCATCGTATTCTGAAGCAGGAAGGCAACCTTGATGAAAGCGCCGAATATACCTTTCAGAAGTGCACCGACGCATACCGGATAATAATGGGCTATGAGGTGGATGAGCCAAAGGTCGAGAGAAAGGAAACTTATACGGATAAAGCCTTTCAAAAGGTGGGGATAGACAGGAAAAAGGCCGACAACTTTTTTCATTATCATAAGTTTCATATATTGATTGGCATTATAGCTGTTATTGTCATAGCATTTACAATAAGATCCTTTGTCACAAGAGTGGAGCCGGATATAACCATTGGAATGCTGGGAATCGTAAATCAGCAGGCCGTGGACGGTTTCGAGAATAAGATCAAAGAAAACGTTCCTGAAATTAAGGAAATTTCCGTTGATTCCGCCATGCTGTCCGGGGATTCAAATGATCCTCAGGCCTATGCATACATGCAGAAGGCCATGGTGCTCATAGCCGCCTCTGATACGGATTTGTTTCTGGTGAATAAATACGCTTATGACAGCTATGCCACCAATGGGGCCTTTATGGATATGGGAGGCATTGCAAAGGATCTGGATATCGATGTGTCAAAGAGCGATTATTTAAAGCTCCGGGTGGTAGACGAATGGGAAGAACCAAAGGATATGAACAGCGAGAGAAAGCCCAAGACATATAAGGATACCGAACCTCAGCTATATGGTATTGACGTGACAAACAGTGAATTTTTTAAAGGCCTGGATGTGGTCGGGCCCGAGAAAATATTGGTTATCAGGGCGGGGGCGGAAAATCTGGACCTGATACTAAAGCTGGTAAAGTTGTTTGCAAAATAAATTGATTGAACAACGCCGGACGGCTTCGGCGCAGGCGTTATATTACAGGCAAAGGGGGCTTATAGTATGGAAAGCAGTGAACTCAAAGTAACCAGGGATTTAGAAGGTGACAAGACCAGGATATTCCTTTCGGGTGAGATTGATATTTATACATCTCAATCCTTTAAAAACGAATTGAACGAAGTAGTTAATTCGTGCAGGGGTGATATTTTTATAGATTGCAGGGAATTGACCTATATTGACAGCACCGGCCTGGGGATACTTGTCGGCGCGCTCAAGGAAATACGCAAGGATAATAACGATATTCACATCTGCAACCTAAAAGATAATATTAAAAAATTATTTATTATCACAGGCCTGGATAAATTGTTCAAACTTGAAGAATAAAGAGTTTACGCCTGACTAATCATGGGTACACATAACCGTGTACCTATTTTTTAATAATTAAAAGGAGATCGGCATATGAATAATGATATTTCCGACAGAGTTACACTTATTTTACCGGCCAAGGGCGAATATGTCAGTACCGCAAGACTGGCCGCCTCAAGTGTTGCCAACAGAATAGGTTTCAATATTGATGAGGTGGAGGATATCAAGGTAGCTGTATCTGAGGTCTGTAATATTATATTGTCTAAAGCAGGAGAAGAAATAAGCCAGTACAGGGTGGCCTTCGACATTGACGGCAATAAGCTTAAAATTACATTCACGGGTGAGGAATTCCAGCTGAAATGTTTCAGCGAATCGCTGGAGAACGAGTACGGCTTATATATCATGAAAGCCCTTATGGATTCTGTTGAGCTTTATAATGAAGACTATTCCATAGTTATGACCAAAAAGATCGGAGATTAATCTATGGATCAAATAAATGAGAAGATGTTAAAAGCGGAAGATTCGGAATTGTTTATGCAATACATCAATACCGGGGATGTTTCTTATAGAAATGCCATAGTGTCCAAATATTTGAGCCTTGCGGAATTTCTGTCCAGGAAATTTGTCAACCGGGGAGTGGATTACGACGACATTTTTCAGGTGGCCTGCATGGCATTGATCAAGGCCGTGGAGCGGTTCAGCCCGGACAAGGGCGTAAAATTTATAAGCTTTGCCACGCCTACCATCCTTGGAGAGATCAAAAGATTCTTCAGGGACAAAAGCACTACGATAAAAATTCCAAGAAGGCTTTATGAGGCAAGGCAGAGCCTTAACAACGCACGTGATGAATTGACACAGAAGCTCAGCAGGATACCCAGGGCGGATGAAATAGCGGCCCATATGGGGATCAGCGTGGAAACCGTGCTTGAAATAATTGAAGCAGGCAGCTCAAACACCATCAAATCGCTTGACCAGAGCGTTTATCAGGATAATGATTCCGATTTTGGCGATACTCTGGGCTATGACGAGAAGACCTATGAGAAAATTGAAAACAGGGATTTCCTGGAGAGAACTCTCAAATTTTTCGGTGAAGTGGAGAGGGAGTTCATCACAATGCGCTATATGCATAATTATACGCAAAAGCAAATTGCTGAAAAATTCGGTGTATCTCAGATGTACATATCCAGAATGGAAAAGAAAATTCTGGATAAATTTAGAAGCTTGCTATAAATTTATAAATATAAATGTTTACATCAATAAATATGGGGTATTAATTTATTATTATAGATTTAGGTGGGTGTAATTGTGAAAGCCGTTACTTTTACCGTCAGGCATGATATCAGAAGACTTGCCTGCACTATTGACTCAGTTCTGAAGACCATACAATCGGAGCACTGTGTGTGCGATGATATTTTATTTGAAATAAAAGTGGTGCTCAATGAATTGATAGTCAATGCCATGTGCCATGGCAATAATTGCGAAGATGAAAAGGTGGCTAAAGTAACTTTCAAGCTGCTGAATGACGATTCTTTATATATCAGCGTAAAAGACGAAGGCTGTGGTTTTACGGATAAGATGAATATGGAGAGGCTGGATGAATATATCGAGTCCAGGAATGAATCCCTGTGCGAACACGGAAGAGGCCTGATCATTGTGGAGCAGCTGTGCGACAGGGTAAAATTCAACAGATGCGGCAATAGAGTGTCTATAATAAAAAGACTGTAGCAAAAAGACTATAATATATATTAAAAGACTGTAATAAAAGACCATAATTAAAAGATTAAAATACTTGTAAATATCAAAATAGCGGTGCATAAGCCCCGCTATTTTTAATATATGGAAAACCCCGCAATATTAAACGCAGAAATTTAAGTCATAACCTGCCTTTTATAGATTTAAACCTCTATCATTTGTTTTACGCAAAAACATGGCCGTAAGAAAGGCGGGAAAAAGTCATATATAAACCTTGTATCTGTAAGAAAACAGCAGAACTTTCTAGAACACATTAAGTATGATGATATATTTCGGAATAATTGTCCATAATCAAAATAAAATACATGGTTTAACCTTGACAATAAAAACCGAATTGTGTTAGTATATATAAGCCGTCGCTACTTTGGACAGCACAGATTAAAGGACAGACAGGCTGTTTGCTCAGCCGAAAGAAATTTAAAAAAGTGTTGACACCGGGTAAATGACGTGATATTATAATTAAGCTGTTTGTGACAAATGAACAGCGAAAAAACCTTGAAAAGCAGTGACAACAACGCTTTTAGAGGTTGGAAATGATAGATGTATGTAATGCAGCAATGCAGAATATATATCATTCTAAAATTTGAAATGGCAGATACGAGCAGTACAAGGAAGATGACTGCCGAGGAACAGAGCCTATGTGATAGGTGAGTACCGCAGGACAGGAAATCTGACGCAGTAATGCGAAGTATATGA